>JANMMD010000221.1:0-30695 GCA_031372905.1 Betaproteobacteria bacterium
AGGCTGCGCAAGTCGTGGGCCAGTCGCGACGCGCGCAGCGCCGAGGCCGTGAGCGCATGAACCCGGCGCTGGCACTGATAGGCACCGGGGTCGTGCGCCACCGCCGCTTGCGCCCGCAGGCCAACGCCTTCGAGTACCCGACCTATTTCGTGATGCTGCCGATGCGCGCCCTGCGCCAGCAGCCCAACGCGGCGCTGGCGCGCAACCGCCGCGGCCTGCTGAGCTTTCACGACCGCGACCACGGCGACGGCCGCAGCGATGCACTGTCCTGGCTGGACGAACTGCTGGCCGCCGAGGGCGTGCACGACGCGCAGGGCGAGGTCTGGCTGCAAACCTACCCGCGCGTGCTGGGCTTCGTCTTCAAGCCCGTCAGCTTCTGGCACTGCCACCGCGCGGACGGCACGCTGGCGGCGATGGTGGTGGAGGTGAACAACACCTTCGGCGAACGGCATTGCTACCTTCTTGCCGGGCCGCAGCTGGCCTACGGCCGTGAACTGCGCGCACAGAAGGTCTTCCACGTCTCGCCCTTCTGCCACGTGACGGGCGGCTACCGCTTCCGCTTCATGCGCACGGCCGAGCGCTGCGTGGCGCGCGTCGACCACGACGATGAGCAGGGCGCGCTGCTGCTCACCAGCGTTTCGGGCCACCTCGCGCCGCTGACGCCGGCCGCCGTGCGCGCTGCCTTCTTCGGCATGCCTTTGATGACCCTGGGCGTGCTGGCGCGCATTCACTGGCAGGCGCTGAAACTCTTCGCCAAGCGGGTGCCCTTCGTCAGCAAGCCGGCCGCGCCGCAGGCCTTTGTCTCGCGCTGAGCCTGGCCCAGCGAATCCGCCCGGCATCCATTTCCCACCCGACTGCGTACCAGCGTCATCCCCGTTACCTGAAGTCCGTCGGCCATGAACTCCACCACCACTTCCACCGCCACCGCCCTGCCGCCCAGCGCACCGGGGGCCGCACGCGCCGTCTTCCGCCTGATGAAGCAGCTGCGCGTGGGCACGCTCGACGTGCAGCTGCCCGACGGTTCACAGGCGCACTTCGGCAACCCCGAACACGCCGAGCCGCGCGCGGCGCTGCGCCAGCTCACCTGGGCGGTGTGCAGCGCCGCGCTGAAAAGTGGCGACATCGGCTTTGCCGAAAGCTACATCGCCGGCGACTGGACGACGCCCGACCTGGCCGCGCTGCTGAAGCTCTTCATCGCCAACCGCGATGCGGTGGAAGCCGTGGTCAACGGCACCTGGTGGGGGTCGCTGTTCCACCGCATCAAGCATCAGCTGAACCGCAACTCGCGCCGCGGCTCGGCCAAGAACATCCACGCCCACTACGACATCGGCAACCCGTTCTACCGCCTCTGGCTGGACGAGACGATGAACTACAGCAGCGCGCTGTTCGAGGGCGACTTCACCAAGCCCACCTCGCAGGCGCAGCTGGCCAAGGTGCGCCGCGCCATCAGCGAGTGCGAGCTGCAGCCGGGACAGCGCCTTCTGGAAGTGGGCTGCGGCTGGGGCGCGCTGGCCGAATGCGCGGCGCTGGAATTCGACGCCCACGTGACGGGCGTGACGCTGTCTACCGAGCAGCTGGCCTTCGCCCAGGAGCGCATGGCGCGCCACGGCGTGGCGGACAAGACCGACCTGCGCCTGCAGGACTACCGCGACATCACCGACGGGCCTTTCGACGCCATCTGCAGCATCGAGATGTTCGAGGCCGTGGGCCGTGAATACTGGGGCAGCTACTTCAGCACGCTGCGCAACCAGCTCAAGCCCGGCGGCCGGGCCTGCATCCAGACCATCACCATCCGCGACGACCTCTTCGACCGCTACGTGCGCGGCACCGATTTCATCCAGCAGTACATCTTCCCCGGCGGCCTGCTGCCCAGCCCGCAGGCCTTCCGCGAAGAAGCGGCCAAGGCCGGGCTGGAAGTGGTCAACGAATGCGCTTTCGGCGCCGATTACGCCGAGACGCTGCGCCGCTGGCGCGCGAAGTTCCTGCACCACGACCCGCAGGTGCGCCAGCTCGGTTTCGACCAGCGCTTCATGCACATCTGGGAGTTCTACCTGGCGTATTGCGAAGCCGCCTTCGACACCGGCAACA
The DNA here is from genome assembly GCA_031372905.1 of Betaproteobacteria bacterium. GTDB lineage: Bacteria > Pseudomonadota > Gammaproteobacteria > Burkholderiales > Burkholderiaceae_C > Rubrivivax. Next base: position 2,089 of record JANMMD010000221.1, read on the forward strand.
CCAACGTCATGCAGTTCACGCTGCGCCGCTCGCCCGACCTCGCGCCATGACCACGCACCTCCACCGCCGCCTCTTGCTGGCCACCGTGCTGCTGCCAGCGTTCAGCGCGTTCGCGCAGTCGCCCACGCCCGTCGGCGGGCCGGCTGAAGTGGCCGCCGAGGTGCCCGGCGCGCGCCTGTTGGGCAACGGCACGCTGCGCTTCATGGGCCTGCGCATCTACGACGGGCGCTTGTGGGTGGGCGCCACCGCACCGGGCAACGACTGGCAGGCCACGCCGCTGGCGCTTGAGCTGCAGTACCAGCGCAACCTGAAGGGCGATCTCATCGCCGAGCGTTCGCTGACGGAAATGCGCCGCCAGGGCGAGATCAGCGACGTCACCGCCGAACGCTGGCTGGGCAACATGAAGCAGCTCTTCCCCGACGTGCAGCCGGGCGACCGCATCACCGGCGTGAACCTGCCCAAGGTCGGCGCGCGCTTCTTCGTCAACGGCCAGCTGCGCGGCGAGCTGCGCGAAGTCGACTTCGCGCGCTTCTTCTTCGGCATCTGGCTCTCGCCGCGCACCTCGGAGCCGGCGATGCGCGAACAGCTGCTCGGCCGCAAGCCTTCGTGAACAACGCAGCCGTGGCGCCTGCGCCCGGCTGGCGCGGCGGCTGGGCGCAGGGCCTGGCCTACGGCGGCCTGGGTTTGCCGCTGGCCTTCGTCGCACTGCCGCTCTATGTGGTGCTGCCCAACCATTACGCTGCCGAATTCGGCATTCCGCTGGCCACCTTGGGCGCCCTGCTGCTCGGCGCGCGCTTGCTGGACGCCGTGGCCGACCCCTGGATAGGCCGCCTGGTCGATGGCTGGTTTTCACGCTCGCTGCGCACCGTGCTGCTGGCCGCGACGCTGGCGGCCGTGGTGTGCGCCCTGGGGTTTCGCGGGCTCTTCTTCCCGGCGGTGAACACAGCCACCCACGGGCAACAAGCCTTGCTGTGGTGGTGCGCCGCGCTGCTGGCCGTCACCTATCTCAGCTACAGCGTGTTGAGCGTGCTGCACCAGGCCTGGGGCGCGCGCCTGGGCGGTGATGAAGGCCAGCGTGCACGCATCGTCTCGTGGCGCGAGGGTCTGGCGCTGCTGGGCGTGCTGGTGGCCAGCGTGCTGCCGGCGGTGGCTGGCTTGTCGGTGGCGAGCATGGTCTTCGCGCTGGCGCTGGCTGTGGGCGTGGCGCTGCTGGCCCGCGCACCCCGGCCCGCCATCACGACGCACTCGGCGCCGGCTTTGCTGGCGCCACTGCGCACGCCGGCCTTTCGCCGCCTGCTGGCGATCTATCTGCTGAACGGTGTGGCCAGCGCGGTGCCGGCCACGCTGGTGCTGTTCTTCATCCGCGACCGCCTGCAGGCCCCCACCTTCGAGCCGCTGTTCCTGGCCAGCTACTTCGCCGCCGGCGCCCTGAGCATGCCGCTGTGGCTGCGCCTGGTGGCGCGCGTCGGCCTGGCGCGGGCATGGCTCGCCGGCATGGTTCTGGCCATCGCCACTTTCGCCTGGGCGGCGATGCTGGGCGCCGGTGACGTGGCAGCCTACACCGCCGTCTGCGTGGCCAGCGGTATTGCGCTGGGCGCCGACCTCACGCTGCCGGGCGCGCTGTTGGCCGGGGTCATCCAGCGCGCCGGCCACGGCCAACAGCTGGAAGGCGCGTACTTCGGTTGGTGGAACTTCGCCACCAAGCTGAATCTGGCCCTGGCCGCCGGCATTGCGCTGCCACTGCTCGGCGCCTTCGGCTACACCCCCGGCGGCCGCGATGCCGGTGCGCTGCAGGCGCTGACCCTGGCCTATTGTTTGCTGCCCTGCCTGCTGAAACTCGGCGCGGCGGGGCTGCTGTGGATCTTCTGGCTGCGCAAGGAAAACTGATGATGACCCAACGACGACTGCTGGTGCTGGCAGCGACCCTCACTGCCGCCGCGGCGCTGCTCGGTGGCTGCGCCTCGGCGCCCACGCCGGCCGATTACGCTGCTGAGAAGCCCGTGCTCGACCTCAAGGCCTACTTCAACGGCCCCATGGTGGCGCACGGCATCTTCACCGACCGCGCCGGCAAAGTGGTGCGCCGCTTCACCGTGCAACTCACCGGCACCTGGAGCGGCAACCAGGGCACGCTGGACGAACGCTTCACCTACAGCGACGGCAAGACCGAGCGCCGCGTCTGGAAGCTCACCGACGAGGGCAACGGCCGCTGGAGCGGCCGCGCCGACGACGTGGTGGGCGTGGCCGAAGGCCGCGCCGCCGGCAACGCGCTGAACTGGCGCTACACGCTCAGCCTGCCAGTAGACGGCAAGGTCTACGAGGTGCAGTTCGACGACTGGATGTACCTGATGGACGACAAAGTGATGCTCAACAAGGCCGTGATGAGCAAGTTCGGCATCTTTCTTGGTGAAGTGACCTTGTCTTTCTACAAGCCCTAAAAGAACCCCATGTCCTTGAACCCCTGCATAGAAAGCTGGGCCGGCAAGACGGTCTGGCTGGTGGGTGCCTCCACCGGTATCGGCCGCGCCACGGCCAGCGCGCTGCATGCCGCCGGTGCACGCGTCATCGTCTCCGCGCGCGGGCGCGAGGCGCTGGACAAGTTCGTCGCCGAACACGGCCGCAGCGATGCCATGGCGCTGGACGCCACCGACCGCGACGCCATGCGCGATGCCGCAGCGCGCATCGTCAGCGTGCATGGCCGCATCGACCTGGCGATGTACTGCGCCGGCACCTACAAGGCGTTGCGCGCCACTGCTTTCGACCTCGATGTGGCCTTGAACCACGTGCAGGTGAACTACGTCGGCGCGCTCTACATGCTGGACGTCGTGCTGCCGGTGATGCAGGCACAGGCCAAGCTGGCCAAGCCGGGCCAGAGCGGGGGGCACATCAGCCTGGTCAGCAGCGTGGCGGGCTTTCGCGGCTTGCCGCAAAGTCTGGCCTACGGCCCCACCAAGGCGGCGCTGATCAACCTGGCCGAGACGCTCTACCTCGACCTGCAGCCCATCGGCCTGGGCGTCTCCATCATCAACCCAGGGTTCGTCGAAACGCCGCTGACCTCGCAGAACGAGTTCAAGATGCCCGCGCTCATCACGCCCGAAGAAGCCGCACGCGAAATCATGCGCGGCTGGAAGAGCGGCCAGTTCGAGATCCACTTCCCGAAGCGCTTCACCTTCTGGATGAAGGCCCTGCGCCACCTCGGCTATGGCAGCTACTTCGCGGCCGTGCGGCGCTCCACGGGGCTTTGAAACGATGAGCGGGCCGCGCCACGACGACGCCCGCATCGCGGCCATCGTGCAGCTGTTCGAAGAACTGTCGGTCGAGCGGCTGCCGCAGCTGGCACAGATCTACACCGAGACCGCGCGCTTCAAGGACCCCTTCAACGAGGTGCAGGGCATACCGGCCATCCACGCGATCTTCGAGCACATGTTCCGCACGCTGGACGCGCCGCGCTTCATCGTGCACGACACCGTGGTGCAGGGCGCGCAGTGCTTCCTGACGTGGGACTTCGTCTTCAGCCTGAAGGGGCGCCAGCTGCCGCCTCTGGTGGTGCGCGGCGGCTCACACCTCAAGCTCGCCGAAGACGGCCGCATTGCAGACCATCGCGACTACTGGGACGTGGCCGAGGAGCTTTACGAGAAGCTGCCCGTGCTGGGCGGCCTGATGCGCTGGCTCAAGCGGCGCGTGAATACGGGCTGAGGGCGCCGGCCGACGGTGCCGGCCGACCATCAGCGCTGGCCTTCGGTGACCGAATAAGCCTGGAACAAGCCCGACTTGTCGACGAAGTAGGTCTCTGTGAACTTCACCGTGCCGCCAGGATGCTTGGCCGGCAGCGGGAAGGGGGCAGCACGCTTGATCATCGCGATGACCCACGGCGCCACCTCGTCGGCCGCGGGCTTGCGCACGACGCTGATGTTGACCACCTCGCCAGTGGCGCTGATTTCGGTCTCGACCATCATCACGCCGTAAAGCAGCGGCGGCAGCTTGCCTCGGTACACGCGCATCGGGAAGCAGCCATAGACGTGCTTGGCCGCGTCGACGCGGTATTCACGCTCGCCTTCGGTGGCCGAGGCCTGGGGCTGGCTGCACGATGGCGCCGGCACCATGCTGAACTGCGCCCGGGCGGGCAGTGCGAGCAACATGGCCGCAGCCAGAGCAGCTGTCTTCTTCGGTGTGATGTGCATGTTCTTGGCCGCCTCGAAAAGACATGGCGCTGGGTCCCCCCACGCGTCGTCTGAGATTACACGATGCACCGGGGCTCAAGAGCCCGCAGACCTGCGGACTTGTGCGCAGCCTTCACGCGATCAGCGCAACCAACCCTTGCGTCTGAAATAGAGAAAGGGCGCCGCCACCGAACACACCATCAGGGCCACAGCCACCGCATAGCCGTATTGCCACTTCAACTCCGGCATGTTCTCGAAGTTCATGCCGTAGACGCTGGCAATCAGCGTCGGCGGCAGCAAAGCCACGCTGGCCACCGAGAAGATCTTGATGATCTTGTTCTGGTTGATGTTGATGAAGCCGACGGTGGCGTCCATCAGGAAGTTGATCTTGTCGAAGAGAAACGCGGTGTGGCTGTCCAGGCTGTCGATGTCGCGCAGGATCTGGCGCGCTTCCTCGAACTGCTCGGCATTCAGCATGCGGCTGCGCATCATGAAGCTGAGGGCACGGCGCGTGTCCATCACGTTGCGGCGGATGCGGCCGTTCAAGTCTTCTTCACGTGCGATGGCGGTCAGCGCGGCGCCGGCCACCTGGTCGTTGACATCCTGCGTCAGCACGCTGGCGCTGACCTTTTCCAACCCGTCGTAGATACCCTCCAGGCGGTCGGCGCTGTACTCGGCGTCGGCGTCGTAGAGCTTCAGCAGCACGTCCTTCGCATCCTCGATCAAGGCCGGAATGCGGCGCGCGCGCAAGCGCAACAGGCGGAAGACGGGCAGGTCTTCGGCGTGGATCGAGAACAGCACGTTCTTCGACAGGATGAAGGCCACGCGCACGTTGCGCGCGGGCTGCGCCTCGGACCCCTTGGCCGGGTCGTCCGCATCCACCAGAAAGTCGGATCGGATGTGCAGCTCGCCGTTGTCTTCCTCGTAGAACCGGGCCGATTCCTCGAGGTCGTCGTCGATGACGCCGGCCGGGATGCTGAGCCCGAAGCACTTCTGCACCCACGACTTTTCTTCTTCGCTCGGGCTTTCCAGGTCCACCCACACCGGCTGCAGCGAGGCCAGGGCGTCGAGGCGGTCGATCTCGGCCTGGACCAGCCGGCCTTGGGACAGCGTGAAGACGTTGAGCATGGAGCGGCTTTTCGAAGGACGGGGCCGCACTCGGCGGGTGCCGGGGCCCCCGGGCGCCCCTCACGAACATCAACCCAGAATTATGCCCCTCGGTGCGCCGGCAGCCGGCGCGCGCGCTGCCAGGATGGCAGACTCGGGAGATGAGGAAATGGATGTGGCTGGCCGCGGCGCTGCCGGTGCTGGCCGCGCTCTGCGTGCTGGTGGCGCTGGCGGCCGCCCTGCAGCGTGAACCGGCCGTGAACGTGCTGGGCGAGCCCGGCGTGGACGACGTGGCGCGTGCGCTGGCGCTGGTGCGCGCCCACGACCCGCGGCGCAGCAGCCCGGGCCAGGTGAGCGCGCTGCGCCTGAGTGAACACGAGCTGGAAGTGCTGCTGAACCACGCCGCGCTGCGCCGCCTGGCGGGCGCCGGCAGCGTCAGTCTGCAGCGCGGCGGCGCCACCGTGCGCACCAGCCTGAACCTGCCGGCCAACCCCTTCGGCCGCTGGCTGAATGTGCAGGCCCAGCTGGTGGAGACGGGCGGCCTGCCGGTGCTGGCCCGCCTGCAGGTGGGTGAACTGCGGCTGCCGTCCTGGGTGGGCGAACAGGCGCTGCACTGGGCCGCGCGGCGGGCGGGCCTGGAAGAACCGCTGCTGGCCGCGGCGGCCGTGGTGCGCCGCGTGAGCTTTCGCCCGCAGCAGCTGACCGTGGTCTACGCCTGGCGCAACGACAGCGCGGAACTCATGCTCGGCGCGCTCGTGCCCGCCGATCAACAACAGCGCCTGCGCGTGTATGCCGGGCATCTGGCGCAACTGGTGGCTCGCCAGCCCGCGGTGTGGACCGCCTCGCTGGCCACGCTGGTGGGGCCGATGTTCGAGCTGGCGCGCCAGCGCAGCGCCGCCAGCGGTGCCGATGCCGCTGCCGAGAACCGCGCCGCCCTCGTGGTGCTGACGCTCTTTGCCAACGGCCGCGGCGTCGAAGCCGTGCTGCCGACGGCGGGCAACTGGCCGCGCGCACGGCCCTTGCAGCTGACGTTGGACGCGCGCACGGACTTTCCGCGCCACTTGCTGGTTTCGGCGGCGCTGGCGGCCGAGAGCACCAACCCGCTGGCGCGCGCCATTGGCGTCTACAAGGAAGTGGCCGACAGCCGCGGCGGCACCGGCTTCAGCTTCAACGACATGGCCGCCAACCGCGCCGGCATCCGCCTGGGCGAACTCGCGGTGACGCAGCCACAACGCCTGCAAGCCGCGCTGGCAGGTGGCGTGAAAGACGGCGACCTGATGCCGCGCTGGAAAGACCTGCCCGAGTTCATGAGCGAGGCCGAGTTCGTGCAGCGTTATGGCGGCGTGGGCGCGCCAGCCTACGAGGCGATGCTGGCCGAGATCGACCGCCGCGTGGCCGAACTCGCGGTCTTACGCTGACGAAACGGCGCCGGGTTTGTTCGAGCCAGCGACGAGATCGAAGCGGAACAAGCGGCATTCGATGGGGCCGTTCCACAGCGGCACGCGCCGGCTTTCCTTCAGGCGCATCAGGCCGGGCAGCTTCATGTCGGGGCTCAGCAGCCAGGCCGTCCAGCCCGGGTACTGGCGTTTCCAGTGCGAAGCGAGGCTGCCGAAGAATTCGGCCGAGCTGCCGCCACCTTCGAAGCTCTCGCGCGCCGCCGCCGGCGCCTGGCCCTGGCCCTTGGGCGCGATGCGCTCGCCGTAGGGCGGGTTCATCAGGATGGTGCCGGTGCCCACCGGCGGTGGCAGTTGCAGCGCGTCGGCGGTCTTGAAGGTGATGGCGTCGGCCACACCGGCGCGCTCGGCATTGCGCGTGGCGAAGTCGGTCATGCGGAAGCTCACATCGCCTGCAAACACGGGCACGAGCGGCGCATGCACGCGGCTGCGGGCGGCCTGCTGCATCTCGCGCCAGGCCGCCATGTGGTCGCGGAAGGGCAGCAGGCGCTCGAAGGCAAAACGGCGCTGGCCACCAGGGGCGATGCCGCAGGCCATCTGCGCGGCTTCGATGGCGATGGTGCCGGCGCCGCAGCAGGGGTCGAAGAGCGGGCCGTCCTCGGCCCGGCCTTGCCAGCCGGCAGCAGCCAGCATCGCCGCGGCCAGCGTTTCCTTCAGCGGCGCTTCGCCGGTGTCTTCGCGCCAGCCGCGCTTGAACAGCGCTTCGCCCGAGGTGTCGACATAGATCGTGGCGTGCTCGGGGCCGACGAAGAGTGCGATGGGCAGGTCGGGCCGGCGCGTGTCGACGCTCGGGCGTTCGCCGGTCTGCTCGCGCAGCAAATCGCAGACGGCATCCTTGATGCGCAGCGCCGCAAAGTTCAGGCTTTGCAGCGGGCTGCGCTGCGCGCTGACATCCACGCGCAGCGTCTGTGCGGGCGAAATCCAATCGGCCCAGGGCACGCGCCGCGCCAGGTCGTAGAGATCGTGTTCGTCGCGGTAGTAGCCGTCGATCAGCGGCCACAGCACGCGCGTGGCGAGGCGGCATTCCAGGTTCAACTGCATCGCGGTGTGCGCGTCGCCTTCCACCCACACGCCGCCGCGCGTGGCTTCTGCAGCGGTGCCGGTGATGCGCTGCACCTCGTCGGCCAGCAACGCTTCCACGCCACTGCCGCAGGGCAGAAAGAGCGCCACCATCAGATCGCCTTGCGCAGCGAAGCCGGCGCGATCTTCAAAGACTCGCGGTACTTCGCCACCGTGCGCCGCGCCACCTGGATGCCCTGCTCTTCCAGCATCTCGCTCAGCTGGCTGTCCGACAGCGGCTTCTTGGTGTCTTCCGCGGTGACGAACTGCTGGATCAGCGCGCGCACCGCGGTGCTGCTGGCGTTGCCGCCGGCGTCGGTGTTCAGGCTGCTGCCAAAGAAATACTTCAACTCGAAGGTGCCCTGCGGCGTGGCCATGTACTTGGCCGTGGTCACGCGCGAGATGGTGCTTTCGTGCAGGCCCAACTCATCCGCGATCTCGCGCAGCACGAGGGGCTTCATGGCGATCGCGCCATGCGTAAAGAAGGCCTTCTGCCGTTCGACGATGGCCTTGCTGACACGCAGGATGGTGTCGAAGCGCTGCTGGATGTTCTTCACGAACCAGCGCGCTTCCTGCAGGCGTGAGCTCAGCCCCGGGTTGGCCGACGCGCCGCGCTGGCCGCGCGCGGCGGCGGCATACAGGTCGTTGATGCGCAGCTTGGGCATGACGTCGGGGTTCAGCAGCACCGTGATGCCGCGGCCGGTCTTGCGCACGATGACATCGGGCACCACCACCGTGGCTTCGTCACGCGAAAAGGGCCGGCCGGGCTTGGGCTCGCAGGCGCGGATGAGCGCCTGCGCCTCGCGCACCAGGGCCTCGTCGCAGCCCGTCAGCGCCGTCAAGCGCTTCATGTCGCGGCGTGCCAGCAGTTCCAGGTACTGCTCGCAGATGCGCATCGCCAGCTGGCGTGCGGCGCAGCGCGGCGTCTGCTTCAACTGCAGGCACAGGCATTCGCCGAGGTTGCGCGCGCCCACGCCGGTGGGCTCCAGGCTCTGCAGCCAGCGCAGCGCGCAGCGCAGGCGGTCTTCGATGTCGGCGCGGCCTTCGGCGTCGTCCACGCCCAGCATCTCGGCCAGGCGCTCGGCGATTTCGTCCAGTGGGTCGGCGAGGTAGCCGTCGCCGTCCAGGCTTTCGATCAGCACCGTCAGCGCCGCGTGGTCGGCCTCGGAAAGCCGCATGCCCATCACCTGCAGGCGCAGGTGGTCTTCGAGCGAGCCACTGCTGGTGCGGCGCTCTTGCGGCTCGCCGTCTTCGCCGTCGCTGCCGGAGCCCGTGCCGGACGATGGCATCTCGCGGATGCCGTCGAAGTCGTCCCCCTCGGTCCCGTTCTCCCAGTCGTTGCGCTCGGTGGTGCCGAACTCGTCGCCGCGCAGTTCGGTGGCGCTGTCGCTACCGGCTTCACCCGCGGTGTCGCTGGCACCCTCTCCGCTGCCGCCCTCGGCATCGGCCACGCGGTCGGCCACGCGGTCGACGGCCTGGCGCTCCAGCGGCGTCTCGAAGGGGTTGACCGGCAGCTCGTCGTCGGCTTCCAGGAAGGGGTTCTGCTCGAGCATCTGCCCCACCTCCTGGTGCAGCTCGAGCGTGCTCAGCTGCAAGAGGCGGATGGACTGCTGCAGCTGGGGCGTGAGCGCCAGGTGCTGCGAGAGGCGGACCTGCAATGAGGGTTTCATCACCGGCTCACATGCGGAAGTTTTCGCCCAAGTACACCTTGCGCACTTCGGCGTTCGCAACGATCTCTGGAGGTGTGCCTTCGGCCAGCACGCGCCCGTCGCTGATGATGAAGGCGCGGTCGCAGATGCCGAGCGTCTCGCGCACGTTGTGGTCGGTGATGAGCACGCCAATGCCGCGCGAGCGCAGGAACTGGATGATCTTCTGGATCTCGATCACCGCGATCGGGTCGACGCCCGCAAACGGCTCGTCGAGCAGGATGAAGCGCGGCTGCGTGGCCAGCGCGCGCGCAATCTCCACACGGCGGCGTTCACCGCCCGAGAGCGCCGGCGCCGGCGAATCGCGCAGCTTCTCGATGCTGAGATCGTGCAGCAGCTTGTTCAGCAGCTCTTCGATCACGGCCGACTTCAGCGGCCGCTCATCGGCGCCGCGCTGCAGTTCCAGCACCGCGCGGATGTTCTCTTCCACCGTCAGCTTGCGGAAGATGGAGGCTTCCTGCGGCAGGTAGCTCAGGCCCAGGCGCGAGCGGTGATGGATGGGCAAGCCCTGTATCGCCTGGCCGTCGATGCGGATCTCGCCCCGGTCGGCACGTACCAGGCCGACCACCATGTAGAAAGTGGTGGTCTTGCCGGCACCGTTGGGGCCGAGCAGGCCCACCACCTCGCCGGCGCCGACGGCCAGGTGCACGTCTTTCACCACCATGCGCGCGCCATAACTCTTCTGCAGGCCGGTGGCCTCCAGGCGGCTGGTGGATGCCGGCGCGGCCGGCACCACGGGGAGCTCAGGCACCAGCGGAGCCAGCATCAGCGCTTGTCCTGCAGCGTGCGGCTGGGTTGCAGCGGGGCGGGCACAGCCGGCGGCGCGCTGGCGGTCTCGGCGCGCGGCGTCAGCGTCACGCGCACTCGGCCGCTGGGGTTGGCCGGCGTCACGGCGCCGCCTTCCACCTTGAAGATCTCGGCCACGTTGTCCCAGACGATGGTGGACCCGGTGATCTCGTCGGCGACGCTGCCCGCACGCAGCCGGCGCACGGCGCCGTTGCCGACGAAGCGCAGCGTATCGGCGCGACCGTCGAACTCGATGCGGTCGGCGCTGCCTTCCACCACCTCGTCGGCGGGGCCATCGCGCTTCTGGCGCCAGGTGGCGGGCTTGCCGGGCAGGCCGATGGCGCTGGCGGCACGGTAGCCGTCGGCCATCTCGCGCAACTCGATGCGCTCGGCACGCAGCACCATGCTGCCCTGGGTGATGACGGCGTTCCCGTTGAAGACCAGCACCTGGCGCTGGTAGTCCAGCGTGCCAGGGCGGTCGGCCTCCATCACGATGGGTTTGCTGCGGTCTGCCTTCTCGGCCTGAACGGCGCCAGCGGCCAGGCTCAAGAGCAGGCAGGCGGCAAAGCGGGGCGAGTGAAAGGGACGAAGGAGGCGGGGCATCTAATCGGCACGAAACTTGCAGGTCATTCTAGCCACAAGTTCGTGCGCCACCGCGCTCTGCCAGCGTGAGAAATGACACCGGGCGCGCGCCGCCCGGTGCCCGGCGACCGATGTCGGCTCAGGCGCCCTGGCGGGCGCGCTGGATCAGGAAATCCGCCACCGCCACGGCGCGGTCGGCGCCACCGGCCAGCGAAGGCGCGGTGTAGTAGCGGCCATGGATGCCGAGTGCCGGCACGCCGTCGATCTTGTACGCGTTCGACAGCTGCTTGCCGCGGTTGATCTTGGTGTTGACACCGAAGGACTTCCAGGCTTCGGTGAACTTCGCGCCGTCCACGCCGTTGGCAGTGACAAAGGCCAGGATGTCGGCTTCGGTGTTGATGCGGCGGTTCTCGACATGGATGGCGTTGAAGATGCGCTTCTGCAGCGCTTCACGCTGGCCGATTTCTTCCAGCGCGTAGAACAGTTTCTGGTGCTCCACGGGGCCGATGAAGGCAAAGGGCATCTGGCGGAACTGCACATCGGCGGCCAGGCGCTTGGACCAGACCTCGATGGTGGGCTCGAAACTGAAGCAGTGCGGGCAGCCGTACCAGAAGAACTCGATCACCTCGATCTTCTTGGCGCCGCTCAACGTCACTGGGGCCGCGGTCTGCAGGCGCACGTAATGCTTGCCTTCTTCGGGCGCGCCCTGGGCGACTGCAGGGCCGGCAGCCGTCAGGCCCAGGCCTGCGCCGGCTGCACTGGCAGCGCCAGCCAGGAGAGAGGAGAAGTCGCGCCGGTTCATGCAATTCCTTTCGAGTGGGGTTCAGGCCCGGATGGAGTCAACCCCGGACCACAGGTTCCGGGCCGGCTGCCGGGCAGACGGTGGGACGAGTGTGCCGTGCCTGCAGAACTAACGCTTCAGGGGCGTTCGGCGCGGACAATCTGCGATTCGATGCTTTGCTGCTGCAGTCGGCCCTGCAGGCCGTCTGCGTCGTCGCGGTTGGTGTACGGCCCCATGCGCACGCGGTAGACCACACGGCCGGCCTGGTCACGTTCACTGACCTTGGCTTCCTGGCCCAGCATGGCCAGGCGGGCGCGCTGCTGTTCGGCGTCTTCCGCCCGCGTGTAGGCACCGGCCTGCACGAAATAGATGAACTTGTCGGGCGCCTGCGCTGCGGGTGCGGCCCCTGTTGCCGATGTCGGCGCCCCGGCGAGGATGGCTGCTGGGTCGCGCGACCCCGGCTTGGCTACGGGTGCCGAAGCTGCGCCGGGCGCGATCGGCGGCACCGGTATCGCAATGCCGGCCGCCGGGGCGGACACCACGGGCGCCACGCCATTGGCCGCCTCGGCCGGGTTGTTCAAGGGCTTGGCCGGCTTGCCGCCGAGCATGGCGTTCGGGTCCCAGCTGCGGTTCTTCTCGATCTCGGCCTTGTCCTGCTCGGCGGTGCGCTGCGGCACCTTGTCGATGAAGGGCACTGGTGCCTTGGTGATGTAGAGCGCCACGCCGAGCGCCAGCGCCAGGCCGATGAGCAGGCCGGCCACGATGCCCAGCACGAAGCCGCCGCGCTGTTGCCGCGCGCTGCTCATGCGGCCGCTCGCGCGACCCTTCATACGACCATGCATACGATGATTCATACGGCCCTTCATGCCACCACCTCGGCAGCGGGCGCCACCTCGCGCGCCATCGCCTCGGGCGCCGAAACCCCCAGCAGCGCAAGCGCGTTCTTCAGTACCTGCGCGGTGGCGCTGAGCAAGGCCATGCGCGCCTGCGCCAGCGCGGCGTCGTCGACGAGGAAACGCTCGGCCGCGTAATAGCTGTGGAAGGCTGCCGCGAGCTCACGAAGATAGAAGGCGACGTCGTGCGGCGCGAGGTCGGCAGCGGCGCGCGTCAGCATGCCGGGGTAGTCGGCCAATTTCAGCATCAGGGCGGCCTCGGTGGGGGCAGTCAGCAAGGAAAGGTCGGCGGCGGCAAAGTCGCGCCCGCCGGCGTGTTTGTCCGCATACGCGGCCAGCACCGAGCAGATGCGCGCGTGCGCGTACTGGACGTAGAACACCGGGTTCTCGTCGCTGGCCTTGAGTGCCAGGTCGATGTCGAACACGAACTCGGCGTCGCTCTTGCGGCTGCTCAGGAAGAAGCGCACCGCGTCGCGGCTGGTCCACTCGATGAGATCGCGCAGCGTCACGTAGCTGCCGGCACGCTTGGACAGCTTCACTTCCTGGCCGTCCTTCATCACCAGGATCATCTTGTAGAGCGCGTAGTCGGGGTAGCCCGCCGGCACGCCCAAGCCGTACTTTTCGGAGAGGGCCTGCAGGCCGGCGCGCACGCGCGCCACCGTGCCGTGGTGGTCGGTGCCCTGCACGTTGATGACCTGGGTGAAGCCGCGCTCCCACTTGTTGAGGTGGTAAGCCACGTCGGGCACGAAGTAGGTGAAGGTGCCGTCCTGCTTGCGCATCACCCGGTCTTTGTCGTCGCCGTAGTCGGTGGTGCGCAGCCACAACGCGCCGCCTTCTTCATAGGTCTTGCCGGCGGCGACGAGGCGCTTGACGGTGTCTTCGACGCCGCCGCTGCTGTAGAGGCTGCTTTCGAGAAAGTAATGGTCGAAGTGCACGCCGAAGGCCTGCAGGTCGAGGTCTTGCTCGTGGCGCAGGTAGGCCACCGCGAACTGGCGGATGCCGTCGAGGTCGTTCGTGTCGCCGCTGGCGGTGAATTCGCGGTCATCGGCGCGCACCGTGGCCTTGGCGGCGAAGTCGGCGGCGATGTCGGCGATGTATTCGCCGTTGTAGGCCGCTTCCGGCCAGCCCGGCTCGCCGGGCTTCAGGCCCCTCAGGCGCGCCTGGGTGGACGTGGCCAGGTTGTTGATCTGCACGCCGGCGTCGTTGTAATAGAACTCGCGCTGCACCTCGGCGCCCTGCGTCTGCAGCAAGTTGCTGATGCTGTCGCCCAGGGCCGCGTTGCGGCCGTGGCCCACGTGCAGCGGGCCGGTGGGGTTGGCCGAGACGAACTCCACCATCACGCGCCGGCCGGTCTGCGGCTGCTGGCCATAAGCCGCGCCAGCGGCCAGCACCTCCCGCACCACCGCCTGCTTGGCCGCCGGCGACAGGCGGAGGTTGATGAAGCCCGGGCCCGCGATTTCGAGCGCCTGCACCCAGCGCTGGAAGGCGGGCGCGGCCTGCAGCATGCGCACCAGCGCCTCGCCGATCTCTCGCGGGTTCTTCTTCAGCGCCTTGGCCAGCGGCATGGCCGCGGTGATGGCCAGATCGCCATGCGCCGCCTGCTTGGGGGATTCGAACGCCGCAGGCGGCGCGGCCACGCCGGCCGAGGTGGCCAGTTCGGCCAACGCGGCCTGCAAGGCCTGTTGCAACTCGTGCTTGGCAAGGATCATCGTGCGATTCTACTTTTTGCCCCCTGCCACGTGGCCCGTCGGCGCGGCCACGGCCGGGGGCTTGGGGCCACAATGGTTCGGCGCTCAGCAACAGCGCCACCTCATCCGACATGCCGCTGTCCAAACTCGCCGCCTCCGACACCCTGCCGCCCGAGCCCGGTCTGCCGAGCCACATCGGCAAGTACCGCGTCAAGGCCAAGATCGGCGAAGGCGCCACCAGCGAAGTCTTCCTCGCCCACGACACCTTCGCCGACACCGACGTGGCCATCAAGCGCGTGCGGCCGGGCGTGATGCCGAACTCCCGCGAATCGCACTTTCAGCAGCGCTTTTTCGCCGCCGAGGCCGCATTGGTGGGCCGGCTGCACCACCCGGGCGTGGTGCAGATTCACGACGCAGTGGCCGATGTCGATGCGCCTTACCTCGTGATGGAGTACGTCAGCGGCGGCACGCTGCGTCGCTACTGCCGCGCCGACAGCCTCTTGCCGCTGGCGCAGATCGTCGAGGTGGGCTTCAAGTGCGCCATGGCGCTGGGCTACTGCTACCGCCAGGGCCTGATCCATCGCGACGTGAAGCCGGCCAACCTCTTGATCGAGATGGACGGCGAGCAGATCACGCAGGTGAAGGTGACGGATTTCGGCAGCGTCTTCAACCAGACCGCCGAGATGACGCAGATCTACCGCGTCGGCAGCCTGGCCTACATGTCGCCGGAGCAGCTGGACGGCGACGCGCTCGATGGCCGTGCCGACATCTACTCGCTGGCCGGCGTGCTGTACCACCTGATCGCCGGGCGTCCGCCCTTCGATGCGCAGCAGCAGCAGGCCATCATGCATCAGATCTACCACGGCAAGCCGCCCTCGCTGGCGACGCTGCGCGAGGGTGTGCCGGTGGCGCTGCAGGCCTTGATCGAACGCTCCCTGGCGAAAGACCGCGACCTGCGGCCCGCGAGCTGGGAAGAATTCGCGCAGGCCTTGTCGGCCCTGAGCGCCGACAAGGACCTGGCACGCGGGCCGCTGCAGGAGGTGCTGGATTCCGAGCGCTTCACGCTGCTGCGCTCGCTCGATTTCTTTGCTGGCTTCGGCGACGTCGAGCTGTGGGAAGTGGTGCACCGTGCGAAGTGGCAGCGCCACACCTACGGCCAGGCCTTGTTTCGCAAGGGGGACGAGGGCAACACCTTCCACATCGTCACCAGTGGCCAGGTGGAGGTGTATCGCGACGGCAAGCTGGCCGCGCAGATTGGCGCCGGCAGCACGGTGGGCGAGATGGCCTACCTCGCGCCCAACCCCGAGCTGCGTGTGCACACGGTGGACATCCTGGTCTCGCAGCAGGCCACCACGCTGGCCTTCACGCCCGAGACGCTGGAAAAACTCTCGCTGGGCACGCGCCACCTCTTCGACAAGGCCTTCATCGGCGTGCTGGTGCGGCGTCTGCACACGGCGCATGAGGCGCTGGCGCACCCGCGGCGCATCCTCTGACCCCGCTCAATTGCAGCCCACGGTCAGCGCGCCAGTGCCAGCGGGCGTTTACCGGTAGCCGGGCGCTGCTGAACCTGTTCGAATCGACGCCGGCACCTTGCCATGCCCTTCAACGGAAGAGGAGTTACACCATGAAAAAGACACTCAGCATCGTCCTGTTCGCCGCCTGTGCCTTGTTTGCCGGCCAGTCCTTTGCCGCGGCCCACGCCATGGCGGGCGGCTGCGAAGCCAAGGCCGTCGACAAGAACGGCAAGGCCCTCGCGGGCGCCGCCAAGACCAGCTTCATGAAGAAGTGCGAAGCCGGCGCCGGTGCCGGCTCGGCCTGCGCCACCAAGGCGGTCGACAAAAACGGCAAGGCCCTGGCCGGTGCTGCCAAGACCAGCTTCATGAAGAAGTGCGAGAAAGAAGCCGCCACCGACAAGAAGGGCTGAAGCGCCTGACCGCGGGGCCCGGTGCCACCAGGCGCCGGGCCTTATTTTTTGGCCGCGGGCTTGCGGATGATGGTGCGCTGGAACCAGGCCTCGTTCATGCGCGACAGGAAGGCCGCGTTGATCGGGTAGCCCGATTTGTCGCCGAGCACCGCTTCGCTGCCGCAGCGCGGGCACAAGGCCGTCTGTGCGTCCATGGCCTTCGGGTCGTCCATGTTGTGCATGTCCAGGCCGGCCCAGGCCACGATCTCGTCGGGCGGAAACAGCTGCACGCAGCTGCAGCAGCCACACAGCCGGCTGGCCTGGATCTGCGCCCAGTTGTTCGAGACGGAACGGTAGGCCGCGAGAAGTTCGTTCATGGCTGGCTTTGAGCAAGCGGGGTGGTCCAGTACGCGGGGTCGCCGTAAGTGTGCTTGATGAAATCGATCCACAGGCGCACACGCAGCGGCAGATGCTTGCGCTGCGGGAAAACGGCATAGATGCCGTTGGGTGGCGCGGCAAAGTCCTGCAGCACCACCTGCAGACGGCCATCGGCCACCTCGCTTTCCACCTCCCAGGTGCTGCGCCAGGCCAGGCCCAGGCTCTGCAAGCACCAGTCGTGCAGCACCTGGCCGTCGCTGCAGTCCAGCGGGCCGCTGGGGCGCAGGTGCGTCACCTCGCCGTCCATCTGGAAGGCCCAGCCGCGCGTCTGGCTGGCGTCGCTGGACAGCGTCAGGCAGGCGTGGCGCATCAGCTCGGCGGGCGTGGCGGGCACACCGGCGCGCTGCAGGTAGGCCGGGGTGGCCACGCACAGGCGGCGGTTGTCGGCCAGGCGCACGCTGACGAGGCTGGAATCGGGCAGGTCGCCAACACGCACGGCGCAATCGAAGCCTTCGTTGACGATGTCGACGACACGGTCGCTCAGGTTCAGGCTCACGCTCACGTCGGGGTGGCTGGCAACGAACTTCGGCACCAGCGGCGCCACGTGGCGGCGGCCGAAACCGGCCGGCGCGGTGATGCGCAAGTGGCCACTGGCTTTCACGCCGCCGGCGCTGACGCTGGCTTCGGCGCTGGCCAGATCGGCCAGCACACGCTGGCAGTCCTCGAGGTAGGCGCTGCCTTCGTGCGTCAGCGTGATGCGGCGCGTGGTGCGCACCAGCAGCTTCACGCCCAGGCGCTCTTCCAGCGCGTCGATGCGCCGGCCGATGACCGCGGGCGCCACGCCCTCGGCCAACGCGGCGGCCGTCAGGCTGCCCTTGGTGGCCACGGCGACGAAGGATTCGATCTGCTTCAAGCGGTCCATCAAAGCTGGATTATGCAGATTCAGCGCATAAATCCATGACTTACACGGCGCTTAATGCCGCTGCGCTTATCGAATAGAGTGGCCGCATGACGATACGCGCCGTGCTTTTCGACGCCTACGGCACGCTGTTCGACGTGCACAGCGTGGTGCTGGCCGGGGAACAACTCTTCCCCGGCCAGGGCGAGAAGCTCAGCCTGCTGTGGCGCGAGCGCCAGATCGAATACTCGCGCCTGGTCACGATGAGCAGCGAGCCCGACCGGCACTACCTGCCGTTCTGGGACCTCACCCGCGCCGCGCTGCAGCACAGCGCCGAGCGCCTGGGCCTGGCGCTCACCCCCGGCGCGGAAAAGCGCCTGATGAACGAATACCGCCACCTGAGCGCCTTCCCCGAGAACCACGAGGTGCTGGTTGAACTGAAGCGCCGCGGCGTGCCGGCCGGCATCCTGAGCAACGGCAACCCCGAGATGCTGGACGTGGCGGTGAAGAGCGCAGGCCTCGCCGAACTGCTGGCCCACGTTCTCAGCGTGCACCCGGTGCGCCGCTTCAAGACCGACCCGGCGGCCTACGCTTTGGGCCCGGCCGCCCTGGGCGTGCCGGCGCGCGAGATACTTTTCGTCAGCAGCAATGGCTGGGACGCCCTGGGCGCCACCTGGTTCGGCTACAGCACGCTGTGGGTCAACCGCAGCAGCGCGCCGGCCGAGCGCCTGGGCCCACCGCCCACCTACACCGGCCGCAGCCTGCGTGACGTGCTGGCCTGCCTGCCCGCAGGCGCCGGCAGGCCCGCCACCGCGGCCCCCTCGCTTTGATGCTTCTTCTCGACTTTTGAACCCGTGAGCCCACCCATGCGTACCCATCTCCACAGCCTGCAAGTCGCCGACGTGCTGGTGCGATTCATCAACGACGAAGTGCTGCCCGGCACCAGCGTTGACCGCGAGGCCTTCTGGGCCGGTTTCGACGCCATCGTGCGCGACCTCGCGCCCAAGAACGCCGCGTTGCTGGCCGAGCGCGACCGGCTGCAAGGCGAACTCGACACCTGGCATGTAGCCCACCCGGGGCCGATCGCCGACATGCCGGCCTACCGCGCCTTTCTGCGCCGCATCGGCTACCTCGCCGAGCCGCAGGGTGCCGTGGTGTGCACCACGACGAACGTCGATGACGAGCTGGCCAAGCTGGCCGGGCCGCAGCTGGTGGTGCCCATCCTCAACGCGCGCTATGCGCTGAACGCCGCGAACGCGCGCTGGGGCTCGCTGTACGACGCGCTGTACGGCACCGACGCCATTGCCGAATCCGGCGGCGCCGAGAAGGGCAGCGGCTACAACCCGGTGCGGGGGCAGAAGGTGATCGACCACGCACGCCACGTGCTCGACCAGGCGGCGCCGCTGGCCAGCGGCTCGCACCGCGATGCGACGGCCTACCGCGTTGAAGGTGGCCGGCTCATGGTGGCGCTGTAGGACGGCAGCACCACCGGCCTGGCAGATGCCGCGGGCTTCATCGGCCACCAGGGCGATGCGGCGGCCCCTTCCTCGGTGCTGCTGCGCCACCACGGCCTGCACCTGGACATCCGCATCGACCGCGACCACCTCATCGGCAAGACCGACCCCGCCGGCGTGGCCGACCTGGTGGTGGAAGCCGCGCTGTCGACCATCCTCGACCTCGAAGACTCGGTCGCCGTCGTCGATGCCGACGACAAGGTGCTGGCCTACCGCAACTGGCTGGGCATCCTGCGCGGCACGCTGACCGAAGTGGTGCAGAAAGGCGGCAAGACCTTCACGCGCCGCCTCGACAGCGACCGCCGCTACATCGGTGCCGACGGCCGGCCTGTGGTGCTGCACGGCCGCTCGCTGCTGTTCGTGCGCAACGTCGGCCACCTGATGACGAACCCGGCCATCCTGTGGGCCGTGGGCAAGGAAACCCCGCGCGAAATCCCGGAAGGCATCCTCGATGCCGTCATCACCAGCACCATCGCGCTGCACGACCTGAAGCGGCTGGGCACGCCCGGCCTGCACAACTCGCGCACGGGCAGCGTCTATGTCGTCAAGCCGAAGATGCACGGCCCGGCCGAAGTGGCTTTCGCTTGTGAACTCTTCAGCCGCGTCGAGCAGCTGCTGGGCCTGCCGCCCAACACCGTCAAGCTGGGCATCATGGACGAAGAGCGCCGCACCAGCGTCAACCTCAAGGCCTGCATCAAAGAGGCTGCCGCGCGCGTGGCCTTCATCAACACCGGCTTCCTCGACCGCACCGGCGACGAGATCCACACCGCCATGCACGCCGGGCCGATGGTGCGCAAGCCGCGCATGAAGAACGCCAACTGGCTGCGCGCCTACGAGTTCAACAACGTGCAGATCGGCCTGGCCTGCGGCCTGCGCGGCCGCGCCCAGATCGGCAAGGGCATGTGGGCCATGCCCGACCTGATGGCCGACATGATGAAGGAGAAGATCGCGCACCCGCAGTCGGGCGCCAACACCGCCTGGGTGCCCAGCCCCACGGCCGCCACGCTGCACGCGCTGCACTACCACCAGGTGGATGTTTCTGCGCTGCAGGACAGCATGGAAGCCTTCGCCCGCCGCCCCGATGCCCCGCAGCTGGAAGACAGGTTGCTCGACGCCATCCTGCAGGTGCCGGTGGCGCTGGTGCCATTCTGGACGCCGCCCGAGGCGCAAGCCGAACTCGACAACAACGTGCAGGGCATCCTGGGCTACGTGGTGCGCTGGGTCGACCAGGGCGTGGGCTGCAGCAAGGTGCCTGACATCCACAACGTGGGCCTGATGGAAGACCGCGCCACGCTGCGCATCAGCAGCCAGCACATCGCCAACTGGCTGTTGCACGGCGTCATCAGCGAGGCGCAAGTGCACGCCACCTTCCGCCGCATGGCCGCGGTGGTGGACCAGCAGAATGCCGGCGACCCGCTGTACCAGCCCATGGCCGGACACTGGGACACCAGCCTGGCCTACCGCGCTGCGCTGGACCTGGTGTTCAAGGGCCGCGAGCAGCCCAGCGGCTACACCGAACCGCTGCTGCACGCGGCGCGCCTGGCCGTGAAGGCGGCGGTGAAGACAGCCCCGCAGACGGCCGGCGCGTCCTGAGCGCGCGATGACGCCCCCCGAGCGCTGGCGCCCGAGCGTGACGGTGGCCGCCGTCATCTGCGACGGCGGCCGCAGTTCCGACGGCGCGGTGCGCTACCTGTTGATCGAAGAGCACACGCCCGAAGGCCTGCGGCTGAACAACCCGGCGGGCCATCTCGACCCCAATGAATCGCCGCAGCAAGGCGTGGTGCGCGAGGCGCTGGAAGAAACGGCGCGGGTCTTCACGCCCGAGGCGCTGGTGGGCGTCTACCTCTCGCGCTTCCAGCGCCCGGCCAGTGCAAGCCAAGCCGGAGAAGACATCACCTACCTGCGCTTTGCGTACTGCGGCACGGTGGGCGACGAGCTGCCCGGCCTGAAGCTGGACACCGGCATCGTGCGCACGCTGTGGCTGACGGCGCAAGAGATACGCGCCAGCGCCAGCCGGCACCGCAGCCCCCTGGTGCTGCAGTGCCTGCAAGACCACCTGGCCGGGCGGCGTTACCCGCTCGATCTGGTGACCACCGACCTCAGCGTCTTCAACCCAGTTCAGCTTGCCGCGACACCCGACGACGCGCGATGAAGCCCATGGCCGCCAGGCCCGCAAGCATCAGGGCGTAGCTGCCGGGTTCGGGCACCACGGCCACGCTGAGGTTGATGCGGTCGCCGGCCTGCAAGCCCGCGAGCGTCCAGTCGATGGCGCCAAGCGTGGTGCCCAGCGGGTTGCCGATCTGGACGTCCAGAAACTCCGGCGTGCTGAAGTTCAGCGTCGCGGTGCTGCCCGCCACGCCAATCTGGGTGCCGCCGCCGAAGGGGCGTGTGACGGTGCCGACGAGGCCGAAGCTGCCCGTGCTGAGAGCCAGCGAGTAGGCCGGCACGCCGCTGCCGGTGACGTTGCGCAGGATGGCGTTCAGCGCCAGCGGCTGCAGCAGATCGCCGGCGTCGATGCGGTAGCTGAGCTGCGCCGTCTGCGCCGTGGCGAAGTCGATGTCGAAGCTGATGAGGCCGGTGGCGCTGTAGTCGGTGACGACGGTGGCGCCTTGGGTCAGCGCACTTTCGAAGGTGACGGCCTGGGCCGGCAGGGCCAAGGCAGCAACCAGGGCGGCAACGAAAACTGGCTTGTTCATGATCGGCGCTTTCGAAATTGACAACGCCTGTACGCTAGGCGCCCACCGTGAATTGGCCATGACACCCGCCCCCGACGGGCGGCAGCCGACAATCAGAACACCGCCTGCATACCTGACGCCATGAACCGCATCGCCCCTTTCCACCTCGCCTTTCCCGTGGCCGACCTCGCCAGCACCCGTGCTTTCTACGGCGGCTTGCTGGGCTGCCCCGAGGGCCGCAGCAGCCCCGAGTGGATCGACTACGACCTCTTCGGCCACCAGATCGTGGCCCACCTCGCGCCGGCGAAGCGCGACGCGCACCACAACGAGGTCGACGGCCACGACGTGCCGGTACCGCACTTCGGCGTGGTGCTGGAGTGGGACCAGTTCCACGCCTTCGCCGCGCGCCTGCGCGAGCAGGGGGTGAAGTTCGTCATCGAGCCCTATGTGCGCTTTGCCGGCCAGGTGGGCGAGCAGGCGACCATGTTCTTCAAGGACCCTTCGGGCAATGCGCTGGAGTTCAAGGCCTTCAAGGACATCGGGCAGCTCTTCGCCAAGTGATCGAACTGCTCTTCATCCGCCACGGCGAAACCGACTGGAACCGCCAGGGGCGCTTCCAGGGCCAGATCGACGTGCCGCTGAACGCCACGGGGGAACTGCAGGCAACGCGTCTGGCGCAGCGCCTGGCTTCGGAAAGCCCCGACCAGCTCTTCAGCAGCGATCTGCTGCGCGCGCGTCAGACGGCGGCCCCGCTGGCCGCTGCGTGGCAAATGGCGGCCGAGCCTGTGGCCGGGCTGCGCGAGCAGAGCTTCGGCGTGCTGGAAGGCCTGGACGTGCCCACCATCCAGGCGCGCCACCCCGACTTGTGGCGCCTGTGGCTGCAACAGGACGCCGATTTCGCCCCGCCCGGCGGCGAGAGCCAGCGCCAGTTTCACCAGCGCGTGCTCAAGGCCGTGAACGAACTGGCCGACCAGGCCTCAGCCCCTGCCAGCGGCCAGCGCCTGGTGGTGGTGACGCATGGCGGCGTGCTCGACATGCTGTGGCGCACCGTGCACGGCCTGCCGCTGTCGGGCTTGCGTGAATGTGCCATTCCCAACACGGGCATCAACCGCCTGCGCTGGGCCGGCGGTGCGCTGCAGATCGAGGTCTGGGGCGACGACGCCCACCTCGTGGTCGCCGCCTGAGCTACTGCAGCGGCCGCGCCACCACCATCACCCACCACGCGTCGTAGCGGCTGCCGGGCACCTGCCGGCCGACGACGCCGATATGGCGGTAGTTGGCCTGCATCAGCGTGCGGCAGTGCGCCGGGCTGTGCAGCCACTGCTGCAGGGTGAGCACCGGGCTGAGGTGGCCCGCGGCGATGTTTTCACCGACGCCGCCCCAGGCATAGGCATGACGGCGAAGGCGGCCTCCGACGGTGCTGCCGTCGCTGCCCTCGTGGCTGAGCACGCCGTGCGCGGCCACGTCTTGCAGATGGTCGGCAGCGGCCGCTTCCATCGCCGCGTGCCACTGCAGCGGCGGGGCCGGCGGCATGGGCTCACCGCCGCAGGTGGCACCAGCTGCCCGCTGCGCATTCACCAGCGCCAGAATCTGCTCGGCCGGCGCCAGCACCTGCATGTCAGCGTGCGCTGCCAGCGGCCAGGCCGCCATCAGGCAGGCGGCGATGGTCCAGGCAGGCAGAGGCAAGCCGCGCGAATGTTTCATGATGTATCGCTGGAGCATAACGGCCGCCGCCGGCCCCAAGCACCACCCGTTCGCGGCCCCTGACGCCCGAATGTTTACGGACCTTGCCAGCGCAGCGCCGCGAGGTCGTTCACCATCAGCGGCATGTCTTTCCACAGCCCGAGCAGGCGCGCGTCGGCCACCGTCAGCCAGGTGGGCTGGTAGAGGTAGACCGACACCGCATCGCGCGCCACCAGGCGCTGCGCTTCGGCCATCAGCTTGTGGCGCTCGGCGGCATCGGGCGTGGCCTGGATGCGCGCCCACAGCGCCTTGAACTCGGCCGAGTCGTAGCCCCAGTAGTAGCCGGGCCGCGCGAAGTTGCCGAAGTCCAACGGCTCGACATGGCTGATGAGCGTGAGGTCGTAGGCCTTCTGGCCGTAGACGCCGCTGAGCCATTGCGCCCACTCGACGTTTTCCAGCTTCGCCGCAATGCCCACCTCGGCGAGCAGCGCCGCCACCACCTCGCCGCCCTGGCGGGCGTAAGGCGTGGGCGGCAGCTTCAGCGTCAGCGGCAGCGGCAGCGCAAAGCCCAGCTCCTTGCCGGCTTCCTTCAAGAGGGCGCGTGCCTTGGCCGGGTCGTAGGCATTGATGGCCGTGGTGTCGACATAACCCGGCGCGCCCGGCACGTAGTAGCTGCCGATGGGCACGCCAAAACCATCGGCGCTGCCTTCGATGACGGCGGCGCGGTCGATGGCGGCGGCAATGGCGCGGCGCACGCGCACATCGGCCAGCGGCTTGCGTTGGTGGTTCATCGCCAGGATGGTCTTGGCGCGGCTGCCGCCCACCAGGACCTGGAAGCGCTTGTTGCCCTGGAACTGCTTCAGGCTGCGTGCCGCGGCCACGCGCGGAAACGCATCCACGTCGCCCGAGAGCAGCGCCGCCACCTGGGCGGCCGGCTCGCTGA
Source organism: Betaproteobacteria bacterium (assembly GCA_031372905.1). Classification (GTDB taxonomy): domain Bacteria; phylum Pseudomonadota; class Gammaproteobacteria; order Burkholderiales; family Burkholderiaceae_C; genus Rubrivivax. Next base: position 26,296 of record JANMMD010000221.1, read on the forward strand.
TGAAGCGCAGCTGCACACGGCGCAGCGCCACGTTCCTGGCGTCGCGGTGGCCGTCCCAGCGCACCAGCGTCACGGCCGAGCCCCGCGCCCAGTTGTCCAGCCGGTAGGGGCCGGTGCCCACGGGCTGCGTGTGGTTGCCGGCCGCGCTCTTGGGCTCGACGATCACCGCGGTCGCCTGCCCCAGCTGAAACAGCAGGTCGGGGTTGGGGTTCTTCAGCTTCAACACCACGGCGTGGCTGTTGAGCACGTTGACGGCCTCGATGTTGGCGAAGGTGGCGCGGTCCTTGTTCGGGCTGCCGGCCACGGCCGCACGCTCGAAGCTGAACTTCACGGCGGCGGCATCGAAAGGCTCGCCGTTGTGGAACTTCACGCCGCGCCGCAACGTGAAGCTCCAGGTCTTGAGGTCGGGCGTCACGGCCCAGTCGGCGGCCAGCAGCGGCACCGTGCTGCCGTCGCTCTGCACCTTCATCAGCGTCTCGAAGACGTTGTAGAGCACCACCTCGGCGATGGCCGAGGCGGCACCGGCCGTCGGGTCCAGCCCCGGCGGCTCCAGTGCCATCGCCAGCACCGCGGTGTCCTTGCGTGGCTGCGCCGCTGCCCCCAGCGGGAAGACCAGCGGGAAGGCCAGGGCCCAGGCCAGGGCCACCAGCGCCAGCGGGCACCTTGTCATGTTCACCTCAGGCCGCCTTCATGCGCTCAGCGTGCGCATCCTCACCTTGCGAAAACGCACGGTGCCTCCGGCCGACTGCAAGGCGATGGCGCCGCTCTTCCACTGGCCGTTGCGGATGTCGGCCGTGGTCTCGCCGTTGAACACCACCACCAGGCGCTCGCCCTGCGCGGTGATCCGAAAGGTGTTCCAGCGGTCGGCGGCCTTGGGCATGGGCTGGCGCACCTTGGCGAAATCGACGATGGCGCCGGTGCCGTAGAGCGGGTCGGGGCGCTTGTCGAAGATGTTCACTTCGTAAGCGCTGGCCGCGGCGATCTTGCTGCGGTCCTGACAGCGGATGAAGATGCCACTGTTGCAATCGGCATCGGCCCAGAACTCGGCCTCGATCTCGAAGTTGGCATGCGTGCCCGGCGCCACCAGGTAGCCCAGCTTGCCGCCCTTGCCCTGCAGCGCGCCGTCCACGACGCTCCAGTTGCCTTCGCCTTGCGTGGTCCAGCCCTCGGCGGCGCCGGGCACCTTGGTGCCGTCCACCAGCGTGGTCCAGCCGCCGTCCAGGGTGGCGCAGCCGGTGACGGCCGCACTGCCCAGCAGCGTGGCGGTGGTGATCAACATCTCTCTGCGTTGCATCTGCTTGTCTCCGTTGTTGTTTTGGTCGGGGTGTCAGGCCAGGTGCTGGCGGAAGAACGCCATCGTGCGGTCCCACGCCAGCTTGGCAGCCGCAGCGTCGAAACGCGGCGTGGTGTCGTTGTTGAAGCCGTGCTGGGTGTTCGGGTAGACATGCGCTTCGTAGCGCTTGCCGGCGGCCTTCAGCGCCGCCTCGTAGGCCGGCCAGGCGGCGTTGATGCGCGGGTCTTCGCTGGCGAAATGGATGAGCAGCGGCGCCTGGATCTTCACCACGTCGGCCTCGGGCGGCTGGCCGCCGTAGAAGGGCACGGCCGCATTCAGCTCGGGCACCTGCGTGGCCAGGTAATTGGCCATGCCGCCGCCGTAGCAGAAGCCCACCACGCCGACCTTGCCGGTGGCTTCGGGCAGCGTGCGCAAGGCCTGTGCGGCGGCGACGAAATCGGCCCGCGCCTTGGGCTGGTCGACCTTCGCGAAGGCGTTGCGCGCGTCGTCTTCGTTGCCCGGGTAGCCGCCGTAGCTGGCCAGGGCATCGGGCGCGAACGCGAGAAACCCGTCCACCGCCAGGCGCCGCGTGATGTCTTCGATGTGCGGGTTCAGGCCGCGGTTCTCGTGCACCACCAGCACCGCCGGGCGCTTGCCCGCAGGCTGCATCGGCCGCGCCAGCAGGCCTTGCACGGTGCCGTGGCCGCCGGGCGACGGGAAACTGGCACGGCGCGTGGCGATGCGTGCGTCGTCGGGCTTGATCACCTGCGCGGCCGCGAACTGCGGGCTCAGCGCGGCCAGCAGGCCCACGGCGGCAGCGGGGCTGCCGGCAAAGACCGCCGCCTGATCGAGAAAACCGCGGCGGCTCAGGTCGCCATGCACGTACTGGTCGAAGAGCTTCAGCACTTCGGGCTGGAAGTCGGCAGCGGTCAGGCGGGGGGTGGTCGGCAGGTTCATGCGGTCTCCTGAGGTTGATCCAGCGGGTGAGCCGCGCACTGTAGCGGGGGCTGCAGCCACCGCGCCGCGCCCGGCTTTCTTCAAAGCACGCTCTCGGCTTCGGCCCACACCTGCTGCAGCTGCAGCGTGCCGGCGTCGAGCATCAGCACGTCGGCCCACGCGCCGGGTACCAGGCGCCCGCGGTCGGGCAGACCGAGATAGTGCGCCGCATGCAGGCTGCAGCGCGCGGACGCTTCGGCCAGCGGCAGGCCGATGGCCACCAGGTTGCGCAAGGCCTGGTCGAGGGTGAGCGTGCTGCCGGCCAGCGTGCCGTCGGCCAGGCGCACGCCGCCCAGGCACTTGTGGACGGTCTGGCGGCCGAGGCGGTAATCGCCATCGGGCATGCCGGCCGCGGCCGTGGCGTCGCTGACGCAGTAGAGGCCCGGTATCGCGCGCAGCGCCGCGCGTATCGCGCCCGGGTGCACATGCAGCAGGTCGGGAATGATCTCGGCATGCTGGCCATGCGCCAGCGCCGCGCCCGCCACGCCCGGGGCGCGGTGGTGCAGGGCGCTCATCGCATTGAAGAGATGCGTGAAGCCGCTGGCGCCCTGCTGCAACGCGTCGACGGCCTGCTCATACGTGGCGGCGGTGTGGCCGATCTGCACGCGCATACCGCTGCCCACCAGCGCCGGGATCAGCGCCAGGTTGCCCGCCACCTCGGGCGCCATCGTCACCAGGCGGATGGGCGCGATGGCGTGCAGCGCGAGGATCTCGGCCAGCGCGGGCGGGCGCGCAAACGCGGGCTGCGCACCGAGCTTGTCGGGGCTGATGTAGGGCCCTTCCAGGTGCACGCCCAGCACGCGTGCGGCGCCGGGTGCGCGCTGCGCGATGGCCGGCGCCAGCGCGCGCAGCGCGGCCTCGATCTCGGCCAGCGGCGCGGTCATCGTGGTGGCCAGCAGCGAGGTGGTGCCGTGCCTGGCGTGCAGGCGGGCCAGCGTGGCCACTGCATCGCCGCCTTCCATGGTGTCGGCGCCGCCGCCGCCGTGCACGTGCAGGTCGATGAAACCGGGCAGCAGCAGCGGCGTGCGCGCGTCGGCACGCACCACGGCTTCATCCACCGGTTCGCCTTCCAGATGCGCGATGCGGCCTTGCGCCAGCGTCAGCACGCCGCGCACGAAGCCGCCGGGGGTGAGGATGTGACCGGCGATGTGCATGGGGCTATCTTGCGCCGTTCTTCGCGTCGTTCTTTGCGTCGTTCTTTGCGTCGTTCTTTGCGTCGTCAAGCGCCGCGCGCACGAGCTGCAAGGCGCCGTCCATGCTGTCGCCGGCAGGGGCCACGAGGCGCGCGCGCAAGTCCGCCGGCCACAGCAGTGCCAGACGTACACCCACACTGCCGCTGGCCACCACCGGCCAATACCGGCCGGCAGCCGTCGGTTGCAGCGCCAGCACCAGCCGCGCGAGTTCATCGGCTGCAGCCTGCAGCAGGGCTTGCGCGGTGGCACAGCCTGCCTCGGCAGCGCCAAAGACCGGCGGCGCCAGTTCGGCATAGCGCCGCGCGCCGGCTCCGGCGCACCAGGCCAGCAGCGCGGGCGCCTCGGCACCTGCTTGCTTGAAAACGACAGCCGACAAGCCACTGGCCGCCTCGCGCCCATCGAGCACCGCGTGGGCGTGACGCATCGCCTGCAAGCCCAGCCAGGCGCCGCTGCCTTCATCACCCACCGGGTAGCCCCAGCCGCCGCACTGGTGCGTGACGCCGGCTTCGTCGCGCGCCGCAGCCACGCTGCCGGTGCCCGCGGCCACCACGATGCCCGGACCGCCCGCATGCGCGCCGAGCAGCTGGGTCACGCCATCGTTGACGAGCACGCAGCGCGCAAAACCAGGGTCGGCCTGCAGAAAGGCAGTGCGCTGGGCCGGCACACCGGCGCCCGCCAGGCCCAGACCCAAAGCGATGTCAGCCGGTGGCGCTGCCGCGGCCAGGCCGGCATGGTGGAAAGCGGCGGCCAGCGCCTGCAACACATGCCGCCAGGCTTGCTCGACACCCTGGCCCAGTCCCGACGGCCCGGCTTCGCCTTCGCCCAGCGTGCGGCCGTCGCGGCCCTGCAGGCGCACACGGGTGCCCGTGCCGCCGCCATCCACGCCGGCCAGGTACCGCGCGGCCATTCAGGGCGCCGCAGCGCGAGGCGGTGATGCC
>JANMMD010000380.1:0-21904 GCA_031372905.1 Betaproteobacteria bacterium
GCAGCGTGTTATAGGGCTGACTGGCCCAATCAAGAGGCGCCGGCCGCAGGCCGGCGCCGGGGGACATTCGCGGAGCAGCACACCCCGGCCGCCCGATCCCGCCGCGGCGCTGCCAAACGTTCACCCGGAAGTCAGCGCAGGCCCGTGCATGAGCCATCTCACCACCTGGCTGCTCACAGATCGCCCCGCATCCCGCCGCCAGGCCGCCCTGGGCCGTGCCTACGCCGGCTGGCTGAGCTTCGCCCGCAACCGCCTCGCGATGCTGGGGTTGGCGCTGGTGTTGATGTTGGTGCTGGTGGCCGTGCTGGCCCCGTGGATCGCACCCTACCCGCCGACCATCGGTGAACTTTCAGAGCGCCTGCAGCCGCCGTCCGCGCACCACTGGTTCGGCACCGACGACCAGGGCCGCGACATCCTCAGCCGCCTGATGCATGGCAGCCGCATCACGCTGTACGTGGTGCTGCTGGTGGCGGTGCTGGCTGCGCCCATCGGCCTGCTGGTCGGCACGGCGGCGGGCTATGCGGGGGGCTGGGTGGATGCCGTGCTGATGCGCATCACCGACATCTTTCTCGCCTTCCCGCGCCTCATCCTGGCGCTGGCCTTCGTGGCGGCACTCGGGCCCGGCATCGAGAACGCGGTGATCGCGATCGCCATCACCTCGTGGCCGCCTTACGCCCGCATCGCACGCGCCGAGACGCTCACCATCCGCCAGGCCGACTACATCAACGCCGTGAAGCTGCTGGGCGCCGGGCCGGCGCGCATCGTGCTTCGGCACGTGATGCCGATGTGCGTGCCGAGTGTCATCGTGCGTGTGACGCTGGACATGGCCGGCATCATCCTCACCGCCGCCGGCCTGGGCTTTCTCGGCCTCGGCGCACAGCCGCCCATGCCCGAGTGGGGGGCGATGATTGCCGCCGGCCGCGCTTATGTGCTCGACCAATGGTGGGTGGCCGCGGCACCTGGTGCGGCCATCTTCATCGTGAGCCTGGCCTTCAACCTGTTGGGTGATGGCCTGCGCGATGCGCTGGACCCGAAGGCGGCCGGCTAGCGCGGCGTGCTGCAGCCCCGAGCCCTGCCCAGGGGCGCACGCCCAGGCGGTGGCTCGACATCACGCCGCGGCGCTGGGCTGGCCTGGCGGGTTCGGCAGCAGACGCGCGAGATCGGCTTCCAGGCGGTCGCGGTCCAGCGGCTTGACCCAGAAGTCCAGGCAGCCAGCAGCGAGTGCCACGGCTCGTGCCTGCGCGGTGGCATCGGCCGAGACGATGACAGCCTGCAGCGCCAGGCTGCCGCCCGCGCTGTTGCCCATGCCCGCGGCAGCAGGCCCCGGCTGCGCGGAGGCGGCCAGTTGCCGGAAGAGCTCGACACCGCCGATGTCGGGCAGGTTGAGATCCAGCAGCCACAGATCGTAGGCCGCGTGCTGTGCGGCGCGCAGCGCTGCGGCGCCGTCGGGGAAGACCGCGATCTCTAGCTCTTCGTGGCGCTGCAGCAGCGCCTGCATCACCAGGGCGTTGACGGGATCGTCTTCCACGTAAGCCACGCGCCCGCGCAGGGTCGGCGTGGCTGATCGGCCGGCTGCGGCCGCGTCAGTGCCTGGGCCGGCCAAGACGACCGGGGCAGCCGCGGCCCAGCCGCTGTCCGGGGCCAGGGCGGGCAGCCTGAGTTCGAAGCGGCTGCCCTCGCCCTCGATGCTGGTGACGTCGATGACACCGCCCATGGCTTCGAGGAACTGGCGTGCGTTCGACAGCCCCAGCCCCGTGCCCGGAATGCCCAGCCGCGCAGCCCCGAGGCGCTCATAAGGCCTGAACAGGCGTGTGAGCTGCGATGCGCTCATGCCCCTGCCGGAATCGACGACGCTGACGACGACCTGCGCATCCGCCCTTGCCGCTGCGGATGCGGATGCGGATGCGGAAGCGGCGAGGGCCGTGGCTGCAGCGGGGGTTTCATGGGTCAGCAGCACGTCGACACGCCCACCCCGGCGGTTGAACTTCACGGCATTGCCGATGACGTTGGACAGCAGCTGCAGCAGACGCGTGCGGTCACCCAGCACACGGCTGCGCTCGGCGTCGCCGGCCACGTGCAGCGCCACCTCGACACCGGCGCTGCGCGCGCTCGCGCTCATCATCTCCACCGCTTCGGCCACCACCGGCACGATCTCCACCGGCAGCATCTGCTGCGTCGTCGCAGCGCCTGGCGTGGTCGCGACTTCGAGCACGTCGTTGACGAGGTTGAGCATGTGGGCCGCGGCAATATGGATCTGGCGCAGGTCGGCGCCCTGCGCCGCGCTCAGCGGCGCACGTTCTTCCAGCACCTGGGCGAAGCCGATGATGGCGTTCAGCGGCGTGCGCAGGTCATGGCTCCAGCGCGCCAGGAACTCGGTCTTGGTGCGGTCGGCCTGCTGCGCGGCCAGCCCGCCGGCGCGGTCGGCCACCGCTTCGCGCAGGCGCTCGCGCATGGTGTCGAGCATGGCGGCCAGGCGGGCTATCTCATCGCGGCCCTCGACGGCGATGGCAGCGTCGAAATCGCCTTGAGCCAATCGCTGCGACGAGCGCTCCAGCGACTGCAGGCGGTCGACCGTGGAGTTGAGGAAGGCCCGGTACACCGCGCCCAGAACCACGGCCAGCAGCAGCATGCCGGCCAGCGAGGCCGCGCGCCGCTGTGAGGCGCCGCGCCGCTCTGCCTCGGCCCGCGCCTCCAAAGCCACCATCAGGCGGTTGTTGATGGCGGCCAGCGCCTCGATGACGCGCGTGCCGTCGCGGAAATGGTCGGCGGCCGCGGCGTCGCCCTGCTCGCGCTGGCGAATCAGCGCCATCGAACGCTCGGAAAAGCCGGCGGCCGCCTGCAAGGCGTCGCCCAGGGCCGCCTTGATGGTGTCGGCCTGCGTCGCGCCCAGCACCGCCAACGCGGCCGCGTCGGCACGCACCGCGTTCAGCAGCTGTTGTGCGCCACCGGCGTAGAGCAGGTACTGATCGACCTCGGGCTGGCCGTACTGCCTTGCGGCCAGCGTCGAGCTGCCCCAACCTCGCTGGCGCCCCAGCGCTTCCACCAGCGCCGGCAGCTCGACATAGGTCAGCGCGTAGGCGCTGGCGCTCGGCGCATCGATGCCGAACATGCCGCCGATGCGACGCGATGCCGCCAGCAGCTCTTCGGTGATGGCGGTGTGGCGGCGGAAACTGGATTGCTCCGAGTGCGTCGCGGGCAATCTCATCAGCGTGCGCAGCTCCTGCGCCAGGCCGGGCACGTCTGGCGGTGCCACGGCAGACCAGGGCAGCGCCGAGAAGCCCGCCGTGAAAGTCTGCAGGTCCCGCTCGAGCTGCCGCTGCGTGGCCACGAGCGCTGCGCTCTGGTCTTCTGCACCCGACAGCAAGGTCGTCGACAGGCCGCGATGGCGCGCCACCGACAACAGCAGCGTGCGCACCAACTGGCCATGTTGCAGAGCGTCGATGCGGCGCTGCGCTGCATCGACCTGCTGGCCGAAAGTGGCCAGTGCGAAACCGGCGGTCACCGCCAACGGGCCAGCCAGCAGCAGACCGAAAAGCAGGAACTTGGTCCGGAACGATACCGAACCCAGCCAGTGTCGGAAGGTCGCGGGTGCAGCGGTCATGGGCAGGTCGATGACGTTGCGGCTGCGGGGCGGTGCAGGCCGAGCAGAGCGGGCAGATCAGGCTGGCACAAACGCAGCCGGAACGCGATGCATGATGGCAGAGCGTGCGCAGGCCTGCTCAGCGCGGCTCAGCGCCATGGCTCTCAAGCTCGCACCTCATACACCCCCAGCTTCTGGTGCAGCGGCGTTTCATCGGCAATGAAGACAAACGCTGGCGCGGTGGCCGATGCATTCGTCAGCGTCACCGCCGTGTAGCCGGGCGCGCAGGCCGTGTCAGCCGCCGCCAGCGTGAAGCGCTGTGCCTCCACCTGCAGCGTCGCCCCGCCTTCGATGAGGTGGAAGACGCTGGCTGGCGAACGGGCCGGCAGCCGCAGCGCCTGGCCGGGGCGCAGCATCAAGGCGCCGAAGCCCAGCACGTTCAGCACCGGGCCGGCGGTCTCGGGGTTCACATAGGCCAGCTGCACGGCTTCCAGCGCAGGCTGGTCTTCGGCCAGCGCCAGCAGCGCGGCGCGCGCCTGCGCCCACGGGTAGCGCAGCATCGGGTAGGGCTTGCGGCTGCGCTCGAACAGCGGCATGGGCAGCAGGCCGCCGTGCGCGTAGACGCGGTCGGCCTGGCCCGCCTGCACCGCCTGGCGGCCGCCGTTCACGTGGTAGCTCACCTCGGCATAGAACATCAGCGGCAGGTCCAGCACGTCCAGCCACACCACCGGCTCGTTGCCGTCGTGGCCGTGCTCGTGCCACAGGCCGCTGGGCGTGAGGATGAGGTCGCCGCGCTGCATGCGGCACCGCTCGCCTTCCACCGTCGTCCACGCGCCATCACCTTCCACCACCATGCGCACGGCATTCGGCGTGTGGCGGTGGCTGGGGGCCCACTCGCCCGGCAGCAGCAGCTGCATGCCCAGGTAGATGGCCGCGCTGGCCTGCATCTTCTGCAGGCCGTGGCCGGGGTTGGCCAGCACCAGCACGCGGCGCTCGGCCCTTTCGATGGGTGTCAGCTCGCCGGCGCGCAGCAGCAGCGGCTTCAGCGCGGCGTAGGGCCAGTGCGTGGCCTGTGTCTGCCGCGTGGGCACGCCGGGCGGCAGCACCGCGCGCAGGCTGGGCCACAGCGGCACCAGGTTCTGCGCGGTCAGCGCTTCGCGGTAATCGGCGGGCAGGTCTTCCAGGCGGCCGAGTTCGTTCATGGCAGGTTCCCGTGGGGTGCGCGGTTGTGTGCGCGGTGGGGCCCGCGGTGCAGCGCCGGGCCGCAATCATTGTCTAATGCCGGCCATGCCGAATGCACCCTTGCTCACCGTCGACGACCTGCGTGTGGCCTACCCGCGTCGCGAGGGCGGCTTGCACGAGGTGGTGCGCGGCGTCAGCTTCACGCTGGGCCGCGAGCGCCTGGGCATCGTGGGCGAATCGGGCAGCGGCAAGAGCCAGACCGGCCGCGCCATCCTGGGCTTGACGGCGCCCGGTGGCGTGGTCAGTGCGAAGACCTTGCGATTCGGGCATGGCCCCACCAGCATCGACCTGCTGACCTGCCCGCCGCAACATCGCCGCGCCCTGCGCGGCGGCCGCATCGCCATGGTGCTGCAGGACCCGAAGTTCTCGCTCAGCCCGGTGATGCGCATCGGCGCACAGATCGAAGAGACCCTGCGCACGCATGTGCCGGTCTCCAGCGGCGAGCGCCGTGCGCGCATGCTGCAGGCGCTGGCCGATGTCGGCATCGAAGACCCGGCGCGTGTGGCCAGGCTCTATCCGCACGAGGTGTCGGGCGGCATGGGCCAGCGCGCGATGATCGCGATGATGCTGGTGGCCGGCCCCGAGCTGCTGATTGCCGACGAGCCCACTTCGGCGCTGGACGTCACGGTGCAGCTGCAGGTGCTGGGCATCCTCGACAAGCTGGTGCGCGATGGACACGAAGGCAGGGGCATGGGCCTCATCTTCATCTCGCACGACCTGCGCCTGGTCAGCAGCTTCTGCGACCGCGTGCTGGTGATGTATGCCGGGCGCGTGGTGGAAGAAATCGCCGCCACCGAACTGCAGCGCGCGCAGCACCCCTACACACGCGGCTTGCTGAACTGCCTGCCGCAGCTGGGCGCCCCGCAGCACCCTTTGCCGGTGCTGCAGCGTGACGAGGCCTGGGCGCGATGATCGGCCTGCGCGTCAACGGGCTGCGCGTGGTCTACGGCGGCTTCGCGGCCGTCGATGGCGTCAGCTTCGAGGTCGCACCGGGCGAGAGCTTCGGCATCGTCGGTGAGTCGGGCAGCGGCAAGAGCACCGTGCTGCGCGCGCTCTGCGGCCTGGCGCCCCTCACCGCAGGTGAGATTGCGCTCACGGCCGGCGACATCAGCCTGACCGGCGAAATGAGTGCACAGACCGTCTTGCCCGCGCCCGGCAGTTTCGAATGGCGCCGCCAGGTGCAGATGGTCTTCCAGGACCCCTACGGCAGCCTGCATCCGCGGCAGACGGTGGACCGCATCCTCGCGGAGCCGCTGGCCATCCACGGCCTGGACGATGCCGAGGAGCGCATCGCGCGAGCGCTGGATGAAGTGGGCCTGGGCAGCGGTTTCCGCTTCCGCTACCCGCACCAGCTCTCGGGCGGGCAGCGCCAGCGCATCGCCATCGCGCGGGCGCTCATCCTCGAGCCGCAATTGCTGCTGCTGGACGAGCCCACCTCGGCGCTGGACGCCAGCGTGCAGGCCGAGGTGCTGAACCTGCTGGAGACACTGCGCGCGCGCCGCAAGCTGAGCTTCGTGATGGTGAGCCACGACCTCGCGGTGGTGACGCACCTTTGCCAGCGCCTGATGGTGATGCGCCGGGGCCAGGCGGTGGAGATGCTGGCTGCCGCCGACCTGGCCGCGCACCGCGTGCAGGCCGATTACACGAGGAGCCTGATGGCCGCCGCCGCCGGCTTCGTGCGCCAGCCGGCCTGAGCCGGCTGGCGCGAAGCTGCGAAGAGGCTCAGATCAAGGCCGCGATCGCCTCGCCCATCTGCGCCGTGTTCGCCGTGCCGCCCAGGTCGCGCGTGACACGCTCGCGCGGGCCGGCGAGCACGGTCTCGATCGCTTGCAGGATGGCATCGTGCGCCGCTTGCTCGCCCAGGAACTGCAGCATCAGCGCCGCGCTCCAGATCATCGCCACAGGGTTGGCGATGTTCTGGCCGTAGATGTCGGGCGCGCTGCCATGCACGGGCTCGAAGAGGCTCGGGAACTTGCGCTCGGGGTTGAGGTTGGCCGAAGGCGCCAGGCCGATGGTGCCGGTGGTGGCCGGGCCCAGATCGCTGAGGATGTCGCCGAAGAGGTTGCTGGCCACCACCACGTCGAAGCGGCTGGGCTGCAGCACGAAGCGTGCGCAGAGGATGTCGATGTGCTGCTTGTCCACCGTCAGGCCCGGGTAGTGGGCGTGCATGGCGTCGGCGCGGCCGTCCCACCAGGGCATGCTGATGGCGATGCCGTTGCTCTTCGTGGCCACGGTCAGGTGGCGGCGCGCGCGGCTCTGCGCCAGTTCGAAGGCGTACTTCAGCACGCGGTCGGTGCCGAAGCGGCTGAAGACGTTCTCCTGGATCACGACCTCGCGCTCGGTGCCCTCGTACATGATGCCGCCGAGCTTGGTGTACTCCCCTTCCGTGTTCTCGCGCACGATGAAGTAGTTGATGTCGCCCGGCTTGCGGCCGGCCAAGGGGCAGGGCACACCTTCGAACAGGCGCACCGGGCGCAGGTTGATGTACTGGTCGAACTCGCGGCGGAACTTCAGCAGGCTGCCCCACAGCGAGACGTTGTCGGGCACCGTGGCTGGCCAGCCGACGGCGCCGAAGAGCAGGGCGTCCTGGCCCTGCAGCTGCGCTTTCCAGTCGGGCGGCATCATGTCGCCATGCGCCGCGTAGTAATCGCAGCTGGCCCATTCCACGGGCATCAGGTCGAGCGCAAAACCGAAGCGGCGGCTGCAAGCCTGCAGCACGCGCAGCGCTTCGGGCATCACTTCTTTGCCGATGCCGTCACCGGGGATGACGGCGATGCGGTGGGTCTGGGTATTCATGGCGAGGCGCTTTCGCTACAAGGTCGCAAGAGGGTCTGGGCAGGGGCGGGATGCTAGCCGCACGGCGTGCGATAGTGCGCCCCGCCATGCCCAGCTACGAGCCTGAACCTTTTCGCCCCGTCAACCGCCGCCGGCGCTTCCTGATTGCGCTGTTGGCCATCGCCACCGCCGCCTTCGTGGTGTGGGCGATGACGCGCAAGTCAGGCCTGGTGCGCAATGCGGCCCTGCACCCGGCCGATGTCGCGGCCTGCACGAAAGGGCAGACCGCGGGCTGCGTGGGCAGCATGACCAGCGTCATTGCGGCGCCGAGCCCTGGCCCGGCATCCGCTGCCGCGCGCTAGGCCGGGTTTCAGCCGCCGCGCTCGGCGGGCGAGGGCGGCCGCACCACCGTCACTGGCACCGGGCTGTGCGCCAGCAGCGCCGTGGCCACGCTGCCCAAGGGCCCCGTGCCGTCGCCGGCACCGTGCGCGCCCATCACCACGGCCTGGCAGCCGTAGTTCTCGATCAGGTCCACCAGCACATGGCCCGGGTCGCCGCCGGCCACTTCGCTCTCGAAGGCCAGGCCGGCAGCGTCGAGCATGGCTTCGGCCGTGCGCAGCAGGTCGGCACCAGCGTCGGCGCGCACCTGGTCCAGCACCACCGGGTCGTGCGCCACCACCACTTCGTACAGCGACGGTGGCTCCTGCACGTTGGCCAGCACGAAGCTGGCCTTGAGCCCACTGCGCACCAGTTGCACCGCGTGGTGCACGGCGGCCAGCGATGCCACCGAACCGTCGACAGGCAGGAAGATCTTCATGATGCGACGCCGGGCTTGAGCATCATGTCTTCGCAGCCGCCATGCCCAGGCGCTCGATCGTCGCCTTCTCGGCCTGGAAGGTGTCGCGCGCCCACTTCGTGTACTGCTCGGTGCCCATGTAGATCACGGTCTGGTCGTACTTGTCGAAGATGGCCAGCACCGCCGGGTCTTCCAGCGTCTTGCGGAAGGCGTCATGCAGCTGACGCGTGAGCGCGGCGTCCATGCCCTTGGGGCCGCACACGCCGAAGGGCGAATCGCTCACCGTCTTGTAGCCCAGCTCGTCCAGCGTGGGCACCTCGGGCCAGCGCTTGGTGCGCTTGCTGCCGTAGGTGGCGATGAGCTTGAGTTTGCCGCTGGCCACGTGCGGCGCCCAGCCGGTGGCGTCGCTGGCCGCCATGGTGTGGCCACCGAGGATGGCCTGCATGTTGTCGGCGTTGCCCTTGAACGGGATGTGGTTCAGCTTGATGCCGGCGCGCTGCGCGAACTCTTCCACCGCGAGGTGCGGGCTGGTGCCGTTGCCGGTGCTGCCGTAGCTGAACTTGCCCGGGTTGGCCTTGGCATAAGCCACCAGGTCGGCCACGCTCTTCACCGGGCCGTCGGCCGGCACCACGAGGCCGAAGGTGTAGCCGGTGAGGCAGGCAATCCAGGTGAAGTCAGTCAGCGTGTCGAAGGTCGTCTTCTGCATGTGCGGAATGCGGAAGACCCCGTGCGGCAGCTGGCTCAGCGTGTAGCCATCGGGCTTGGCCGTGGCCAGTTCTTGCGCACCCAGCATGCCGCCGGCACCGGGCTTGTTGTCGACGATGATTTGCTGGCCCAGGCTCTTGGACGCGCTCTCGGCAATGGCACGGATGACGGCGTCGGTGCTGCCGCCCGCAGGCCAGGGGCAGATGTAGCGGATGGGGCGCGCCGGGAAGGCTTGCGCAAAGCCAAGCGAGGGCAGGGCCAGGGTGGCAGCACCGGCTGCGGCGGTGCCAATGATGTGTCGGCGTGTGGTCATGAACTCGTCTCCGTTCGTTTTCAATCGGCTTTGGCGCCACTGTCTTTGACGACCTTGGCCCATTTCGTCATCTCGGTGGCCTGGTATCGGGCCAGCTCTTCCGGCGTGCTGATCCACGTTTCGAGGCCGAGTGCCTTGAGCTTCTCGGCCACGTCGGGCAGCTTGTAGACCCGCTGCATCTCGGCGTTGATGCGCGCCACCACGTCTTTGGGCGTGCCCGCCGGCGCGAATATCGCAAACCACGTGGTGGCTTCAAAGCCGGGCACGGTTTCGGCCACGGTGGGCACGTCGGGCGCGGCGGCGCTTCGTGTGGCGGTGGTCTGCGCCAGCGCGCGGATCTTGCCTTCCTTGGCCATCGGCAAGGCCGAGGGCATGTTGTCGAACATCACCTGGATGCTGCCGCCCACGAGATCAGGAATGGCGAACTGCCGGCCCTTGTAGGGCACGTGCTGCATGCTCGTACCGGTGAGGCTCTTGAAGAGCTCGCCCGAGACATGCACCGAGGTGCCGATGCCGGGGCTGCCGAAGCTCAGCTTGTCGGGGTTGGCCTTCATGTAGGTGATGAGCTCGGCCACGTTCTTCACCGGCAGGCTGTTGGTGACGACCAGCAGGTTGGGCGCCGATGCCACGTGGCCGACAGGCGCGAAGTCCTTCACCATGTCGTAGGGCATCTTGGCGTAGAGCGACCCGTTGATGCTGTGCGTGCCCACCGTGCCCATCACGAGGGTGTAGCCGTCGGCAGGGCTCTTGGCCACGAACTCCGCGCCGATGTTGCCGCCGGCACCCGCCTTGTTGTCGACCACCACCGCCTGCCCGAACTGCGCCTTGTCGGCGAAAAGCCGAGCCAGCGTGTCGGGGGCGCCGCCGGGCGGAAACGTCACCACCAGACGGATGGGTTTGTTCGGAAAAGCCTGGGCCGCGGCCGGGCCCGCCACGGTGAGCGCGCTGGCCAGCGCGGCCATGATCTTCAACAAGGTCTTGCGATGCATCGTGTCTCCTGCTTTTCGCGTGGCTCTGGGGCCGCCGGGCAGGATAGGGCAGGACGACCGCAGCTGAACTGCGAACAAGCCCGGGGGTGCTTCCCCGACACCTGTCGCCCGCGTGACACGCCCGGTGCTACAGAGGGACGCTGCGCTTCACGAAGGCCGGCGCGCGCCGGTGCTGCGTGGCCTGCTCGAAGGCCAGCCCCATTGCCAGCAAGGCTGTTTCGGTGAACGGCCGGCCGACGAAGCTCAGCCCCAGCGGCAGACCCTGCACGAAGCCGGCGGGCACGGTGAGATGCGGGTAGCCGGCCACCGCGGCGGGTGTGCTGAAGCTGCCGCCGTAGTGGTCGCCGTTGATGGGGTCGATCAGCCAGGCCGGGCCGCCAGTGGGGGCGATCAGCGCATCGAGCTGATGGGTGTCGAAGGCGCGGTCCAGGCCTTCGGTGCGCGCGCCTTTCACGCAGGCGGCCAGCGCTTCCACGTAGGCCGGGCTGTCCAGGCCGCCGAGGGCCTGCGCCTTCTCGAACAGCTCCTGGCGGAACCACGGCATCTCGCGCGCCGCGCTGGTCTTGTTGAAGGCAATCACATCGGCCAGCGTCTGCACCTTGGCCTGCGGGGCGTAGGCCTTGAGCCACAGCGCGAGGCCATGCTTCAGTTCGTAGAGCAGCACGCTGAGTTCGGCGTCGCCGTACGCGGGGGCTGCGAGGCCGGCGTCGTCGATGACGGTGGCGCCCAGCTCTCGCAGCTTGGCAATGGCGGCTTCGATGACGGCATGGGCTTCATCGTTGCCGATGAAGTAGGCGCGCGCCACGCCCAGGCGCAGGCCTTTCAGCGAGGGCGGCGCCACGCGTTCTTCGCCCGCGCGCAGCGCGGGCGAAGAACGCGTGATGGGATCGGCGGCGTCGGCGCCCACCATCGCTGCGTAGAGCAGCGCGGCGTCGGCCACCGTGCGCGTCATCGGCCCGGCGGTGTCCTGGCTGTGCGCGATGGGAATGACGCCCGCACGGCTGATGCGCCCGAGCGTCGGCTTCAGGCCCACCAGGCCGTTGATGGACGCCGGCGAGACGATGCTGCCGTCGGTCTCGGTGCCCACACCCAGGGCGCACAGGCTGGCGGCGATGGCCGCACCCGTGCCCGAGCTGCTGCCGCTGGTGCTGCGGTCCAGCGCGTAGGGGTTGCGCGTGAGGCCGCCACGCGCGCTCCAGCCGCTGGTGCTGCGCGTGCTGCGGATGTTGGCCCACTCGCTGAGGTTGGTCTTGCCCAGGATCACCGCGCCGGCCTCGCGCAGGCGCTGCACGAGGTGCGCATCGCGCACCGCACGCACGCCGTCCAGCGCCAGCGAGCCGGCGCTGGTGCTCATGTTGTCTGCCGTGGCGATGTTGTCCTTCAGCAGCACCGGCAGGCCGTGCAGCGGGCCGCGCAATTGGCCGGCGCGGCGTTCGGCATCGCGTTCACGCGCGATGGCCAGCGCGTCGGGGTTCATCTCGATCACGCTGTTGAGCTTCGGGCCCCGGCGGTCCAGCGTCTCGATGCGCGCGCTGTAGCCCTGCACCAGCGCCTCGGCAGTGGTGCGGCCGGCCTGCAGCGCCGCGGCCAGCTGCGTGGCGCTGGCTTCCTGCAAGTCGGGCAGGGCCGAGGAGGCAGCGGTTCTGGCGGGCATGGCTGAGCCTTTCGAGGCGTGGGCTTGCAGGGCGAACAGGCCGCTCGACGCGGCCAGCAAGGATCGACGTTTCATGGGTGCAGATAGGCCGCGGCGAGGGTGTGCAGGTGAGCGCGTGATGCGGCATCCAGGTGCGGCAGCAACAATGCCAGCGCGTGGTAGCCGCCACGGCCCATCGAGGCTGCCGCGCTTTCGGGCTCGAGCGCCTTGCGCGGTTCGCGCACGTACTCGAAGCTCAGCCAGTAGGTGACGAGCACCACCATGCTGGTGGCCAGCGGCGCGGCTTCGTCGGCGCTGAGGCGCACGGCACCGCGGAGCTGCAGGCCCGCCAGCAGCGCGTGCATGGCCTGGGTCTTGTTCTTCAGCACGAACTGGAAGTGCTTCTCCAGCCGGCGGTTCTTGCTGAGCAGGTCGTTGAGGTCGCGGTAGAGAAAGCGATAAGCCCAAACCAGCTCGAACAGCATGTGGAAGAACAGCCACGCGTCTTCGACGTTTTCCACGCCGTCGGCGGCTTGCAGGATCTCGCCCAGGCCGCGTTCGTAGCGGTCGAACAGCGCGTTGATCAGCTCGTCCTTGGCCGGGTAGTGGTAGTACAGGTTGCCCGGGCTGATGGAGAGTTCGGCGCTGATCAGCGTGGTGCTGACATTCGGTTCGCCAAAACGGTTGAACAGCTCCAGCGTCACCTCGAGGATGCGTTCGGCGGTGCGGCGGGGTTTCTTGGGCGGCGGCATGCGGCGAATTCTGGCGGCAGCGGGCGCAGGCGCGCCTGCCTACAATCCCGCGCCTGCTCCAGGCCCTTTGTGTCCCCGCTCCCCATGCCCGCCGTTTCCTTTCAGAACATCAGCAAGACCTACACGGGTGCGCGGGGAAGTTTCCAAGCCTTGAAGGACGTGAGCTTCGACATCCAGCAGGGCGAATTTTTCGGCTTGCTGGGTCCGAACGGCGCTGGCAAGACCACGCTGATCAGCGTGCTCGCCGGCCTCGCGCGCGCCACCACCGGGGCTGTGAAGGTGATGGGCCACGACGTGGTGGCCGACTACGCCGCCGCGCGCAAATGCCTGGGCATCGTGCCGCAGGAACTGGTGTTCGACCCCTTCTTCAGCGTGCGTGAAACGCTGCGCATCCAGAGCAGTTATTTCGGCGTGAAGAACAACGACGCCTGGATCGACGAGCTGCTGGCCAGCCTCGGCCTGGCCGACAAGGCCAAGGCCAACATGCGCCAGCTCTCCGGCGGCATGAAGCGCCGCGTGCTCGTGGCCCAGGCGCTCGTGCACAAACCGCCCGTCATCGTGCTGGACGAGCCCACCGCGGGCGTGGACGTGGAACTGCGCCAGACGCTGTGGCAGTTCATCAGCCGCCTGAACCGCGAAGGCCACACCGTGCTGCTGACGACGCATTACCTCGAGGAAGCCGAGGCCCTGTGCGGCCGCATCGGCATGCTCAAGCAGGGCCAGCTGGTGGCGCTGGACAAGACCTCGGCCCTGCTGGCCGGCCGTGCGAGCACGATGTTGCGCTTCAAGACCGACAGCAGCCTGCCGCCCGCCGTGGCCGCGGTGGCGCGTGTGACGGGCCGCATCGTGCAGGCCAAGGCGCACGACGCTGCCGAGGTGGAAAGCATGCTGGCGCTGCTGCGCGCCGAAGGCGTGAAGGTGGAAGACCTGGAGATCGGCCGTGCCGACCTCGAAGACGTCTTCCTGGAGATCATGCAAGGCACCGGGAGCGCGGCATGAGCCTCGAGGGCGCCCTGCCGCTGTTCCGCAAGGAAGTGCTGCGTTTCTGGAACGTCGCTGCGCAGACCGTGGGCGCGCCGGTGCTCACCGCGGTGCTCTACCTGATGATCTTCGGCCACGTGCTCGACAAGCAGGTGGAAGCCTTTCCGGGCGTCGGCTACACCAGCTTCCTGGTGCCGGGCCTCGTGATGATGAGCGTGCTGCAGAACGCCTTTGCCAACACCAGCAGTTCGCTGGTGCAGAGCAAGATCAGCGGCAATCTCGTGTTCCTGCTCGTCACGCCGCTGTCGCACTGGGCCTGGTTCGTGGCCTACGTGGGCGCCGCGATGGCGCGCGGCTTGATGGTCGGCACGGGGGTGATGCTGGTGACGGTGTGGTTCGCGCCGCTGCGGCTGGTGGAGCCGTGGTGGATCATCGTCTTCGGCGCTCTCGGCGCGGGGCTGCTGGGTTCGCTGGGCCTCATTGCCGGCTTGTGGGCCGAGAAGTTCGACCAGATGGCGGCCTTCCAGAACTTCATCATCATGCCCATGACGTTTCTGTCGGGCGTGTTCTATTCGGTGCATTCGCTGCCCAGCGCCTGGCAGGCGGTGAGCCACCTGAACCCGTTTTTCTACATGATCGACGGCTTCCGGCGCGGCTTCTTTGGCGTCAGCGATGTCTCGCCGTGGCTCAGCCTGGCCGTGGTGGGTTTGAGCTTTCTGACCGTCGCGGCCATCGCGCTGCGCTTGCTGGCCACGGGCTACAAAGTCAGAAACTGAGAGAATCCGCGCATGGCTGACCCGACACCCCAGGACGTGCGCGCATTCATCGCCGCGGGCCTGCCCTGCACGCACCTTGAGGTGGACGGCGATGGCCGCCACTTCTTCGCCACCATCGTCTCGGCCGACTTCGAAGGCCTGAGCCGGGTGCGCCGCCACCAGCGCGTCTACGCGGCCCTGGGCGATAGAATGCGCGAGCAAATTCATGCCCTGTCGATGAAGACGCTCACCCCCACCGAACACGCAGCAGCACCCACGGCCCCGGTTTCAAACTCCGGCGCGGGCGCTGCCCAACACCACCACTGACCACCCCCTTGCGGTGCGCCGCAGGGGCCGCCCTGCGCCACCTGCGGTTGAAGGGGGCACAGTCAGCGGGCCTTGGGGCGTTTCGATTGGCGTTTCGACGGACACCCACACGATGATCACGCTTGCCTTGTCCAAAGGCCGCATCTTCGACGACAGCCTGCCGCTGCTGCGTGCCGCCGGCATCGAGGTGCTGGAAGACCCCGAGAAGAGCCGCAAGCTCATCCTCGGCACCAGCCGCCCCGATGTGCGCGTGGTGCTGGTGCGCGCCTCCGACGTGCCCACCTACGTGCAGCATGGCGGCGCCGATCTCGGCGTGGCCGGCCTCGACACCCTGCTCGAAGGCGCCGGTGATCTCGGCGGCAGCGCCGGGCTGTACCGCGTGCTCGACCTCGGCATCGCGCGCTGCCGCCTGAGCGTGGCCGTGCGCGAGGGCTACGACTACGCCGCCACCGTCAAGCAGGGCTCGCGGCTGAAGGTGGCCACCAAGTACACCCACCTGGCGCGGCAGTTCTTCGCCAGCAAGGGCGTGCATGTCGATCTGGTGAAGCTGTACGGCTCGATGGAACTGGCGCCTTTGACGGGCCTGGCCGATGCCATCGTCGACCTCGTGTCCACCGGCAGCACGCTGAAGGCCAACCACTTGCTGGAGGTGGAGAAGATCATGGACATCTCGGCGCGATTGGTGGTGAACCCGGCTTCGCTGAAGTTGAAGCGCGAACCGCTGCGAGCCTTGATCGAAGCCTTCGAAACCGCCGTGGGGGTGCCGTCATGAGCGCCGTCAACATCCGTCGGCTGAGCACCGCCGACGCCGACTTCGATGCGCAGTTCAGCGCGTTGCAGCACTGGTCGGCCGAAACCGATGCCGCCATCGAGAGCCGTGTCGCCGAGATCATTACCGACGTGCGCACGCGCGGCGACGCTGCAGTGCTGGAACTGACGGCGCGCTTCGACGGCGTGCAGGCCGCGTCGATGGCCGCGCTGGAAATCGGCCGCGACGAACTGAAGGCCGCTTTCGAGGCCATCACGCCGGCACAGCGCAGCGCCCTGCAGGCCGCCGCCGAGCGTGTGCGTGACTACCACCAGCGCCAGCTGGAAGCCAGCAGCCGCAGTTGGCAGTACCGCGGCCGCGACGGCACACTGTTGGGCCAGAAGGTGACGCCGCTGGACCGCGTGGGCATCTATGTGCCGGGCGGCAAGGCCGCCTACCCGAGCAGCGTGCTGATGAACGCCATTCCTGCGCAGGTGGCGGGCGTGGGCGAGATCGTCATGGTGGTGCCCACCCCCAGAGGCGAGAAGAACGCGCTCGTGCTGGCTGCGGCGTTTGTGGCCGGCGTGCACCGCGTCTTCACCATCGGCGGCGCCCAGGCCGTGGCCGCGCTGGCCTACGGCACGGCCACGGTGCCGCGCGTCGACAAGATCACCGGCCCGGGCAACGCCTATGTGGCCAGTGCCAAGCGGCGCGTGTTCGGCCAGGTCGGCATCGACATGATTGCGGGCCCCAGCGAGATCCTGGTGCTGGCCGATGGCAGCACGCCGGCCGACTGGGTGGCGATGGACCTCTTCAGCCAGGCCGAACACGACGAATTGGCGCAGAGCATCCTGCTGTGCCCGAACGCCGGGTACATCGCCGAGATTCAGGCTGCGATAGCGCGCCTGTTGCCCGAGATGTCGCGCAAGGACGTCATCCGCGCCAGCCTGGAAGGGCGCGGCGCCTTGATCCTCACGCGCAGCATGGAAGAGGCCTGCGAGATCAGCAACCGCATCGCACCCGAGCATCTGGAGGTCAGCACCACCGAGCCCGGCCGCTGGGAAAAGCTGCTGAAGCATGCGGGTGCGATCTTCCTGGGCGCCTACACCAGCGAGAGCCTCGGCGACTACTGCGCCGGCCCCAACCACGTGCTGCCCACCAGCGGCACCGCGCGCTTCTCATCCCCGCTGGGCGTGTACGACTTCGTCAAGCGCAGCAGCTTGATCGAGGTGAGCGAAGCGGGGGCGCAGGAGCTCGGGCCCATCGCCGCCGAGCTGGCTTATGGCGAAGGCCTGCAGGCCCACGCCCGCGCTGCCGAGATGCGCCTGAACGGGCGTGCGGCGCCTGCGGCTTTGGAGGCGCCGGCCTTCAGCGTGCGCCCTGTGGACGCCGCCAACCTGGAAGCGGTGATGAAGCTGCAGGTCGCTGCGGGCCAGAAGCGCTTGGTGTCGAGCGTCGAACGTTCATTGGCCCAGGTGGCTTACGAGCCTGCCGGCCGCGCGGTGGCCCTGTTCAGTGGCGACGAGGCGGTGGGCATGATGCTGCTCTACGACGCGCGCATGGACAAGGACAAGCCGGCCGACCAGCTTTATGTCTGGCGCATCCTCGTCGACGCGCAGCAGCAGGGCCGCGGCTACGGCAGGCAGGCGATGTTGTGGGTGATGGAAGAGGCGCGCCGCATGGGCATGAAGAGCGTCGGGCTTTCTCACGTCGAGCTCGATGGCAACGCCGGGCCCCTCTACCGAAAGCTGGGCTTCCGCTACACCGGTGAGGTGGACGACGGCGAGCTGAAGATGGTGCTCGACCTGGAGGGCGCCTGAGATGAACAGCAACCGCCTGACGGCCACACTGCGCCAGGATGTGCAAGGCATGCACGCCTATGCCATCCAGCCCAGCGCCGGTTTCGTGAAGCTGGACGCGATGGAAAACCCGTTTGTGCTGCCGCCGGAGCTTCAACGCGCGCTGGGCGAGCGTCTGGGCCGCGCTGCGATCAACCGGTATCCGGCGCAGCGCGTGGCAGACCTTGCCGCAGCCTTGGCTGCGCATGTGCAGTTGCCGGCCGGCCAGCAGCTGATGTTGGGCAACGGTTCCGATGAGCTGATCGACTTGCTTTCGGTGGCCTGCGATGTGCCCGGCGCAACGGTGCTGGCGCCATTGCCGGGCTTCGTGATGTACGAGATGTCGGCCAAGCTGCGCGGGCTGAAGTTCGTCGGCGTGCCGCTGACCGCTGGCTTCGAGCTCGACGAAGCCGCCATGCTGGCTGCCATCGAAACCCACCGCCCGGCCATCACCTACCTCGCCTACCCGAACAACCCGACGGCGAATCTCTTCAAGGACGCCGTCATCGAGAAGATCGTCGCCGCCATCGGCCGCCAGAACGGGCTGGTGGTGTTCGACGAGGCTTATCAACCGTTCAGCTCACGCAGCTGGCTGCCGAAGCTCGACGAGCACGACCACGTGCTGGTGCTGCGCACGCTGTCGAAGTTCGGCCTGGCCGGTGTGCGCCTGGGCTACCTGTGCGGGCCGGCGGCGCTGATCGCCGAGATCGACAAGGTGCGCCCGCCTTACAACGTGAGCGTGCTCAACGCCGAGGCGGGACTGTTCGCGCTGGAGCACGCCGACGAATATGGGCACCAGGCGGCCTTGCTGATGGCCGAGCGCACGCGGCTGACGGCCGCCTTGGCCGCCACGACCGGCGTGCAGGTCTTCCCCAGCGAAGCCAACATGGTGCTGGTGCGCGTGCCCGATTCGAAGACCGCCTTCGAGGGCATGAAGGCGCGCGGGGTGCTCATCAAGCACATTGCCGGCTTGCACCCCTTGTTGAAGAACTGCCTGCGGCTGACTGTGGGCATGCCCGAAGAAAACGACCTGATGATCCGCGCCTTGAAGGAAAGCCTGTGAGCGACACCCCCGCCTCCCGCATTGCCGAAGTGCGCCGCGACACCAAGGAAACGCAGATCCGCGTGCGTGTGAACCTCGACGGCACCGGTGCCGCGAAGCTGGCCACGGGCATCGGTTTCTTCGATCACATGCTCGACCAGATCGCCCGCCACGGCCTGATGGACCTCGAGATCGAGGCCGCTGGCGACCTGCACATCGACGGCCACCACACCGTGGAAGACGTGGGCATCACGCTGGGCATGGCCTTCGCGCAGGCGGTGGGCGACAAGAAAGGCATCACCCGCTACGGCCACAGCTATGTGCCGCTGGACGAAGCGCTGTCGCGCGTGGTGGTCGACTTTTCCGGCCGCCCCGGCCTGCACATGCGCGTGCCGTTCAAGAGCGGCATGGTCGGCGCCTTCGACACCCAGCTGGCCTACGAGTTCTTCCAGGGCTTCGTGAACCACGCGCTGGTCACGCTGCACATCGACAACCTGCACGGTGACAACGCGCACCACCAGTGCGAAACCGTCTTCAAGGCCTTCGCGCGGGCCTTGCGCATGGCGCTGACGCCCGACCCGCGCTCGGCCGGCGTGATCCCGTCCACCAAAGGCAGCCTCTGACATGGGTACGGTCGCCGTCGTCGACTACGGCATGGGCAACCTGCGCTCGGTGTCGCAGGCGGTGATGCATGTGGCCGCGGGCACGGGGCTGGAGGTGGTCGTCACGCGGCGGCCTGAAGACGTGTACGCCGCGGAGCGGGTTGTGCTGCCCGGACAAGGTGCGATGCGCGACTGCATGCGAGAGCTGCGTGACAGTGGTTTGAAGGACGCCGTGCTGCACGCCGCCGCGAACAAGCCGCTGATGGGCGTGTGTGTCGGCATGCAGATGCTGCTCGACCACAGCGAGGAGCAAGACACGCCCGGCCTGGGCCTGATACCGGGCCGTGTGCAGCGCTTTCAGCTGGAAGGGCAGCTGCAGCCCGACGGCAGCCGCTACAAGGTGCCGCAGATGGGCTGGAACCGTGTGCGCCAAGAATCCCGGCAAAACACGCATGCGCTGTGGCAAGGCGTGCCCGACGAGAGCTGGTTCTACTTCGTCCACAGCTACTACGCGGCTCCGACCCGCGCTGAACATACGGCCGGCAGCACTGACTACGGCGCGCGCTTTACCTGCGCGTTGGCGCGGGATAACATTTTCGCCACCCAGTTTCACCCCGAGAAGAGCGCCGCGCAGGGTCTGGCCCTGTACCGCAACTTCCTGCACTGGAAGCCGTGAATCTCCCGCTGCGTTCTGTCTCGTTCTCACCAACTCCCCGCCTGCCATGCTGCTGATACCGGCCATCGACCTCAAGGACGGCAAGTGCGTCCGCCTGCAACAAGGCGACATGGACGCCGTCACCACTTTCGGTGACGACCCCGCCGCCATGGCCCAGCGCTGGCTGGACGCCGGTGCGCGCCGCCTGCACCTGGTCGACCTGAACGGCGCCTTCGCCGGCAAGCCGGTGAACGAGGCCGCGGTGAAAGCCATCCTGCGCGTGGTGGGTGACAAGATCCCGGTGCAACTGGGCGGCGGCCTGCGCGACCTCGACACCATCGAGCGTTACCTCGACGACGGTCTCAGCTACGTGATCATCGGCACCGCCGCCGTGAAGAGCCCGGGCTTCCTGAAGGACGCCTGCAGCGCCTTTGGCGGCCACGTCATCGTGGGCCTGGACGCCAAGGACGGCAAGGTGGCCACCGACGGCTGGAGCAAGCTGACCGGCCACGAGGTGGTGGACCTGGCGAAGAAGTTCGAGGACTACGGTGTCGAGGGCGTGATTTACACCGACATTGGCCGCGACGGCATGCTCAGCGGCATCAACATCGAAGCCACCGTGAAGCTGGCACAGGCACTGACGATCCCGGTTTTTGCTTCGGGCGGCCTCTCCAACATCGCCGACATCGAGCGTCTGTGCGCGGTGGAAGCCGACGGTGTGGAAGGTGTGATCTGCGGGCGCAGCATCTACACCGGTGCCTTGGATTTCGCGGCCGCGCAGAAGCGTGCAGACGCGTTGGCGGAGCCTGGCCATTCAGCGTGAAGCCTTAGGGCATAGCGCAAGGAAGTGAAAAGCCGCCCGAGGGCGGCTTCATTCATCGAGGGTTCGGCAGGATCTCAGTGGCTGCGGCGGCGCTTGGCAACCCAGCCCAGCGCGCCCAGCCCCGCCAGCATCATCGCGTAGGTGCCAGGCTCGGGGATCACTTGCGCGGGCAGAAAACCGCGAATCTCGCCACCGCCGTAGGTCCCTGGGGTGTGGATGTTGACGTAGGCCCGGCCCGCCGCGGCGCCAGTCAGCAGGGTGCTGAACGCCGTCGGGGTCAAGGCGAAGACGTTGCTGTAAGTGCCTGTGGTGACGGACGGCAACGGCGTGAAGCCCAGGCTCACCGCCGAACTGCCGGTTCCCGGCGTGGTGGTGCAGCAATGGATGTGACCAAACGGCGAGCTGTTGGCCAGACCCTGGAAGCTGAGCTGAACCGCGACAGTGGAGGCCACATCGTCGAACGTGACGATGGCCGCACCGGTTGCGGTGGAGGTGGGCACCGGCTCGCCCGCGCTGGACAGCCCCGTGAAGAAGATGTAGGTGACGGCGGAGGCCGGCATTGCGGCAGCCAGCGTGAGCGCGGCGACGGCAGTGGCTAGGTAGGCACGCATGGGGTACTCCTGGGGTGCATCGGTGGAAAAAATATTCCGAACGCTTTGTACCCTGCCGCACACGGCCCTGGTGGATTCATGGCGCCCCCGACCCCATGACTGAGGGGGGCGCCGCCGGCCCGATAATTGGCCCCATGCTCGCAAAAAGAATCATTCCTTGCCTGGACGTCACCGGCGGCCGTGTCGTGAAGGGCGTGAACTTCGTGGCCCTGCGTGATGCGGGCGACCCAGTCGAGATCGCCGCCCGCTACAACGACCAGGGCGCCGACGAGCTGACCTTTCTCGACATCACCGCCACCAGCGACGGCCGCGACCTCATCCTGCACATCATCGAAGCCGTGGCATCGCAGGTGTTCATTCCGCTCACGGTGGGCGGCGGCGTGCGGAGCGTTGATGATGTGCGCCGGCTGCTCAACGCGGGCGCTGACAAGGTCAGCTTCAACTCTGCGGCCGTGGCCGACCCGCAGGTCATCCGCGACGCGTCCGACAAGTACGGCGCGCAATGCATCGTGGTGGCCATAGACGCGAAGCAGCGTGTCGGCGAAGACTTGGCCGCGAAGGGCCCGGGTTGGGATGTCTACACCCATGGCGGCCGCAAGAACACGCATCTCGACGCCGTGGCCTGGGCGCGGCAGATGGCCGAACACGGCGCTGGCGAGATCCTGCTCACCAGCATGGACCGGGACGGCACCAAGGTCGGCTTTGACCTCGCACTCACGCGGGCGGTGAGCGACGCG
>JANMMD010000280.1:0-9903 GCA_031372905.1 Betaproteobacteria bacterium
AAATGCAAGGCTGAACGTAAATCCACAAGTTCGGGCGACAAGTACATCGTCAACGGCCAGAAGACCTGGACCACGCTGGGCCAGTACGGCGAGTGGATCTTCTGCCTCGTGCGCACCAGCAGCGAAGGCAAGCCGCAGACGGGCATCAGCTTCCTGCTCATCGACATGAAGAGCCCGGGCATCACCGTGCGCCCCATCGTGCTGATGGACGGCGAGCCCGAGGTCAACGAGGTGTGGTTCGACAACGTCGAGGTGCCGGCCGAAAACCTGATCGGCGAAGAGAACAAGGGCTGGACCTACGCCAAGCACCTGCTGAGCCACGAGCGCACCAACATCGCCGACGTCAACCGCGCCAAGCGTGAGCTGGAGCGTGTGAAGCGCGTGGCCAAGGCCGAGGGTGTGTACGACGACGCCCGTTTCCGCGACCAGATTGCGCTCTTGGAAGTGGACGTGGTGGCGCTGGAGATGATGGTGCTGCGGGTTCTCTCCGCGGAGAAGAACGGCAAGCAGAGCCTGGACGTCGCGGGCCTGCTGAAGATCCGCGGCAGCGAGATCCAGCAGCGCTACACCGAGCTGATGATGCTGGCCGCCGGGCCGCTCTCGCGCGCCTACATCTTCGACGCGATGGAAGCCGGCTGGCAGGGCGACCAGGTGGCCGTGCCGGGCGACATCCTGCCGCTGGCCAGCACCTTCTTCAACATGCGCAAGACCACCATCTACGGTGGCTCGAACGAAGTGCAACGCAACATCGTTGCGCAAACCGTGCTGGGGAGCTGAACATGGACTTCGACTTCACCGACGACCAGGAAAGCCTGCGCGACGCCGTGCGCCGCTGGGTGGACAAGGGTTTCACTTTCGACCGCCGCCACGCGCTGGCCAAGGCCGGCGGCGCGAGCCGCGCCGTGTATGGCGAGCTGGCCGAATTGGGTTTGGCCGGACTGGTCATCCCCGACGCGCACGGTGGCCTAGCCCAGGGCGCCGTGGACGCCATGGTGGTGTGCGAAGAGCTGGGCCGCGGCCTCGTGAACGCACCCTATGCCGAAGCCGCGCTGATGGCGCCGGCCTTGCTGTCGGCCGCCCCCGAAGCACTGCAAGCTGATTGGCTGCCGCGCATGGCCGCCGGTGAGGCGCTGGTGGTGCCGGCGCTGGCCGAGCGCGGCGCGCGCTACAAGCTCACCAAGATCAGCACCACCGCGAAACAAGCCGGCGGCGCATGGCAGCTGACAGGCCAGAAGCTGGTGGTGCCGGCGGCCGACGAAGCGGATGCCTTCATCGTGCCCGCGCGCCTCAGCGGGAGCGACGGCGATACCGCCGGCATCGGCCTGTTCCTCGTTGAAGCCGCAGCGGTGAAGGTCGCGGCCTACGCCACGCAGGACGGCGGCCGCGCCGGCGATGTCGCGCTGAACGGCGCTGCCGCACAGCTGATCACCGCCGACGGTCATGCCGTGCTGGAAGCCGCGGTGGACGCCGGCATCGCCGCGCAGTGTGCCGAGGGCGTGGGCCTGATGGACCGCCTGGTGGCCATCACCGTGGAGTACATGAACACGCGCAAGCAGTTCGGCACCACGCTGGCCAGCTTCCAGGCCCTGCGCCACCGCATGGCCGACGTGAAGATGCAGCTGGAGCTGGGCCGCTCGATGAGCTACTACGCCAGCCTCAAGCTGGGCGAAGCGCCGGCGCAGCGCCGCCGTGCCATCAGCCAGGCGCGCGTGCAGCTGGGCCAGAGCATGCGTTACGTCGGCCAGCAGTGCATCCAGCTGCATGGCGGCATCGCCTGCACCGACGAGTACATCGCGAGCCACTACTTCAAGCGCCTGACGATGCTGGAAATGACCTTCGGCGACACGCTGCACCACCTGGGCGAAGTGTCTTCGCGCATGCAGGACAGCGCTGGGGTGTTTGCCTGACTGCAGGTCTGCACACAGGCCTGACCCCGCGATGACGCTGGCTCCCGGCGCCATCACCGATGTCGCCGGTCTCCGCGTCGGCCACGCCGCGGTGCCCGGCCGGGCCACTGGCTGCTCGGTGCTGCTGTGTCCCCTCGGCGCCGTGGCGGGTGTGGCGCAGCGCGGCGGCGCGCCGGGCACGCGCGAAACCGACCTGCTGCGCCCCGAGAACACCGTGCAACAGGTGCACGCGGTGTTGTTGACGGGCGGCAGCGCCTTCGGCCTGGATGCCGCGGGCGGCGTGATGCGCTGGCTCGAGGAACGCGGCCACGGCTTTGCGGTCGGCCCCTCTGCGCGCGTGCCCATCGTGCCGGCGGCCGTGCTGTTCGACCTGTGGCTGGGCGACGCGCGCATCCGGCCTGGCGCCGACACCGGTTATGCCGCCTGCATGGCGGCGTCGTGCTCGGCACCCGAGCAGGGCAATGCCGGTGCCGGGCTGGGCGCCACCGTGGGCAAACTCTTCGGCATCGCGCGTGCGATGAAAGGCGGCGTCGGCACGGCCTCGCTCAAGCTCGGTCGCTACACCGTCGGCGCCCTGGTCGCAGTGAACGCGCTGGGCGATGTGCTCGACGAACGCGGCCAGCCCATCGCCGGCGCGCGCAGCATGGATGGCCGCACACTGATCGGCAGCACCGCCGCCGTGCTGGCCGGTGCCGGTCCGGGGCCAATGATGGCCGGCATGGCCACCACGGTGGGCATCGTGGCCACCGATGCGCTGCTCACCAAGGCGCAGGCCACGGCCCTGGCGGGCCTGGCGCACCACGGCTTGTCGCGCGCCATCAGCCCGCTCACCGCGTACGATGGCGACACCCTGTTTGCACTGGCCACCGGCGACGCCGGCGCGACCGGCGACATCAACGCGCTCGGTCTGATGGCCGCGGAGGTCACCGCACGAGCCATCCGCAATGCCGTGCTGGCGGCGAGCTCGCTGCCAGCGCAAGAGGCCTCACCGGCCGTACCGGCAGCCTGCGACCTGGCGATGAACGGCTGAAGTCGTGGCCCAGCTCGGCATCGCGCAAATCCTCTTCAGCCAGGGCTTCGGCAACCGCCGCGTCTGTGCCGGCCTCGTCCAGCTGGGCCTGGTGCGCGTGGCTGGCCGCGTACTCGAAGACGCGCATCAAAGCTTCGAAACCGACGGCCTCGTCGTCGAGGTGGAAGGCCAAGCCTGGGCCTACCACGCCAAGGCCTTGCTGATGTTGAACAAGCCCGCAGGCTACGAGTGCAGCCAGAAGCCGCGCCACCACCCCAGCGTGATGAGCCTGCTGCCCGCACCGCTGCGCACACGCGGCGTACAGCCCGTGGGCCGGCTCGACGAAGACACCACCGGCCTGCTGCTCTTCACCGACGACGGCGCGCTGATCCACCGCCTGACCAGCCCCAAGCACCACGTTGACAAGGTCTACGAGGTCGGCACCAAACACCCCCTCGATGAAACCCAGCTGCAGCGCCTGCGCGACGGCGTGGTGCTGGACGACGACCCCGCCCCGGTGCGCGCCGTGGCCGCGGAGCAGGTGGCCGAAACGCACCTGCGGCTGACCCTGGGCGAAGGCAAGTACCACCAGGTCAAGCGCATGCTGGCCGCGGTGGGCAACCGCGTGGAAACGCTGCACCGCAGCCGCTTCGGGCCCTGGGTGCTGCCAGGCGACCTGGCGCCGGGCCGTTGGGCCTGGCTGGATGCGGCCGCGCTGCGCCAGCCCTAGGGCGCGTGTTCAAATCTTCGCTCTGTAGGCTGTTTGATTGCTCATGAGCTCTGGTTCCAACGCTTATCTCGACGGTGCACGCCCCTGGGAAATCTTGCGCAGCCACGTCAGCCGCTACGGGCGGCTCTTGGGCCAGACGCTGAAACGGCGCAAACGCCAACGCCGCTACCTCGAACTCTCGCCCAAGCTGGCGCGGCGCCAGGTGCTGTACGACCGCAGGCTGAAGCGGCGTGTGGAGGTCGAAGTGCGCAACGACATCGACCTCGGCACGCTCGGCCAGGTCTTCACGAGCGAACACTATGAGCTCGGCCAACTGCCGCGCTGCGCGGAGCTGCTGGCCTTCCGCGATGCCGTGCTGGCGGCAGGCAAGACGCCGCTGATCATCGACGCCGGCGGCAACGTCGGCTTTGCTTCTCGCTACTTCGCCGACAACCACCCCGGCTCGGCGGTGGTCTGCATCGAGCCCGACGCGGGCAACGCCGAACAGGCGCGCCGCAACAACGACCCGCAGTGCGTCAGCGTGCTGCGGGCCGCCATCGGCAGCCAGGCCAGCCGGGGCCGCATCGTCAACGCAGGAGCCGAGAACAACGCCTTTCGCATCGAACGCAGTGAAGAGGGCAGCGGAGCAGCCGGTGAGGCCGGCAGCGTCGAGATCGTGTCGATCAACGATCTGCTGCAGCGCTACGGCTCACCCGAGTACGTGCCCTTCATCGCGAAGATCGACATCGAGGGCTTCGAGGCAGAACTGTTCTCGCGCAACACCGAGTGGATCGCGCGCTTCCCGCTGTTGATCGTCGAACTGCACGACTGGATGCTGCCGCGCAGTGCCAGCACCCGCCCCTTTCTGCGCGCGATGGCGGACCAGGACCGCGACTTCCTCTACTTCGGCGAGAACGTCTTCAGCGTCTCCAACACCTTGCTGTGATTCAGCGCGCGGCGCTGAAGGCGGCCACGACGCCGGCCACGTCTTCTGCAAAAGCCTGCGGCAGACTGCGCACCCACTGCCGGTAGCCGGCCTGGGCCTGCCGGTGCTCGTCGTAGGCCGCGCAGGCCTGCAGCAGCCGCGCACGCAGCACTTCCAGCGTCTCTGCTTGCGCTTCGTCGAGCTTGTAGAACGGCGCCAACGGCACATCGACGCCATTGCCAGCGCTGCCGCGCTGGCCGGTAAAGACGATGCAGCCGCAGGCCGCCGCCTCGCGCGGCATGCGGTCGCGGCCCGGGTGCTCGCCGAAATCGATGTAGAGCTTGCTGCGGGCAAAAAGCGCGCGCAACTCGTCTTCGTTGTAGCCCGACAGCGGCACGAACTCGATGCCGCTGCCCGCACAGGCCTCTTTGATGCGCTGCGTGAAGGCCAGCCCCTTGCGCGGGTTGTACAGGCACACATGGCCGCGCTCGCCGGCAGGCACCTCGTCCTCGCTGATCCGGAACGCTGGCGACAGGTACTCGCACAGCGGCAGCGCATCGGTGATGCCGTGGCCCACCAGAAACCGCCGCACGTACTCACCGTGGTAGGCGTGCTTCAGCCGCGGCAACGGCTGGAAGGTGTAGGGCCGGCGCGATGGCAGACGCTCGCGCAGCCAGAGCTTGGCGCGCTTGGTCCACTTCGTCGGCTTCTTGCGGTAGAAGGCCACGCTCAGCCACCAGATCAGGCGCTGCGCCTGCTGCAGCCGCCAGACCCAGTCGGTCATCGCTTCCGGTATCACCACCACGGTGTCCGGTGTGTCCGGACGCTGGTGCAGCACCGGCACGCCGTAATGCAGGTAGCGCGGCGGGCAGGTGTTCGACGCACGTGCCGGCACGTAATGCATGGCGGCTTCGTGGCCCATTGCAATCAGCGCCGCGCCGAGCTGGTGCAGCGCCTCGGGGCCGCCGGTCTCGGTCTTGCGGGGGCAGATGATCACGAAGCGTTGCGCAGGCATGCCGAGAGCTCAGGTGGCGCGCTGCTGCAGCCGGCCCAGGCCCGCGGCCAGCCAGCCCAGCACGCGGGTGTTGATGTCGCGCCGGCCCGCCGCGCGACGGCGGCGCAGCAGTTCGGTGGCTGCCGCAGCCATGCGGTGGGCCAGCATCGCGCGCGCCAGGCGGCGCGCATCGCGGCTGCGAAAGAAGGCATCGGGCAGCTGCGGCAGCCAGCGCAGCAAGGTGGCCTCGTCCAGCACGCGCGGCAGGTTGTAGGGGCCGTGGAAACCGAAGACCGGGCCCTGCGGCGGGTGGTTTTCAAAGGCGAAGCGCCGCGCCAGTTCGGGCGGGGCGAAGCGCACGCCGTGCTCCTGCTCCAGCAGCGCGCGGTAGGTGGTGCCCAGCACCAGGTCTTCCGGGTGCAGCGCCGTGATGCGGGGGTCGAGACCGGCCTGCAGCAGCTTCTGCGAGCGCAGCGAGAAGCCGCCATTGCCAACGTTCCGCCCCGCCGGCTGGTCAGGCCAGACGGCACCGAGGTAGTCCCATTGCAAGAACTCGTCGGTCCAGGCCTCCGGCTGCCGCACGAAGCCGTCCCATTGCGTGATCAGCGCGAAGGGCGTGTGGACGTGGCCCGGCAGCTCGCGCAGCACGAAGCGCGAGTAATCCGCCCCCGAGTGCAACTCGGGCATGTTCACCACCTCGATACCCGGCAAGGGCTGCGGCGGCCGCCAGTCATGGCAGAACAACAGCACGCGGGCGAAGCTGATGCCCGCCATCGAACGCTGCAGCGACTGCGCGGCCAAGGCCGGTGCCCGTGTGTCCACGATGCACAAGGTCACCTGGGGCAAGTCCAGCAGCTGCATGGCGGCGGATTGTGCCGGCCCGGGCCGTGGCTACACTGCCCGCCGATGAGTGATTGGACGAATATGCGCCACATCGGCATCAGCCTGGGCAACATCGGTGCGCTGCACGACGGCCTGGGCGAATTTTCTCTGCAGATGGGCACGCGCATCGCCGCCGTCGCGCCAGCCTGGCGCGCACAGCATGGCATCCGCATCCACTTCCACCTGCGCGAAAAGCTCTTCGGCCTCTTCGGTGCGGACGTGGCCTACCTCGCTGTCAGCCGCTGGCAGCGTGTGCGGCATGTGCAGCCAGAACCGTTTTCGCTGTGGCACAGCCTGCATCAACTCAACAAGAACCTGCCGCCCAACATGGCCGCGGGCTGCACGCGGCTGGTCACCGTGCACGACCTGAACTACCTCTACGGCCGCAACGCGTTCTCGCGCTGGCGCCACCACCGCCGCACGGGCAAGCTGATGGCGCGCACCGACCAGATCGTGGCCATCAGCCAGCACACCGCGAACGACGTGCGGCGTGAACTGGGCTGGCAGGGGCCGCTGGACGTCATCTACAACGGCGCGCGCAGCTTCGTCGCGGCCGAGCGCCAGCCCCTGGCCGGCTGGGCCGCGGCCGCCGACCGGCCCTTTCTCTTTCACCTCAGCCGCATGTCGCCAAGCAAGAACCCGCAGGCCGTGTTGGACCTGGCGCGCGCGTGGCCAGAGATGACGTTCGTGCTGTGCGGCCCGCCCAGCGAGGACGCCAAGGCGCTGAAAGCCGCGAACCGCCAGCCCAACGTGCAGTTCCACCTCGGCATCACCGATGCGCAGAAGGCCTGGGCCTACGCCCACTGCACGGGCTTTCTCTTTCCGTCTTTGACCGAAGGCTTCGGCCTGCCGCCCATCGAGGCCATGCACTTCGGCAAGCCCGTCTTCCTGGCGCGCCGCACCTGCCTGCCGGAGATCGGTGGTGATGCCGCGAGCTACTTCGACAGCTTCGAACCCGAGGCGATGAAGGCCGTGGTGCAGCAAGGCCTGCTGCGCCACGCCGAGCCCGGCCGCACCGAGACCGTGAAAGCCCATGCCGCCCGGTTCAACTGGGACGATGCCGCCGCGGCTTACCTCGCGCTCTACCGCCACCTGCTGGGCCTGCCGGGATAATCCGCTGCCATGGACATTCAACGCGGCTGGCGCCGCCCAGGCACGGCCGGCTGCGCCGTCACCATCGGCAACTTCGACGGCGTTCACCGCGGCCACCAGGCCATGCTGGCGCTGCTGACGAGCGAGGCCCGCCACCGCGGCCTGCCCAGCTGCGTGATGAGCTTCGAGCCGCACCCGCGAGATCACTTCGCCGAGGTCGCACGCAAGGCTGGCAAGCCCGCGTCGGCGCCGGCGCGCATCGGCACGTTGCGCGACAAGCTCTGCGAGCTGCAGCGCTGCGGTGTCGATGACGTGGTGGTGTTGCCCTTCAACGCCGACTTCGCTGCGATGCAAGCGCAGGCCTTCGTCGACGAGGTGCTGCGTGACGGGCTGCGTGCGAAGTACGTGCTCGTCGGCGACGACTTCAATTTCGGCGCCAAACGCGCCGGCAATTACGCCATGCTGGACAGCGCGGGCGCAGCGGCCGGCTTCGACGTCGCGCGCATGCTCAGCTACGAAGTGCACGGTCTGCGTGTGTCCAGCTCGGCCGTGCGCGACGCGCTGGCGCGCGGCGACATGGCGCAGGCCGAGGCCCTGCTGGGCCGGCCCTACAGCATCAGCGGCCATGTGCTGCATGGCCGCAAGCTGGGCCGTGATCTGGGCTTCCGCACGCTGAACCTGCGCTTTGCGCATGCCAAGCCCGCGGCCAGCGGCATCTTCGTCGTGCGCGTGCACGGCCTCGGGTCTTCAGGCGATGCGCCCTTGCCGGGCGTGGCCAGCCTGGGCGTGCGCCCGACGGTGGAAGACGCCGGCCGTGTGCTGCTGGAAGTGCACTGCCTGCAATGGCCCGAGCGCCTGGGCCTCAACGGCGGCTACGGCCGGCTGCTGCGCGTGGAACTGCTGCACAAGCTGCACGACGAGCTGAAATACGCGTCGCTGGAGGCGCTGCAGCAGGGCATTGCGCGCGACACCGACGACGCCCGAGCCTGGTTTGCCCGCGCAGGCACCGTCTGAAAGTCGGCGTGCGCGTCAGAACCGGCGGGCCAGCCCGACGTTCAGGCCCCAGTTGCTGCGCCTCGTCGTCAAAGGGCTGTCCGCTGCGGGGCCGAGCAGGCGGGTGACGCTGGCGCCGCCGAGCACGATCCAGTCTTCACCCAGGTCGTGGCGCGCGTTGGCATACACCGAGAGGTCGCGCAGCCCGGCCTTCGGCGTGTAAACGGGGTAGCCGGTGCGCAGGGCCTGCGCCTCGTTGATGCCGTAGTAGGTCTGCATGTAGCGGTCGCCGGCCAGGCTCAGGCTGCTGCCCAGCGTCAGCGTGGTGCGAGGTGCCACGCGCTGCTCCCAGGCGCCGCCGAAGTCGCCCACATTGCCGCCGCCGCGCCCGAAGGCATCGACGCTCCAGGAAGCGCCCAGGCGCCACGGGCCGTCCAGCTTCAAGCCGGCATTCAAACGCAGCCTCACGGTGGCCTTGATGTTGCCCAGGCCCTGCAGCGCGGGGCTGGTGTCCTCGTTGCGGCCGGCGTCGAAGCGCAGCGAAAGCCCCAGGCGCACACGGTCGCCGCGCACCAGGTCGACACCGAGGCCGCGCACCACGTCGTCGGCACGGCGCGTGACGAAGCCGCTGGCGTTGGTGAGGGTGAAGCGCCCGTAGCGCACAAAAAGCGCCGGCGTCAGCTTGGTCACCTGTGTCGTGGCGCCGGAATACTCGGGCCTGTGGCTCACGGTGGCGCCGATGGCGCCTTCCCAGGTGGTGCTATCGGGCACGGCCAAGGGCGTCTCGGGGTCGGTGGCTTGCGCGCTGGCGGCCAGCGGGCACAGCAGACAGACCAGCGTCGACAAGGAACAACGAACAGCACAACGAAGACTTCGGGGCATCGCACACTCAGATCGTTAAACTCCGGCCATGCGTTTCTTGACACATTCCGCAGCGAGTTGGGTTCCGGCGCGGTGGCACGCCGCCACGCGACGGCAGTCGACGCGCGACCGAATTATTCGTTCGGGCCCCTGAAGCCTGCCTGAAGCCCGCCCCGCTTCAGCCCCACTCTGGCGCGCCGCCGCCCCCGGGCGTCCACCGCCCCCCGAACGACCCCGCCGCCCCGGCACATGCCGGGCCCGGCCCCACCAGACACGCACCATGAGCGTCACCCCCGACTACCGCAGTACCCTGAACCTGCCCGACACGCCCTTCCCGATGCGGGGCGACCTGCCCAAGCGCGAGCCCGCCTGGGTGCAGGACTGGAACCACACCGCCGACGACAGCGGCCACGACGGCGGCCTGTACCAGCGCCTGCGCGTGGCCCGCCGCGGCGCCCCGCTGTTCGTGCTGCACGACGGCCCGCCCTACGCCAACGGCAAGCTGCACATCGGCCACGCCGTCAACAAGAT
>JANMMD010000319.1:0-7680 GCA_031372905.1 Betaproteobacteria bacterium
CGCGATCAGCAGCGCCGCGCACAGCGGCAGGCCCAGGCGGTTGCGGTGCAGGCCGCTGCCCAGCCGCCAGGCGGTGGAGAGAATGAGCCCGGCCGCCACCACGCCCATGCCGCGCAAGGCGCCCTGCATCGCGGGCAGGCCTTGCGCTTGCTGCGCCAGCAAGGCCAGCACCAGCACCAGCACCAGTGGTGCTGCCAGCACGCCGGCGCTGGCAGCCAGGGCGCCGCGCCAGCCGAAAAAGCGGTCACCGAACATCAGCGACATGTTCACGATGTTCGGCCCCGGCAGCATCTGGCCCATCGCCAACAGCGCGAGGAATTCTTCGCGCGTCAGCCAACGCTGGTGCTCCACGAGTTCACGCTGCGCCACCGGCAGCACCCCGCCGAAGCCTTGCAGCGCCAAGCGCGTGAACGCGATGAACAGCGCGGCCGGCGAGGCCGGCTTCAAGGTGGGCTCGGATGTGGCGGCGGGGGTGTCGGCAAGCTCAGTCATCGTGGACGACCCCAACGCGCTGCAAGCGCTGCGCCGCCCACAGGCTCAGGCCCAGCGCCACCAGCATCCATGCCAGGCCGGCCCAGGGCAGGGTGCGGAAGCCGCTGTGCGCCAGCAGCGCACCACCGCCGGCGGCACCGATGGCCTGGCCGCCGTAGATGGCCGAGGTGTTCAGTGCCAGCAGCGCCGGTGCGTACGCCGCCGAGGCTTGCGACAGCCGCGCCTGCTGCGCCGAGTTGCACGAGAAGCAGCCCAGTGCCCAAGGCACCACCGCCGCGGCCATGCCGGCCACGCCGCCCAGCAAGGCGGCGCTGCCAGCGGGCCCCGTGAGTGGCCACAGGGCCAGCGACAACGCCATCAGCACCATCGCGATGTGCACACAGCGCGCGGCGCCCAGGCGGTCTATCCAGCGGCTGAGCAGCACGTTGCCCAGCAGGCCGAAGGCGCCGAACCAGAAGAAGAGGAAGCTCACCTCGCCGGCGCTCGCCCCCAGCACCTGGCGGTAGTAGGGCGCGAAATAGCTGAAGAGGGTGAACTGCCCGGCCGCGCTGAGCAGCGTCACGCCCACCATGCCCATCAGCAGCGGATGGGTCAGCACGCGGCCCCAGCTGGCCAGGCTCAGCGTGGGGGGCTTGATGCCCTCGGGCACGGTGCGCCACACACCCACGGCCGCTGCGGTGGCCAGCACTGCCACCATCGCGAAGGCCCAGCGCCAGCCCACCGTTTCGGCAATGAAGCTGTGCATCGGCATGCCCAGCACCGAGCTCAGCGACCAGCCCAGAAACACCGTGGTGATGGCCCGCCCGCGCTGCTCGGGCGGCGCCAGCACGTTGATGGCGGCTGCGGCTTGTGGCGTGAAGACGGCGGCGCCGAGAACCGCCAGCACGCGCATCGGCAGCAGCGCCGCATAACCCGGCATCAGCGCTGACAGCGCATGGCCCACGGCAAACCACAGCAGTGCCGCGGTCAGCAGCCAGCGGCGGTCGAAACGCACCAGCGCTGCGGCAAGCAACGGTGCGCCCAGGCCCATGGTCACCGCGCCAGCGGTGATGAGCTGCCCGGCCACGGCCGCGGACACCTGCAGCGCCGCCGAGAGGTCGTTCAACGAGCCCGCCACCACCATCACGCCGCAACCGATGGCGAAGTTGCCGGCCATCATGGCGCGGCTGGCCGAGACCCAGGGCGCCGTCACGTCAGCGCAGCACTTTCAAGGCTTCTGGGTTGACGAGGTTGGTGGGCTCGTTCTTGATGAAGTTGATGACGTTGCGAAACGCCGCGCCGAAGTACATCTCGTAGCTGTCCTGCTCGACATAACCGAGATGCGGCGTGCACACCGCGTTCTCCAGCCGCAGCAAGGGGTGGCCCTGCAGGATGGGTTCGCTCTCGAAGACATCCACCGCCGCCATGCCGGGCCTGCCGCGGTTCAGCGCCGCCACGAGCGCGTTGTCTTCGATGAGTTCGGCGCGCGAGGTGTTGACGATGAGCGCGGTGGGCTTCATGCGGCTCAGCGCATCCAGGCGCACGATGCCGCGGGTGGCGTCGCTCAGGCGCAGGTGCAGGCTGAGCACGTCGCAGGTCTCGAAGAAGAGTTCGCAGCTCTCCGCCGCGGTATGGCCATCGGCCACGGCGCGGGCGCGGGAGGCTTCGCTGCCCCACACCTGCACTTGCATGCCGAAGGCACGGCCGTAGCCGGCCACCATCTGGCCGATCTTGCCGTAGCCCCAGATGCCCAAGGTCTTGCCGCGCAGCACCATGCCGATGGCGAAGTTGGGCGGCATCGACGCCGCTTTCAGGCCGCTCTGCTGCCAGGCGCCGTGCTTGAGGTTGCCGATGTACTGCGGCAGCCGGCGCATGCTGGCCATGATCAGGGCCCAGGTCAGTTCTGCCGGCGCCACCGGCGAGCCCACGCCCTCGGCCACGGCGATGCCCATGCGCGTGCAGGTGTCCACGTCGATGTGGCTGCCCACGCGCCCGGTCTGCGAGATGAGCTTCAGCCGCGGCAGTTTTTCCAGCAGCGCCTTGGGGAACTGTGTGCGTTCGCGAATGAGCACCAGCACGTCGGCATCGCGCAGCCGCACGCTGAGCTGCCCGATGCCCTTCACGGTGTTGGTGAAGACCTTGGCGTTCAGCGGTTCCAGGAGCTTGGCGCATTCGAGCTTGCGCACGGCATCTTGGTAGTCGTCGAGGATGATGATGTTCATGGTGTCCGCGCCGGCGATTCTGCCCTGTCGGCGGGCGCTTCTGGCCCGGCGCTAGCATCCTCGGCCCAACCTGACACGGAGATACACCCATGAGCATTTCGATGCACTCGGCCAGCGCGCCGATTTTCCTGCGCACGCTGACCGGCATGCTGGCCTGGCTGGACAAGGCCCAGGCCCACGCCGAGGCGCGCAAGTTCGACGTCAACAACTACCTCGCGCTGCGCCTGGCGCCGGACATGCTGCCCTTCACGCGGCAGATCCAGATCACCACCGACGGCGTGAAGGGCTGCATGGCGCGTCTGGCCGGCCACGAAGTGCCGAAGTGGGACGACAACGAAGCCACGCTCGACGAGCTGCGCGCGCGCATCCGCAAGACCATCGACTACGTGGCCAGCTTCACGCCGGCACACATCGATGGCAGCGAGGCGCGCGAGATCCTGCTGCCGCAGCGCACCGGCGACCCCAAGCGCTTCGATGGCGAAAGCTTCCTCAAGCACTACGCGCTGCCCAACTTCTTCTTCCATGCCACCACCACCTACGCGCTGCTGCGTGCCGGCGGTGTCGATCTGGGCAAGCGCGACTTCCTGGCTTGAACCCGGCGGGCTGAAGCGCAGCCCGCGTGGCTCGAGCCGCGGGCTTCAGCGGGCGGGATGCACCGCCGCGCTGGCCTGCGGTTTGCGCGGGGCACCGGCCGCGCGTGCCTGGCGTGCCGGCCCCTTCACAGGGGCCGCAGCCTTGGTGGTCTTCACCGGCTTGGCGCTGGCCGCCAGCGGGCGCTTGGGGACCGATGCAGTCCTGCTGGCTGCCGCAGCGTTGCGCGACGGTGGTGTGCGCACCTCCACCACGATGGTCTGGCCGGGCTTGAAGCGGGCTTGCGGGCCGACATCGTTCCACTGTGCGACTTGCGCTGCACTGACGCGGTAACGAAGTGCCACCGCGGCCACGCTGTCGCCCTTGCGGCCCGCCTTGAAGCTGAGCTTGCGCATCGGACGCGTGGCCGGCGTCAGCGCCAGCAAGCCGTTGTGCGCGATGTGCTCGGTCACGTCGTCGGTGATGTTCTCGTCGCGCGGAACCAGCAGCGTCGAGCCTGCTTTCACCAGCATGCCGGCGGGAATGCGGTTGATGCTGCGCAGTTCACCTTCGCTCATGCCGATGAGGCGCGCAGCCTCGGCGGTGGGCAGGGTGCGCGGCGCGACCCAGGCGGTCCATGTCGCCAGCGCTCCGGGGTGGCGGCTCAGCCCCCGCAAAAAACGATTCGCGTTGTCGTAGGGCAGCAGCACCTGGGGCGTGCCGGCGGCCAGGATCACCGGCTTGTTCATTTGCGGGTTGAGCTGCTCGAACTCGTCCAGGCTCAGCCCGGCCAGCGACGCGGCCAGGGCCACGTCGATGTCGCGCACGATCGGCACGCTGAGAAAGAACGGGTGGTTCTCCAGCGGCGGCAGCGCCAGCGCGAAGGCCTCGGGCTTGAGCACGATGTTCTTCACCGCCTGCAGCTTGGGCACGTACTCGCGCGTTTCCTGCGGCATCGTCAGGGCCTCGTAGGTCAGCGGCTTGCCGGCGCGGCGGTTGCGTTCCAGTGCGCGCGCCACATTGCCCTGGCCCCAGTTGTAGGCGGCGAGTGCGAGGTGCCAGTCGTTGAACAAGCCGTGCAGGCGCTCCAGATAGTCCAGCGCAGCGCGCGTGCTCGCCAGCACGTCGCGGCGGTCGTCGCGGAAGAGGTTCTGGCGCAGCTCGAAGTCTTGCCCCGTCGCCGGCATGAACTGCCACATGCCCATGGCTGCCGCGTGCGATTTCGCCTGCGGGTTGAAGGCACTCTCGATGAAGGGCAGCAGCGCCAGTTCAGCGGGCAGGCCGCGGCGGTTCACCTCCTGCATGATGTGGAAGAGGTAGCGGCCGCCACGCTCGGTCATGCGCTGCACATAGGCGGGGTCGCGGGCGTACCACTGCTCCCATTTGCGCACCAGGTCGCTGTCGAGGTCGGCCATGTCGAAGCCGTTGCGCACGCGTTCCCACAGGTCGCCGCGGTCGCCGTCTTCGGGGAAGTCCAAGCGGCCCATGCGGGGCGCTGCGGGTGGCGGTGCGGGCACCGCTGCCGTGGCCGGCGCTACCACCGCTGCGGGCGCTGCCGGCGCGGCAAGCACCTCGGAGAGCTGAGTGGCCGATGCCGTCGGGCTGGCCACCAGGGTCGGCGCAGCTTGAGGGATGGGCAGGCTGCTGCAGCCGGTCAGGCTGAGCCAGGCGCCGAGCAGGGCGCTCAGCAGCGTCGAGCGGCGTGAGCCTGGCGGCTGGATCGGTCGTCTTTGCGGCGGTGATGTCATCGGTATCGGTTCTTCCATTCACGCAGCGCGGCAAGCACGCTGACCACGTCGTCGTTCGCCGCGCCTTGCGCGCGGGCGGCGGCCACCACCTCGGGCGCTGCGCAGCGCAGAAAAGGGTTGACCTGGCGTTCCAGGGCGATGCTGGACGGCAGCGTCGGCAGGCCCTGGGCGCGCAGCATCTCGCAGCGCGCATGGTACTGAGCACGTTCGTCGTTGCCGGGTTCCACGGCGGCGGCAAATTTCAGGTTGGACAAGGTGTACTCATGCGTGCAGCACACCCGCGTGCTGCCCGGCAAGGCAGCCAGGCGCGACAACGAATGCTGCATCTGCGCCGGCGTGCCTTCGAAGAGGCGCCCGCAGCCGGCCGAGAACAGCGTATCGCCGCAGAAGAGCAGTGGCGCCTCGTCTTCATCCAGTTGGAAGTAAGCGATATGTCCGGCGGTGTGCCCCGGCACGTCGATGACCTGGAAACGCCGGCCCAGCACCGTGACCACATCGCCGTCGTCCAGCGGCGTGCACGGCTTGGGGATGTTCTCGCGCGCGGGGCCCCAGACGGGGCCGTGCAGATGAGGCCGCAGCGCGTCGATGCCGCCGACGTGGTCGGGGTGGTGGTGCGTCACTAGAATCGCGGCGAGCTGCAGGCCCCGGGCCTGCAGCGCCTGCAGCACGGGTGCGGCATCACCCGGGTCCACCACCACGGCCTGCGTGCCGTCGTGAAGCATCCAGATGTAGTTGTCGGCGAAGGCGGGCAGCGCTGAAAGATTCATGACGCGAGACGAGTCGATACTGGAATTGGGTGCCTGGCTGCGCACGGCACCGGGCCACTACCTGCTGGCGTGGGAACAAGAGCGATTGGACCACGCGGTGACCGATGCCTTCGGTTTCCACGCCTTGCAGCTGGGCCTGCCCGAGCTCGACGGCCTGCGTGCCAACCGCATGCCCCACCGCTGGGTGGCGAGCGATTCGATGCACCTGCCCGACGACTTCTCGGCTGAGCTGCCGCCGCTGGACGACAGCCTGCTCACCACGCAGTCGGCGCACGAGCCCATCGCACTGCACTGCGAGTTCGACGCGCTG
The DNA here is from genome assembly GCA_031372905.1 of Betaproteobacteria bacterium. Taxonomy (GTDB): domain Bacteria; phylum Pseudomonadota; class Gammaproteobacteria; order Burkholderiales; family Burkholderiaceae_C; genus Rubrivivax. The sequence continues at coordinate 6,089 of JANMMD010000319.1, forward strand.
CCCTTTCCCGACAACAGCGTCGACCTCGTCGTGCTGCCGCATTCGCTGGAACTGGCACGCGACCCGCACCACACGCTGCGCGAGGTGGAGCGTGTGCTGGTGCCCGAGGGCCGCGTCGTCATCGCCGGCTTCAACCCGGCCAGCCTGTGGGGCCTGCGCCAGCGCGCCGGCCGCATCAAGCACGGCCTGGGTGTCGGCCGGCACGGTGGGCTGTACCTGCCGCGCGCCGGTGAATTCATCGGCTACTGGCGCCTGCGCGATTGGCTGCGCCTGCTCGGCTTCGAGGTCGAGGCCGGGCGCTTTGGCTGCTGGCGGCCGCCTTTCGAGAGCCAGAAGTGGCTGGACCGCTTTGCCTGGATGGACCGTGTCGGTGACCGCTGGTGGCCGGTGCTGGGCAGCGTCTACTTCGTGGTGGCGGTGAAGCGGGTGCGCGGCATGCGTTTGATCGGCCTGGCCAAACAAGACAGGCGCAAGGCCCACGCGGCGCCCGCGGTGGTGGCTCGGCGCGAGCCTGCGGAGATGAGCTCCGAGATGGATATTTGACGGAACGCGTCACAGAGAGACGAGCGAGCAATGACTGAAGTGGTGATCTATGCCGACGGCGCCTGCCGCGGCAACCCCGGCCCCGGTGGCTGGGGCGCGTGGCTGAAGAGCGGTGCGCACGAGAAGGAAATGTTTGGCGGCGAGAAACTCACCACCAACAACCGCATGGAGCTGACGGCGGTGATCGAAGCCCTGGCTTCGCTGAAGCAGCGCTGCGCGGTCACCATCTACACCGACAGCTCCTATGTGAAGGACGGCATCACGACCTGGATCCACGGCTGGAAAAAGCGCGGCTGGACCACGGCCGACAAAAAGCCGGTGAAGAACGTCGAGCTTTGGCAGCGCCTGGATGCGCTGAACGCCGCGCACAAGGTGGAATGGCGTTGGGTGAAGGGCCACTCTGGCGACCCTGGCAATGAACGAGCAGACCGCCTGGCCAACCAGGGCGTGGATTCGCTGCACGCCTGAGCGTCCATGTTCACCGACCTGGTTCCCGACCCCAGAGCCGCACCGGTTCCCGCGGCGCAGGCCGACGCGGCGATGCGCTTTTCGCGTCTTCTGGCGGGGGCCTTGGGCGCTGGGTCCTTCGTCAAGCTTCTGCTCAGCAAACCGGTGGGCACCGACGAGCTCCCTGAGCGGGTGGACCGGCTGCTGGTGCGCGGGGTGGAATTGCGCGGCGAACGCCAGCTGTCCTTCCTCTGGCGCTACCCAACGCGTGACATCACGAAGAACCACCCGCTGGCCGAAGGCCTGGCGCTGATTGCCGAACTGCTGGGCGCGCGCTTCCACAACGCCCACCTGCACACGCTCACCGCCGAGGTGCAGCTGGCCTACAGCCGCAAGGGCAGGCCCAGCCTGCGCATGGGCAAGCCATCGAGCGAGGTGGTGGCCTTGCCCGGTGAACCTGCGCACGACAAGGAGAAGCATCGGCTGCTGGCACTTGAGCGCCCTTTCTGGGCCGACCTGGGCGTGACCCACCGCGCGCGCGACGAACTGCTGCTGGTGCCGGCGATGTCGCGCAAGTGGAAGCAGATCAACAAGTTCATCGA
>JANMMD010000333.1:0-18968 GCA_031372905.1 Betaproteobacteria bacterium
AGCCAGACATAGAAGTATTTGCCCGGGGCATCCGGGATCTGGATGCCGAAGTAGGGCGCGTCGCGGCTGATGTCCCAGTCGCCCAGGCCGGCCTTGCCGTCTTCGTCGCGCTTGAACCACTCGCGCACCTTGTTCGCCACCTCGGGCTGCAGGCGGCCGTCCTGCGTCCAGCTTTCGAGAAACTCCACGCAGCGCGGATCGCTGAGCTTGAAGAAGAAGTGTTCGCTGCTGCGCAGCACCGGCGTGGCGCCTGTCAATGCCGAGACCGGGTTCTTCAGATCGGTGGGCGCATAGACCGCGCCGCAGACCTCGCAGTTGTCGCCGTACTGGTCTTTCGCGCCGCAGTTCGGGCACTCGCCCTTGATGAAGCGGTCGGGCAGGAACATGCCCTTCTGCGGGTCGTAGAACTGCTCGACCTCGCGCACCTCGATGAGTTCGTTCTTGCGCAGCGCCAGGTAGATGGCTTGCGCCAGCTCGTGGTTCTCGGGCGCGTCGGTGCTGTGCCAGTTGTCGAACCGGATGTGGAAGCCGTCCAGGTACTGCTGGCGCCCGGCGGCGACGCCGGCCACGAAGGCCTGCGGCGTGAGGCCGGCCTTTTCGGCGGCAATCATGATCGGCGCGCCGTGGGCGTCGTCGGCGCAGACGAAATGCACCTCGTGGCCCAGCATGCGCTGCAGCCGCACCCAGGTATCGGCCTGGATGTATTCCATCATGTGACCGATGTGGAAGCCGGCGTTGGCGTAGGGCAGGGCGGTGGTGACGAAGAGCTTGCGGATCATGAGGAAGATTCTAGGTCGCGGCCCGGCCCCGGCCCCGCTGGCAGGCATGATGCGGACCCATGGATAGAACGCTCACCACTTCACGCGGCGGCCTGTGCGTGGCCGCAGCGCTGGGCCTGCTGGCCCCAACGGCCCAGGCCGTCGAAGACGCTGCCGTGCAACGTTGCCGGGCGATGCCCGAGGCTGCTGCCCGTCTGGCCTGTTACGACGCGATGCCGCTGCTGGCTGCAGTGCCGGCAGCAGTGCTGGAACCCGCGGTGCCTGCCGCGGTGCAGAGCTTCGGCCGCGAGCGCCGTGAAGAGCCTCAGGCCATCAGCAGCCACATCGCCGGCGTCTTTGAAGGCTGGGGCCCGACCAGCCGCATCAAGCTCGCCAACGGGCAGGTGTGGCAGGTGGCCGATGGCAGCGAAGGCGTCTACTTTCTGCAGAGCCCCAAGGTGACGGTGAAGCGTGCGCTGATGGGCGGTTTTCAGCTTGAGATCGAAGGTGCCAGGCGCGCACCGCGGGTGCGCCGCGTCGAGTGAGGCGCAGCGCCAGGGGTGACGTCAGGGGTGGCGCAAGGGGGCAAGGCCCCAGACGCTAGACTCGGCGCCCCGTTCCAGGAGTGCCTGCTGCCATGTCCACGCCCGTCACCGAAAGCGCCCTGCACGATGCGCTGAAGACCGTCACCGACCCGAACACCGGCAAGGATTTCATCAGCAGCAAGGCCCTGCGGAACCTGCGCATCGAAGACGGTGATGTCGCCTTCCAGGTCGAGCTGAGCTACCCGGCCAAGAGCCAGCACCCGGCGCTGCGCAAGGCGCTCATCGCCGCGGCGCGCACGGTGCCCGGGGTGCAGAACATCAGCGTCGAGATCACTACCCGCATCGCGAGCCATGCCGTGCAGCGCGGCGTGCAGCTGCTGCCGCGCGTGAAGAACGTGATCGCGGTGGCGTCCGGCAAGGGCGGCGTGGGCAAGAGCACCACCACCGTGAACCTGGCGCTGGCGCTGGCCGCCGAAGGTGCCAGCGTGGGCATTCTCGACGCCGACATCTACGGCCCGAGCCAGCCCATGATGATGGGCATCAGCGGCCGGCCCGAGAGCGAGGATGGCAAGAGCATCGAGCCGATGGAGAACTACGGCGTGCAGGTGATGAGCATCGGTTTCCTCATCGAACCCGACCAGGCCATGATCTGGCGCGGCCCGATGGCCACGCAGGCGCTGGATCAATTGCTGCACCAGACGAAATGGCGCGAGCTGGACTACCTGCTCATCGACATGCCGCCGGGTACCGGCGACATCGCGCTCACGCTCAGCCAGCGCGTGCCGCTGACGGGCGCCATCATCGTCACCACGCCGCAGGACATCGCGCTGCTTGACGCCAAGAAGGGCCTGAAGATGTTCGAGAAGGTGGGCGTGCCCATCCTGGGCATCGTCGAGAACATGGCCGTCTACGTGTGCCCGAACTGCGGCCACAGCGAGCACATCTTTGGCGCTGACGGCGGCAAGAAGATGGCCGCCGAGTACGACGTGGGCTACCTTGGCGCGTTGCCGCTGAACCTCAGCATCCGCGAACAGGCCGACGCCGGCCGCCCCACGGTGGTGGCCGACCCCGAAGGTGAGGTCGCCAGCATCTACAAAGCCGTGGCGCGCCAGGTGGCCGTCAAGGTCGCTGCCAAGGCCAAGGACTTCTCGGCCAAGTTCCCCACGATCACGGTGAGCAAGGGCACCTGAACCCGCCGCCGCGCGGCGGACCGCCTTCATAGACAAAGGCGATGGGCGAGATGGCCTCAATCAATGCACGCAATGCTGCGCCTGCAGCAAAATAGCAGCGGTCAAGAGCTTTTTCCCTCTCCATCTCAACCCTTACGGAACAACCCGATGTCCCTGATCAACACGCAAGTCCAGCCCTTCAAGGCCCAAGCCTTCCACAACGGCAAATTCATCGAAGTCACCGAGCAGACGCTGAAGGGCCATTGGTCGGCCTTCATCTTCATGCCGGCTGCTTTCACCTTCAACTGCCCCACCGAGGTGGAAGACGCGGCTGACAACTACGCCGAGTTCCAGAAGCTGGAAACGCAGGTCTACATCATCACCACCGACACGCATTTCGCGCACAAGGTGTGGCACGAGACCAGCCCGGCCGTCGGCAAGGCCAAGTTCCCGCTGGTGGGCGACCCCACGCACGCGCTGACCCACGCTTTCGGCGTGCACATCGCCGAAGAGGGCCTGGCGTTGCGCGGCACCTTCCTGATCAACCCGGAAGGCGTGATCAAGACCGCCGAGATTCACAGCAACGAGATTGCCCGTGACATCAGCGAGACGCTGCGCAAGCTGAAGGCTGCCCAGTACACCGCCAAGAACCCCGGCCAGGTGTGCCCGGCCAAGTGGAAGGAAGGCGCCGCGACGCTGACGCCTTCGCTGGACCTCGTGGGCAAGATCTAAGTCTGCCCCTGCCTGGCGCCGTTCTGGCGCCGGGCTCTTCACCTGACAAGACCTTCGGGCCTTGTCGAGAGCATCCGCAGGCGGATGTTGTCGACCGGGCCGGTGAACCCGCGCCCTTTTTCTTCAGGAGACCGCCATGCTCGACAGCAACATCCAAGCGCAGCTCAAGGCCTACCTCGAACGGCTTCAGCACCCCATCGAGCTGATCGCCAGCCTGGACGACCGCCCAGCCTCGGCCGAGATGCGCGAGCTGATCACCGAGATCGCGGCGCTGAACGACAAGGTCACCGCGCGCTTTGATGGCAGCGATGCACGCCGCCCCTCGTTCCAGATCACGCGCCAGGGCGCTGACATGGGCGTGCGCTTTGCCGCCATTCCGATGGGCCACGAGTTCACTTCTCTCGTGCTGGCGCTGCTGCAGGCCGGTGGCCACCCGCCCAAGATCGAGGCCGATGTCATCGAGCAGATCAAGGGCCTGGAAGGCGATTTCGTCTTCGAGACCTACATGAGCCTGACCTGCCACAACTGCCCCGACGTGGTTCAGGCGCTGAACCTGATGGCCGTGCTGAACCCGCGCATCAAGCATGTGGCCGTGGACGGCGGCCTGTTCCAGGCCGAGGTGGAAGAGCGCCAGATCATGGCCGTGCCCAGCATCTACCTCAATGGCCAGCCCTTCGGCAGTGGCCGCATGGAGATCGCCGAGATCCTGAAGAAGGTGGACACCGGCAGCGCCGCACGCGATGCTGCCAAGCTGGGCCAGAAGGGCGAGTTCGATGTGCTGATCGTCGGCGGCGGCCCGGCCGGTGCGGCGGCTGCGGTGTACGCCGCGCGCAAGGGCATCAAGACCGGCATCGTGGCCGAGCGTTTTGGCGGCCAGACGCTGGACACCCTGGGCATCGAGAACTACATCTCGGTGCTCGAGACGCAAGGCCCGAAGTTCGCCGCCGCGCTGGAAGCCCATGCCAAGGCCTACGACGTCGACCTCATGAACGGCCAGCGCGTGGCCAAGCTCGAGCCTGCAGCGCAGCCCGGGGGCAGCATCAGCGTGACGCTGGACAATGGCGCGGTGCTCAAGGGCCGCAGCGTCATCCTGTCCACCGGCGCGCGCTGGAAGAACGTCAACGTGCCGGGCGAGGCCGAGTACCGCAACAAGGGCGTTGCCTACTGCCCGCACTGCGACGGCCCGCTGTTCAAGGGCAAGAAGGTGGCCGTCATTGGCGGCGGCAACTCGGGCGTGGAAGCCGCCATCGACCTGGCCGGCGTCGTGGACCACGTCACCGTGGTCGAGTTTGCCGATCAGCTGAAGGCCGACGCGGTGCTCGTGAACAAGCTCAAGAGCCTGCCCAACGTCGACATCCACACCAACGCGCAAACCACCGAGATCACCGGCGACGGCCAGAAGGTCGATGGCCTGGTATTCAAAAACCGCGCCGATGGCAGCGAGCACCGCCTGCCGCTGGCCGGCGTGTTCGTGCAGATCGGCCTCGTGCCCAACACCGAGTTCCTGAAGGGCGTGGTGGAGTTGAGCCGCTATGGCGAGATCATCGTCGACGCCAAGGGCGCGACCAACGTGCCGGGCCTGTTTGCTGCGGGCGATGCCACGACCACGCCCTTCAAGCAGATCATCATTGCCGCGGGCGACGGTGCAAAGGCCGCGCTCAGCGCCTTTGACCACCTGATCCGCACCCCGGCAACCAGCTGACGCCGAGGGCGCCTCAGCCTTCCGCCTTCAGCCGCACGGTGAACACGGCGCCCCCCGGGGCGCCGTTTTCTTTGCGCGGCGCGTTCTTGGCCACGAGAGAGCCACCATACCGTTCGACGATCTGGCGGCTGATCCACAGCCCCAGCCCGGTGCCTTCCTTGCGGCGTGTGACGAAGGGCTGGAACAGCCGCTCCAGCAGGTCGGGCGCCAGGCCCGGGCCGCTGTCCTGCACGGTGATGTCGACGGATGCCTGTTCACCGTCGCCCACATCGGCGGTGGCCAGCTTCAGCGTGCCGCCGCCCGGCATCGCGTGCATCGCGTTGACGAGCAGGTTCACCAGCACCTGCTGCAGCTCTTGCGGGTTGATGGCGGGGTGGCGCGTGGCCTGCAGATGGCGCTGCACCACCACGCCGGCGCGCGTGATCTGGTGGCCGGCCAGCACCAGGCAATCTTCCAGCGTGCGGTTGGTGTCGACAGACTCGACGTAACCCGCAAACTCCGACGGCCGCGCAAACTGCAGCAGCCGCGTCACGATCAGCCGCATGCGCTCGATCTGCGCATCCACCAGCTTCAGCTCGGGCGCGACGCGCGCGGTGCCTTCGGGGCCCAGCAGCTCGCGCAGCAGGTCGAGGTTGCCCTGGATCACGGCGATGGGGTTGTTGACCTCGTGCGCAATGCTGGCCGTGAGCTGGCCCACGGTGGCCAGCTTTTCCGCCTGCACCAGCTGGCGCTGCGCGGCCTGCAGTTCCTGCGTGCGTTCGGCCACCTTGGCGTCGAGCTCGGCGTTCCAATGCGTGAGCCTTTGCGTGTTGTCGTCGATGGTGGCCAGCAACTCGTCCAGGTGCTGCGCCAGACGGCCGATTTCGTCGGTGCTGTCCACCGTGCCCACGCGCGCGGCCAGGTCGCCGCCTTCCACGCACAACATCGTGGCCTCCATGCGTTCCAGAGGGTGGAAGATGGCACGCGCCCAGCGCAGGCTGACGACGGCGGCGACGATCATCACGCCGAAGAACAGCACGCCGATGCTGACCAGCGCCACCCATTTCAGCAAAGCAAAGGGCCGCTCAAGCACGCCCACGTAGAGCATGCCCACACGTCGGCCCTGGCTGTCGGCCAGCGGCTGGTAGGCCGAGACGTACCAGTCCTGCACCACGAAGGCGCGGTCGAGCCAGGTCTGGCCGCCGCCCAGCACGGCGCTGCGCACGCTCTGCGACACGCGCGTGCCGATGGCGCGTTCCTGCCCCACGCCGCCGAAGAGGCGCACGTTGGTGCTGATGCGCACGTCATCGAGGAACAGCGTGGCGGTGCCCTTGCTGCCCCATTCGGCAAACGGCAGCGAGCCCTCGGGGTACACGATCTGGTTGATGTGGTCGATGAAGGGCAGATTGCGGTTGAGTAGCACGCCGCCTTGCACATGCGCCACCAGCTGGCCGCTGTCGTCGCGCACGGCGCGCGTGGCCAGCAGCAGCATGGCCCGGTCTTCCACCGCGCGCTCGGTGGGCGCGGCGTTGCGCGTGGCCAGCAGTGGCACCGCCACGCGCTCGCGCAGCGCGGGGCTGAGCAGGCCTTGCTGGTCAGGCGTCAGCACCTCGACGCTGGTGCTGTCGGCCAGCGTCACGTCGGGCGGCAGCACGCGCAGGAAGTCCAGTCGCTCGCGTCGCTCCAGGCGCAGCAGCAGCACGTCCAGCTCAGCCGGCGAGGTCAGCGCGCGGGCCAGCGCGCGCGACTCGGCCACCGCGCCCACGCCACCGCCCACCTCGGCGAGCACACGCTCGAAGTAACCGTGGGCCACCGCCAGGTCGGCGCGCACCTTGGTGCGCAGCAGCGCATCCAGCGCGGTATCGCCCCACCACAGCAAACCCGCGCCGAGCAAGGGCAGCACCCCCAGCAAGGGCAGCAGCGCCAGCGCCAGCAGCTTGCCGCGTATCGGCAAGCGTGCAAACCAGCCCTGGCGCGGCTTGGGCCGGCGTGCTGAGGCTGGCGCGGCCGCGACGCTCACGCCACCGCCCACTCCGCGCAGCGCCGCTCCAGCGTGCGCCGTGAGATGCCCAGAAGCTGCGCCGCGCGCGTCTTGTCGCCATCCACGCTGTCCAGCACGGCCAGGATGTGGCGCTTTTCCAGGGTGTGCAGGTCTGTGACGCCATCCAGCACCGGGCGCACCGGCTCGGGCTTGGCCCGGGACAGGCCTTGATACAACGCCGAGACGTTCAAGGCGCCGACGATGAGCGAGCGCTCGATGAGGTTGCGCAGCTCACGCACATTGCCCGGCCAGGCGTACTGTTGCAGGTAGCGCATCTCGTCCTCGCTCACCTCGATGGGCGGCACGCCCAGGCGCGGCGCCAGCGTCTCGTTGAAATGGGCCACGAGGTCGGGGATGTCTTCCTTGTGCGCGGCCAGCGGCGGCAGGGTGATCTCCACCACCTGCAGCCGGTAGTAGAGGTCGGCACGGAAGCGGCCGGCGTCCACCTCGCCACGCAAAGGCCGGTTGGTGGCAGCCACGATGCGCAGCTGCACCGGAATCTCCTGCTCGCTGCCCACGGGCCGGATGCGTCGGTTCTCCAGCGCGCGCAGCAGCTTGGCCTGCATGGGCAGCGGCAGCTCGGCGATTTCATCGAGAAAGAGCGTGCCCCCCTGCGCATAGACGAAAAGACCGTCACGCCCCGGCGCGCCGAAGAGTTCCTCTTCGATCTGCGTGGCCGAGATGGCCGCGCAGTTCACCGGCACGAAGGGCGCGCTGGCATGCGGGCTCAGGCGGTGCAAGGCCTGAGCTGCGAGTTCCTTGCCGGTGCCCGAGGCGCCGGTGAGCAGCACCGTGCTGTCCACCGCCGCCACGCGGTGCAGCGCGGCCTGCAGGCCCTTGATGACGATGCTGCGGCCCACCAGGCCATCGGCGGCGGGCGTACGCTGCTGCAGCGTGCGCTTGAGCACCCAGTTCTCGCGCTTCAGCCGCGCCCGCTCCAGACCCTGACCGACAGCGCCCAGCACCTGCGCCACGCGGAAGGGCTTGAGCAGGAAATCGCCGGCCCCGGCGCGCAGCGCCTCGATGGCGGTGTCCAGGTCGGCGAAGGCCGTGATCAGCACCACCTCGCAGGGCTCACCCTGGGCACGCATTTCCTTCAACAGCGTGAGGCCGTTCTTGCCGGGCAGCGTGATATCGAGGATGACGAGGTCGAAGCGGTGCTTCTGCAGCAGGCCCTCGGCTTCTTCGGCCGAGGCCGCGCCCAGCACCAGCCCGGCGCGCGGCGCCAGCGTCTTGAGCAGGAAATTGCGCATGCCGGGCTCGTCGTCCACCACCAGCACGCTGGCGTTGGGCCACTGTCCGGCCGGCTCTTGCGGCGCCGGGGTGTCTGTGCTGGCTGAGGAGTGCATGGCGGATGGCATGGGCGGCGCGATGGTAGCTGCGCTACGCTCGCAGCGTGAGCCGGATCAGCATACCCATCGTGGCCGCCCCTGCGGCGGCGAGCACAGAGCAGGCCGCACGCCTGCGCAAGCGCGAGGCGCCCAAAGGCCGCCAGGTCGACCCCGCCGTGCTGGCCCAAGTGCAGCAGTGCTGCGGGCCTGCGCCACCACGGCGTGACCAGCTCATCGAAGCCCTGCACCTGCTGAACGACCATTTCGGTGCTTTGCCGGCGCCGCATCTGGTGGCGCTGGCGCACTGGATGCGGCTGGCGATGGTGGAGGTCTTCGAGGTCGCGAGCTTCTATCACCACTTCGAGGTGCTGAAGGAAGACGCGCAAGGCGTGCTGCCGGCTGCGCCGGTGTTGACGGTGCGGGTGTGCAGCGGACTGTCGTGCGAGCTGACTGGCGCCGGCGATCTCGCAGCCAGGCTGCCGGCCTTGCTGGGCTCGGCGGTGCGCGTGATCGCAGCGCCCTGTGTCGGTCGATGTGAAGCGGCACCCGCGGTCGTGGTGCACCAGCACGCCGTGGCACCGGCCAGTCCTTCTTCTGTGCAGGCGGCGGTACAGGCCGCCTTGCAGCAAGGCGCCCGCGCAGGCGCTGCGCCGCCGCTTGCGCAGCGTCTGGTTGCCTATCGCGCGGCCGGCGGCTATGTGCTGTGGCAGGCGTGCGTCGCCGGCAGGCACAGCGCCGACGACATCATCGCCACCCTCGAACAAGCCGGTTTGCGCGGCCTGGGCGGTGCCGGCTTTCCGGCTGCGCGCAAGTGGCGTGCGGTGCGGGCGCAGGCCGCGCCGCGGCTGCTGGCCGTCAACATCGACGAGGGCGAGCCCGGCACCTTCAAGGACCGCTGGTTTCTGGAGCGCGAGCCGCATCGCTTCATCGAGGGCCTGCTCATCGCATGCTGGACGGTGGGCATGGCCGCCGTCTACATCTACCTGCGGGACGAGTACCACGGCATCCGTGCTTTGTTGCAGCAAGAGCTGGCCGCGTTGCGCGAAGCGCCCGACCTGCCGGCCTTGCCGATGATCGAACTGCGCCGCGGCGCCGGCGCCTACATCTGCGGCGAAGAGAGCGCGATGATCGAATCGATCGAAGGCAAGCGCGGCCTGCCGCGCCTGCGCCCGCCCTATGTGGCCGAGGTGGGCTTGTTCGAGCGGCCGACGCTGGTGCACAACTTCGAGACGCTGCACTGGCTGCGTGAGATCGTCGAAGGCGGCGCCGCAGCCTGGGCCGCCCACGGCCGGCGCGGGCGCACAGGCCTGCGCAGCTTTTCCGTCAGCGGCCGCGTGATGCAGCCCGGCGTGAAGCGCGCGCCCGCCGGCATCACGCTGCAAGAGCTGGTGGCCGAACATTGCGGCGGCATGCAGCCTGGCCACGAGCTGTATGCCTACCTGCCGGGGGGTGCTTCGGGCGGCATCCTGCCGGCGCGCCTGGCCGATGTGCCGCTGGACTTCGACACCTTGCAGGCCCACGGCTGCTTCATCGGCTCGGCCGCGGTCATCGTGCTCTCGCAGCAAGACCGCGCGGTGGACGCGGCGCGCAACATGATGGCCTTCTTCCAGCACGAGAGCTGCGGCCAGTGCACGCCTTGCCGCGCCGGCACCGCGAAGGCCGTGGCGCTGATGGCGCAACCGGTGTGGGACGCGCCGCTGCTGGCCGAACTGTCGCAGCTGATGCGCGACGCCAGCATCTGCGGCCTGGGCCAGGCCGCGCCCAACACCTTCGACTGCGTGCTGCGCTACTTCGCGCATGAGGTGGCGCCTTGAAGACCGTGCAGCTGCAGATCGATGGCCTGAGCGTGAGCGCGCCGGAGGGCCAGACCCTGCTGGATGTGGCGCGGGCAAACGGCATCGCGGTGCCGCATCTTTGCCACATGGACGGCCTCACGCCCGCCGGCAACTGCCGCGCCTGCATGGTGGAAGTGCAGGGCGAGCGGGTGCTGGCCGCGAGCTGCTGCCGCAAGGCTGCCGAGGGCCTGCACGTGCAGACCGCCAGCCCGCGCGCGCGCGCCGCGCAGCGCCTGGTGCTGGAACTGTTGCAGGGCGAGCTGCCGGCCACGCCGCTGAAACGCGATGACGAGGTCTCGACATGGGCGCGCAAGCTCGGTGTCGGGCCCTCGCGCTTTCCTTCGCGGCCTGCGGTGCAGAGCGACGTCTCCCACCCGGCCATTGCCGTGAACCTGGACGCCTGCATCCAGTGCACACGCTGCGTGCGCGCCTGTCGCAGCGAGCAGGCCAACGACGTCATCGGCTTGGCCTTCCGTGGCGAGGGCGCCCAGATCGTCTTCGACCTCGGTGACACCTTGGGTGCCAGCAGCTGTGTGGCCTGCGGTGAATGCGTGCAGGCCTGCCCGACCGGGGCGCTTGCACCCGCACGCGAAGCCGCGCTGCCAGTGCCCGACCGCAGCGTCGACAGCCTCTGCCCCTATTGCGGCGTGGGTTGCCAGGTGCGCTACCACGTGAAGGACGAACGCATCGTCTTTGTCGAAGGCCGCGATGGCCCGGCCAACCACGGCCGCCTGTGTGTGAAGGGCCGCTATGGTTTCGACTACACCCAGCACCCGCAGCGCCTGACGGTGCCGCTGATCCGCCACACCGACGCGCCGAAGCACGCCGAGGCCAGCACCGACCCCGCCGTGGCGCGCGGCTACTTCCGCGAGGCCAGCTGGGAAGAAGCCCTGGCGCTGGCCGGTGGCGGGCTGCGCCGCATCCGCGACACGCACGGCCCGCGTGCGCTCGCCGGCTTCGGCTCGGCCAAGGGCAGCAACGAAGAGGCCTACCTTTTCCAGAAGCTGGTGCGCCTGGGCTTCGGCAGCAACAACGTCGACCACTGCACGCGCCTGTGCCACGCCTCCAGCGTGGCGGCGCTGCTCGAAGGCATGGGCTCGGGGGCCGTCAGCAACCCGGTGATGGACGTCGCGCTGGCCGAGGTCGTCATCGTCATCGGTGCCAACCCGGTGGTGAACCACCCGGTGGCGGCCAGCTGGATCAAGAACGCGGTGCGCAGCGGCACGCAGCTCGTGGTGATAGACCCGCGCCGCAGCGAGCTGGCGCGCCATGCCGCGCACGCGCTGCACTTCAAGCCGGGCAGCGACGTGGCGCTGCTGAACTCGCTGATGCATGTCATCGTCGATGAAGGCCTGGTGAACGAAGACTTCATCTCGGCCCGCACCAGCGGCTACGAAGCGCTGGCCGACATTGTGCGCCGCTACCGCCCCGAGGCGTTGGCGGCGCACACCGGCATCGCGCCCGAGACCGTGCGCGCGGTGGCGCGCCTCTACGCGCAGAGCCGCGCAATGATCTTCTGGGGCATGGGCATCAGCCAGCATGTGCACGGCACCGACAACGCGCGCTGCCTGATCGCGCTGGCGCTGATGACGGGCCAGATCGGCCGCCCCGGCACCGGCCTGCACCCGTTGCGCGGGCAGAACAACGTGCAGGGCGCGTCGGACGCGGGCCTGATCCCGATGATGTTTCCCGACTACCAGCACGTCGACGACGAGGCCGCCCGCACACGCCTGGCCGCCGTCTGGGGCGTGGCGCCCGAGCGCCTGTCGGCCACACCGGGCCTGACCGTGGTGGAGGTGATGCGTGCCATCAAGTCGGGCGAAGTGCGCGGCATGCTGGTGCTGGGCGAGAACCCGGCGATGAGCGACCCCGATGCCACGCATGCGCGTGAGTCGCTGGCGGCGCTGGAGATGCTGGTGGTGCAGGACATCTTCCTCACCGAAACCGCGGCGCTGGCTGACGTGGTGCTGCCGGCGAGCGCGTTTGCAGAAAAGTGCGGCAGCTACACCAACACCGACCGCACCGTGCAGCCGGGCCGGCGCGTGCTGCCGCTGCCGGGGCAGGCGCGGCAAGACTTGTGGGTGCTGACGGCGCTGGCCGCTGAACTGGGCCTGGACTGGAGCGCGTACGGCGCCACACCCACCGACTGCGACGCCGCCGCGGCGCGCGTCTTTGGCGAAATGCGCCAGGTGATGCCCAGCCACGCCGGCATCACCTGGGCGCGGCTGCTGCGCGACGGCGCCGTCACCTACCCCTGCCTGCACGAAGGCGATGCCGGCGAGGTGGTGGTCTTCACCGACCACTTCCCCACCGCCGATGGCCGCGCGCTCTTCGTGCCGGCCGACGTGCTGCCGCCCGATGAGCAGCCCGATGCCGACTACCCGCTGGTGCTGATCACGGGCCGGCAGCTCGAGCACTGGCACACCGGCAGCATGACGCGGCGCAGTGCCGTGCTGGATGCGCTGGAGCCCGACCCCGTGGCGCTGCTGCACCCGCAGGACATGGCCGCGGCCGGGGTGGCGCCGGGGGCCCTCGTGACGCTGCAATCACGCCGCGGCGAAGTGACGCTCTACGCGCGTGCCGACGAAGGCGCGCCGGCGGGCAGCGTGTTCGTGGCCTTCTGCTGGTTCGAGGCGGCCATCAACCGCCTCACCAACCCCGCGCTCGACCCGGTGGCCAAGATCCCGGAGTTCAAGTACTGCGCGGTGCGGCTGCGGGCCGGCGGCGCGGCGCCGGGCGCGGGCAGCTTTGGCGGCGGACAGCTACTGCCAGGCGCCTGAGACCTCAGCCGCCCTGCAACTGCGCCAGTTCCTGCGGCGTGTTGGCGTTGGCGAAGGCCGCGGCGTCGTCGAACACCACGGTGGCGCAGCGGTGCTGCGCCGTCCAGCGGTCGATCTTGCGCTCACCGGCGTGCAGATAGGCCACCAGGCTCTCCATCAGCGCGGTCTTCAGCAGGCAGAACACCGGCTGCACCTGCACGGCGCCGTTTTCCACCGTCGCGGCCATCGCGATCTCGGCGTCTTCGACCACCAGCGCGGTGGCCAAGCGTTCCACCAGGTCAGCGGGGAAATTGGGCGAGTCGCAAGGCACCGTCACCATGTAGGGCGTTTCCACGCGCTCCAGGCCGGCCAGCCAGCCGGCCAAAGGGCCGGGAAAATCACCCATCGGGTCGGGCCAGACCGGCACGCCCATCGACTCGTACGCCGCCAGGTTGCGGTTGGCATTGATCATCACGTGGCCCACCTGCAGACCCAGGCGCAGCAGCGCGTTCATCGCCAGCGGCAGGCCGTTGAAGTTCTGCAGGCCCTTGTCGGCGCCGCCCATGCGCGTGCCGCGGCCTCCGCAGAGGATGAGGCCGGTGATGTCGTCGGGCGCGATGCGGTCCATCAGGTCTC
Organism: Betaproteobacteria bacterium; assembly: GCA_031372905.1. Classification (GTDB taxonomy): domain Bacteria; phylum Pseudomonadota; class Gammaproteobacteria; order Burkholderiales; family Burkholderiaceae_C; genus Rubrivivax. Next base: position 13,488 of record JANMMD010000333.1, read on the forward strand.
CAGCATGTCGAAGGCCTGGGTCTCGATGGCCATGAACTCCCGCGTGAAGGCGGCCACCGCGGCCCAGGTGATGGCGCGTGGCTGCGTCGCCACCGCATCGCACAGGGCGCCCACCCAGGTTTGCAGGTGGGTGCGGAAGAAGCGGCGCTGCTGCTCGAGATTGCACACCGCCACGTCGTCGCCGGCGATGAGGTAGCGCATCACTTCCAGCAGGTAGGCGATGTGGTCCTCGGTCTCCAGGCTGTTGGCGTCGCGCGTCAGGGCCAGGGCAGCCAGGTCGTGGCGCAGTGCGGCGAGCGGCTTTTCGTTGAGGAAGCCGGTGAGGTAGTAAGAGGCATAGGCGAACACCTCGGGCTTGCCGACGCCGTGGAACAGCGCTTCGTGCTCGGCCGCAGCAGCTTCGACGGTGGTGCTGCGCAGCGCTTCCACCAGCTGCTGCCACGGGCCTTCGAGCAAGGCGCCAGCCTCGGGCGCCTGTGTCACGGCAACGCGGAACTGCTGCATCAGCGCCTCGTCAGGCGGGGCCAGCCACAGGCGGGCGAGCAGGCCGTAGAGCTCAGCACGTTCCAGTTCTTCGGTGTCGCCGGCGCTGGCGAAGCTGATCGGGGCTGTCATGAAAGGCTCAGAGGTCCGTGATGCGCACTTCGTTGGGGTTGCTGTACATGTCCACCACGCGGCAGTCGCTGCACATCTTCAGGCGTTCGGCCGCCGCACCCTGGAAGGCGCTGTGGCCCGAGAGCTTGCTCAGCATGTTCTCGATGGCGCGCTGCGTGCCGAAGGGCTTGCTGCACTTCACGCACAGCCAGGGCTGTGCCTCGGCGATGACGCGCGTGTTCTTGCGCGCCTTGCCGCCATCGGCCAGCCACAGCCGCGGCTGCAGCGTGATGGCGTCTTCGGGGCAGGTGGTGGCGCACAGGCCGCACTGCACGCAGTTCTTCTCGATGAAGCGCAACTGCGGCGCCTCGGGGTTGTCGGCCAGCGCGGCTTCGGGGCAGGCGCTGACGCAGCTCAGGCACAGCGTGCATTTGTCGGCGTTGACGAGCAGCGTGCCGAAGGGCGAACCTGCGGCGGGCAGTGGCACTTCGTCCACGGGGGTGGGCGCCTGCGCCAGCAGGTGGTCGATGGCCAGCTCGAGCGTGGCGCGCTTGTCGGCCTGCGCCGCGTACGCGGCGACGCGCTTCACCGTTGTGGCGGGCGCGGCGCGCAGCGCGGCGTCGAGCACCGCGAGGTCACCGCCTTCGATCAACGCAAAGTGCGTGCCGGTGTAGCCCAGGCCGTTCAACACCGCCTGCGCCACGGCCATCTGCTCTTGCAGGGCCGCGCGGTATTCGGGCGCTTCTTCGTCGGTGAGCAGCACCCACACCTGGCTCGCGCCCTGGGCAATGGCGGTCAGCCAGAGGTCGATGCCGATGCTGGCGGTGTGCCACGCGGCCAGCGGCAACACGCGCGCCGGCAGGCCTTTGACGGCCGCAGCGGAGCGCCCGGCGCGTGCCGCGCGGCCCAGCGCGTCGAGCGCGCGGCTGCCGGCTTCTTCGCTGTGGATCAGCAAGGCCGCGTCGCGACCGCCGGCGTGGCTGTAGGTGTTCAACATCGTGCGGATGCGCCGGCCCTGGTCTACCGTGCCGGGGTAGGCAAAGGCCATCGCGCCGCTCGGGCACACCGTGCTGCAGGCGCCGCAGCCCACGCACAGGTAAGGCTCGACGATGACACCGCCGGCCAGTTCGCCCTTCGTCTTGCCCTTGCGCGAGGCATCGCTGCGGATGGCCTTCGTGCTGCAGACGTCGATGCAGGCGGTGCAGCCGGTCTGCTCGTTGCGGCTGTGCGCGCAGAGCTTGTGCGTGTACTTGAAGAACTTGGGCTTCTCGAACTCGCCGGTCAGGTCGCGCAGTTTCAGCACCGCCGCGTTCAGCGCGCTCAGGTCGCAGCCCTCGGCGGTGTTCGCCACGTGCAGGTACCCCTGCGGCGGCTGGTGCTGCGTGAAGGCCGGCTGCTCGCGCAGATCGAGCACGAGGTCGAAGCTCTCTTCGTGCGCGATGGGCTCGCGCGTGAAGTCGATGGCGCCAGCCGCGTCGCACACCCGCACGCAGGCGCGGTGGCCCTTGCAGGCGTCGAGGTTGACCTGGTAGTCGAAGCCGATGGCGCCTTCGGGGCAGGCCTCGACGCAGGCGTTGCAGCGCGTGCAGACATCCAGGTCGATGGGGTTGCCGCTCTCCCACTGCACGTCGAAGTTGCCGAGCCAGCCGCGCAGTGAAGTCACGCGCCCGGTGCTGGTGGCGCGGCCATGCCGCTGCGCCACGGCGCCGCCGGTGCTGCTGACGATCACGCTCACATCGAGCTTGTCTTCCAGCAGTGCCGCGGCTTCTTCGGCCACGGCCGCCGCGCCGATGACGAGGCAGCGGCCCTGCGAGCGGTAGGTGACGGTGGCCACCGGCTCGGGCGCTGGCAGTTGTGCCGCGGCGATCAGCGCCGCGATCTTCGGCGTGGCGTTGCGGCCCTCGGCGCCCCAGCCGGCGGTTTCGCGGATGTTGACGAAGTGGATGGGCCGCTCGGTCGTGCGCGCCGCTCCCTCGGTCTCGTCGTTCAGCTCGAGGAAAAGCCGGCTTTCCTGGGTGCAGGCTACCAGCAGTTCGTCACCGCTGGCGCCCGTGGCCTTGGCCGCGCGCTGGAAGGCGCCGGCCTCACGCCGGCACAGCAGCGTGTGGACGGTTTCCAGGCCGTCAGTGCTGGCGCCCTGCGTCTTCGCCAGCGCCTTGCTCAAGGCCGGCGCGTCCAGCGGCAGGGTCTGGTTGCAGTTGCACAGCAATGTCTTCATCGGGAGGGCTCAGTTCTGGCGGTGCGGTGTCGGGGGCGGGCGGTGCTGCAGTCGGTGGTGCGGGATCATCGGAGACAGCCACGGTGGCAGCTTGCATCTCTGTGGCGGGCGGCGCTTCGTCCAGGTCGTCGTCGAACAGCCGCAGCATCTTGGACTGCACCATCTTGCGCAGCATGCCCTCGGGCAGCGGGTCGGGGATGCCGTAGTCGTCGATGTAGATGTCCAGCCCGTCCATCACGTTGAAGTGCGGGTCGGTGAACAGTTTCTTCAGCGCCGCGTTCTTGACCTCGGGCGTGACACCCTGCGCGACGAAGCGCGTGTAGTCGGACTGCGTCGTCAGCTCGGCGACGTCGGCCAGGGTGGGTGTTGGCTGCGCCGCGGGGGCCTCGGCCACCGTCGCCTGGGCGGCGTCCGCGGAGACCAGGATCGCGGGTGCCGACGTGGCCGGGGCAGCCGTCGGCGCAGCCACGTTGGCCGGCGGCGTTTTGGGCACGGGCGCCACGGGCACACCTTCGCGCACCAGCACCTTGCGCCGCGACCAGCGGCTGAAGAAATTGTCGTCGGCTTCGGCCATGGTGGGCTGCGGTGTCTGCGGCTAGCGCTCGCCCGGGGCGATGAAACTCTGTGGCCGGCGGCGCTTGCGCGGCTCGGGCTTGTGGTGCTCGTCGGTGTAGGCCTGCAGCCAGGCGCACAGCTCGGGCGGCAGCGGCACGTTGTCGACCTGCTCCTGGGCGTCGAGCAGGCGGCCAGCCTCGTGGTAGGAGACCGTGACGAACAGCGGCGTCGCGGTGGGTGGTGCCGACGCATCGCCAGCCTCCTCGCGGCGCCACATCACGAACCACACCGGCGTGCCGGAACTGAGGTTCAGGTAGTAGCCCTCGGCTTCGTCGCGGTGCAGTTTCACCGGCAGGTGCGGGTGCAGGAAGCTCGCGGTACGGCCATCGTCGCGCAGCTGCCGCGGTGCATCGCCGAATTGACCTTCGTCCAGCAGCACGTCGACGATGCGAAAACGCCAGTCTTCCCAAACGTTGGGCCGGTGCTGACGTTCGATCTGGACGGCCACGAAAAAGTCGGGCTCAACGGGTGGGGCGGTTTGCAAGGCGCTGCGAAAGAACACGGGGGCTGAATTCTAGGCGCCGGGCCCGCCACGGTGCCCGCCGCGGCCAAGGTGTTTGCCCGCCTGCTCGGCCCTGCGGTTTGCGACAGGCTGACGCCGCGAGCGACAAGTTGTCGCACTGGCTTGGGGTGGACACGGATTGAATCCTAGGGGGGAGCAGACGGTAATAATGAGGTTGCTATGCACGTGTCCGCACAGGGCGCACCCCGCAGGAGATTGCCATGAGCCAGAAGCCCGAGACCCCATCCCAAGACGGCAGCACGCTGAGCCGTCGCCGTATGTTTGCCGGTGCCGGTGGCGCAGGTGCCCTGGCCGCGGTGGCTGCGGTACTGCCGCTCGGCAAGGTCGAGGCGCCCGCCGCCGTGACCGCGCAGACCGACAGCAAGGACGGCGGCTACCAGCTCACCGAGCATGTGAAGCGCTACTACCAGACGGCGCGTGTCTGACAGCGACCCTTTGAGATCTCGGCACCCATCAAGGACAGCCCCATGTTGTTGACCCGCAAATCCCAAAACACCGGCGCCACTTCGTCGCGCATGGTCTCCACCCTGGCCCGTGGCGTCTCGCGCGCCATCCCCACCATGGACCGGCGCGCCTTCCTGCGTCGCTCGGGCATGGGCGTGGGGGCAGGCATCGCCGTGTCGCAGCTGTCGCTGGTGAAGAAGGCGCAGGCCGCCGACCCGAAGGCGGCGGAAGGCGGCGCGAAGAAGATCGAGGTCAAGCGCACCGTCTGCGGCCACTGCTCGGTGGGCTGTGCGGTCGACGCGGTGGTGGAAAACGGCGTCTGGGTGCGCCAGGAGCCGGTGTTCGACAGCCCCATCAATCTCGGCGCGCACTGCGCCAAGGGCGCGGCGCTGCGCGAGCACGGGCACGGCGAGTTCCGCCTGAAGTACCCGATGAAGCTGGTGAACGGCAAGTACGTCCGCATCAGCTGGGACGAGGCGTTGAACGGCATCGCCGCGAAGATGAAGGAACTGCGTGAGCAGAGCGGCCCCGATGCGCTGTTCTTCGTGGGCTCTTCGAAGTTCAACAACGAGCAGGCCTACCTGCTGCGCAAGTTCGTCAGCTTCTGGGGCACGAACAACACCGACCACCAGGCACGCATCTGCCACAGCACCACGGTCGCGGGCGTCGCGAACACCTGGGGCTATGGCGCGATGACCAACAGCTACAACGACATGCAGAACGCCAAGGCGGCGATGTACATCGGTAGCAACGCGGCCGAGGCCCACCCGGTGAGCATGCTGCACATGCTGCACGCCAAGGAAGCCGGCTGCAAGATGATCGTGGTCGACCCGCGCTTCACGCGCACGGCGGCGAAGGCGGATGAATATGTGCGCCTGCGCTCCGGTGCGGACATCCCGTTCCTCTATGGCGTGATGTGGCACATCTTCAAGAACGGCTGGGAAGACAAGAAGTACATCGAGGACCGTGTCTACGGCATGGAGAAGGTGCGCGACGAGGTGCTCAACAACTGGGCGCCCGACAAGGTGCAGGAAGCCTGTGGCGTGGACGAGGCCACCACCTACAAGGTGGCCAAGATCATGAGCGA
>JANMMD010000338.1:0-6139 GCA_031372905.1 Betaproteobacteria bacterium
CGCTGGCGCAGACCGATTGGCCCAGCAAGCCCATCCGCATCGTCGTGCCCTACGCGCCGGGCGGCAGCTCCGACACCTTGGGCCGGCTGATTGGCCGCCACCTGCAGGACGCCTTCAAGCAGACTGTGGTGGTCGAGAACAAGGCCGGCGCGGGCGGCGTCATTGGCTCCAAAGAAGTGGCCAAGGCCGCGCCCGATGGCTACACGCTGGTCGTCTCGGGCATCGGTTCCCACGTCATCGCGCCCGTCGACCAGCCCAATGCCTTCGACCCGATGAAGGACTTCACCCACGTCGCGATGCTGGCCGGCCCGCCGCTGGGCATGGTGGTCAACGCCGAGCAGCCGATGAAGGACGTGAAGGGCTTCATCGCCTTCGCGCAAAGCAACCCCGGCGGCCTGAGTTGGGGCTCGCCCGGCCAGGGCACGCACGGCCACCTGACGGGCGAGCTCTTCCGCCAGACCAACAAGCTGAACATGGTGCACATCAGCTACAAGGGCGCCGGCCCGGCCGTGGCCGACCTGCTGGGCAACCAGATCCCGGCCGCCTTCATGACGCTGAGCTCGTCGAACGCGCATGTCGACACCGGCAAGCTGCGCCTGCTGGCGGTGTCTTCGGCCAAGCGCGTGACGCGCTACCCCGACACGCCGACGCTGGCCGAGCTGGGCTATCCGCAACTCACCGGCACGACGTGGTTCTCGATCTCCGGGCCGGCTGGCATGCCCAAGGACGTGGTCGACAAGCTCAACGCCGAGATCCGCCGCGGCCTGCAGACGCCGACGCTCGTGAAGGCCCTGGCCAACGAGAGCATGGAGACGATGGACCTCGACGCCGCCGGCTTCACGAAGTACGTGGCCGCGGAGATAGCGCGCTGGACGCCGGCCGTGAAGTCGTTGGGCGGCAGCGGCAAATGAAGGCGCGCCCGGCCGCTGCGTGCAGCCGCCAGCCGGACCGTAGCCGGTCTAGGCTTCGATGGTGACGGTGCCGTCGTCGGCGATGACCACCGGGTAGGTCTTGACCGGGATCATGCAGGGCGCCGTGGCCACCGCGCCGGTGCGGATGTTGAAGGCGCCATTGTGGAAATCGCACTCGATGAGGTCGCCGTCGATGCAGCCCTCGGACAATGAGCCCGGGCCGTGCGTGCAGGCGTCGTCGGTGACGAAATACTCGCCGTCCAGGTTGTAGACCGCCAGCACCAGCTGGCCCTTTTCGATGCGTATCACCGTGCCGGCTTCGACTTCTTCCTTCCGACACAAGGCAATGCGCTGACAGCCTTCGGACATGCCCCAAGCTCCAATTGACAATCGACAGTGCAGAATGATATCGTCGTTTTGAATAAAGGAACACTGTTCCTTTATACGGACCGAAAGACTCGGCTCGGGGCCGGGTCGGCGCGCTGCGCCTTGAGGAGACTGCTGTGCTGAAGAAAGAACAGAACGACCTGGTCACCCAGACCGGCCCCGGCACGCCCATGGGCGAGATGTTCCGGCGCTACTGGCTGCCCGCGCTCTTGAGCGAAGAATTGCCAGAGCCCGACTGCGCGCCGGTGAAACTGCAGCTGCTGAGCGAAAAACTGATCTGCTTCCGCGACACCAGCGGCCGCCTGGGCGCCATCGACGAGTTCTGCGCGCACCGCGGCGTTTCGCTGTGGTTCGGCCGCAATGAGGAAAACGGCATCCGCTGCCCTTACCATGGCTGGAAGTACGACGTCACCGGCCAGTGCGTGGAAGTGCCCAGCGAGCCGGCGGAAAGCGGCTACTGCGACCGCATCAAGTTGAAGGGTTACCCGCTCGTGGAGCGCGGTGGCGTGATCTGGATCTACATGGGCCCGCCCGAGCTGCAGCCACCGCTGCCCGAATGGGAATTCGCCACCGTGCCCGCCAACCAGAGCTTCACCAGCAAGCGGCTGCAGGAATGCAACTGGCTGCAGGCGCTGGAAGGTGGCATCGACAGCAGCCACGTGAGTTTCCTGCACAGCGGCGCGCTGAATCGCGACCCGCTGTTCAAGGGTGCGAAGGGCAACCAGTACAACCAGAACGACAAGAAGCCGGTGTTCGACGTGGTGCCGGCCGATGGCGGCCTCTACGTGGGTGCGCGCCGCAATGCCGAAGACGGGCAGTACTACTGGCGCATCACGCCGTGGATCATGCCCTGCTTCACGATGGTGCCGCCGCGGGGCGATCACCCCATCCACGGCCATTTCTGGGTGCCCATCGACGACCACAACAATTGGGCCTGGAGCTTCGACTACCACCCCACGCGTGCGCTCAGCGAGCATGAAGTCGAGGCCATGAAGGACGGCCACGGCATCCACGTGAAGTACGTGCCCGGCACCTACATCCCGCTGCAGAACAAGACCAACGACTACCTGATGGACCGCGCTGCGCAAAAGGCCGGCATCAGCTACAGCGGCATCGAGGGCATCGCGATGCAGGACGCCTCGTTGCAAGAGAGCATGGGCCCCATCTGCGACCGCACGCGCGAGAACCTGGTGGGCACCGACAACGGCATCATCATGATGCGCCAGCGATTGATGAAGGCGGCCAAGGCGCTGGCCGAGAAGGGTGAACAGCCGCCCGGCCGCGCGCCCGAGCACCAGCGCGTGCGCTCGGTGGCCGTGGTGCTGCCGGCCGACCTGCCGTTCAAGGAAGCCGCGCGCGATGCGCTGCGTGCCGAACCCGGCAAACCGCACGCGTCGGTCTGAATGACCGCTCATCCCCTGCGGCCGGCCGGGTACGCACATGTTCGGCCACTTCGTCCCGAACCCGCTGCAGGACGCTGCACTGGCACGCGTGGAGGCCGAGGTGCGCGAGCGCTTCAGGCTCTCGGCCGAAACGGTGATGCTGGTGACGGAGCTCGTCTGCGCGCTGCCCGGCTGCCCGCCGCTGGAAACCGTGATCGCCTACTGGCTCGGCAATGGGGGCGATGCGCTGCGGCACCACTACAAGGTCTTCAAGCCCGTGCAGCAGGTGACGGCCGACGACCTGCCGCCGTGGTGGATGAAAGATGCCTTGGTGGTGGCGCCCGATTGGGCCTGCAACTGCTGTTGAACACCGCGCGCTGAAACCCCGCCAGCGACCCCCAAAAAATCAGAAGAAGCCCGACCATGGCCGCGCCCAAGCTCAAGACCGTCACCCGCACCCAGGGCAACAACCAGGCCCTGAAGGACGGCAGGCTGGAAGTCCGCGGTGTCGAGTTCGAGTTCGAAGAAGTGCCGGTGCTCATCGACGCCTTCCGCCGCATGGTGCGCGAGAACGCCTACGACGTCTGTGAGATGGCGCTCACGACGTATGCCTGCGCGCGCCAGCACGGCAAGAAGTTCACCGCACTGCCCATCTTCCTGGTGCGCGCGTTTCACCATGGCGCCATCGTCGTCAACACCGACATGGGCATCAAGACGCCCAAGGATCTGGAAGGCCGCAAGGTCGGCGTCAACCGCGGCTGGACCGTGACCACCGGCCTCTGGGCGCGCAGCATCCTGCAGCACCAGTACGGTGTCGACCTGACCAAGATCACCTGGGTGCTGTCGGGCGACGAACACGTGGCCGAGTACCGCCCGCCGGGCTACGTGCAGCCCATCGAGCAGGGTCGCAAGATGGCCGACATGGTGGTCGGTGGTGAGCTCGCCGGAGCCATCGGCGTGGAGATCGCCGCGCCCAACGTGAAGCCGCTGATACCGCTGGCTGCGCAGGCTGGCCTGGATGCGCTGCGCGCGAAGGGCCATTACCCGATCAACCACCTCGTCGTCGTGAAGGACGAGGTCCTGAAGGCGCGGCCTGAGCTGGGGCCCGCCATCTTCGAGGCCTTCGCGCAAAGCAAGCGGCTCTACGTCGAGCAACTGCGCGCGGGTGAGATTGCCAGGCCGACCGCAGTGGACGAGGTCCATCGCCAGGTGATGCAGATCACCGGTGCCGACCCGCTGCCCTATGGCGTGGCGCCCAACCGCGCCATGCTCGAGGAAGCGCTGGGCTCGGCGTTCGAGCAAGGCATCCTGAACCGACGGCCCGCTCTCGAAGAACTGTTCCCCGAGAACACCCACCACCTGATCGCCTGAGCCGGCAACGTACCAAGGAAGCCCATGTCGAGCAACGTCAGCGTCGCCGGTCTGCAGCAGATGAAGCGCGACGGGCGCAAGATCGTCGGCGTCGTTGCCTGGGATTTCCAGATGGCGTGCATCGCTGACCGCGCCGGCGTCGACATCGTCAGCGTCGGCGACACCGTCGGCATCAACCTCTGGGGCCACGCCAACCCGCTGGAGGTGACGATGGACGAGATGATGGTCGTCACCAAGGCCGTGCGGCGCGGCGTGAAGCGGGCGCTCGTCAGTGTCGACTTTCCCTACGGCCCGCTGCAGGAAGGCCCCGATGCCGCCTTGCGTGCCGCCATCCGCTTCGTCAAGGAAGCCGGCGTGGACATGGTCAAGCTCGATGGCGCGGCCGATTTCCCCGAGGCCGTGGCCGCCATCGCGCGTGCCGGCATCCCGGTGTTTGCGCAGTTCGGCATCACGCCGCACACCGCGCTGAAGCACGGGGTCGACTACAAGAGCACGCTGAAGGTGGGCGTGCAGCTGCCGCCGACGCTGACCGTGCAGCTGGTGGAAGAGGCCCAGCGCCTGGAAGCCGCAGGCGCTTCGTTGCTCGACTTCACGCACAGCGGCCCTGTGGCCGGCCCGGCGGTGGTGGCGGCGGTGAAGCTGCCGGTCATCGGCGGCCTGGGCGGCGGGCCGTGGCTGGACGGCCGCATGCGCATGGCCAACGCGGCCATCGGCTATGCGGCCACCACCCTCGACAACCCGCCCGAGACCTACGCCCACGTTGCGCAGACCACGCTGGACGCGCTGACTTCGCTGTGCGAGGACGTGCGCGCCGGACGGCAGATCAAGGGCGGCATACCCGTCAAAGCGAGCTGACATGGCCACCGCGCTGATCGACGGCATCACCACCCGCTACGAGGTGCTGGGCCGGGGCGAGCCGCTCCTGATGTTCAGCCCGGGCGGCTTCGATGCGACGCTGGAGAAATGGTCCACGCTCGGCGTCTACGGCAAGACGAAGATGATGGCCACACTGACGGCCCACTTCCAGTGCATCGTCTTCGACCGCCGCGAAACCGGCCACAGCGGCGGCCGCGTGCAGCGTGTGACCTGGGCCGATTTCGTGGCGCAAGGCAAAGGCCTGCTCGACCATCTCGGCATCCCCCAAGCCCACCTGATGGGCGGCTGCATGGGTTGTGCGCCCGTGGTGGCCTTCGCCGCGATGCACCCCGAGGCCACGCGCAGCCTGGTGCTGTACTGGCCGGTGGGCGGTGCCAAGTACCGCATCAACGGGCAGCAGCGCTTCGCGCAGCACCTGGCCTACGTGCAGCAGGAGGGCCTGGCGGCCGTGCTCGCGCTTGCCGGGGCATCGACGAAGAGCTTCGCCGAAGACCCGCGCGCCGGCCCGTGGGTGAGCGTGCTGCGCAGCGACCCTGCTTTCGCCGCGGCCTTCGCAGCGATGGACGTGGAGCGCTACAAACTCGCCGTGGTGGCCACGCAGCGGGCGCTGCTCGACCGCGACACCGCGCCCGGCGCCGAACCCGAAGAACTGCTGCGCCTGAACGTGCCCGCGCTCATCGTGCCCGGCAAGGACAACTCGCACGCCACCAGTGCCGCGCGCTATCTCGAAGAGTGCCTGCCCGGCAGCGAGTACTGGGACATCGCGCCGGCCGAGCAGCTGGAGACCAACGTCCCGGCCCGCCTGCTGCAGTTCCTGAGTGCGCACTGAATTCACGTCAAGCTTGCCCCCGAAATGATCATCGACATCCACTGCCACTACACCACCGAGCCTGCGGCGCTGCACACCTTCCGCGACAAGCAGCTGGCAGGGCTGGCCGATGCGATGCGCAAGCCGGCGGCGAAGAGCCTCGCCGACCTGAACATCAGCGACGAGCAGATCGTGCAGAGCCTGCAGCCGCAGCTGAAGCTGCAGAAGGACCGCGGCAGCGACCTCTCGGTGTTCAGCCCGCGCGCGGCCGGCATGGCCCACCACGTCGGCAATGCCGACACCAGCCGGCTGTGGACCACGATCAGCAACGACCTCATCCACCGCATCACGCAGCTGCTGCCGAACAACTTCGTCGGCGTCGGGCAGCTGCCGCAATCGCCGGG
>JANMMD010000387.1:0-4140 GCA_031372905.1 Betaproteobacteria bacterium
CGAGCCCGACCTGTTCCACGCCCGCATCGTGCTGCCCCTGCCGTGAGAGGGAGGCCATGAACGTGCTCATCGTCGACGACGAAGCCCTGGCGCGCTTGCGCCTGCGCTCGCTGCTGCAGGGCCTGCCGGAGTTCGACGTCAACGTGGTCGCCGAGGCGGGCGATGCGGGCGAGGCCCTCGCGCTGCTGAACCAGCACGCGGTGGACGCCGTGCTGCTGGACATCCGCATGCCCGGCCTCACGCCGCACGAGGGCCTGCACCTGGCAGCCCGCCTGCGCGCGATGCCGCAGCCGCCGGCCGTGATCTTCGTCAGCGCGCATGCCGAGCATGCGCTGAAGGCCTTCGAGCTGGACGCGGTGGACTACCTCACCAAGCCCGTGCGCAGCGAGCGCCTGCGCGATGCGCTGCAGCGCGTGCGCCAGCGCCTGCAGCCGCTGAGCACGATGCAGGCCGCGCTGCTGGACTCACCGGTGCTGGTGGTGAGCGACCGCGGCCGCGTGCTGCGCCTGCCCTTGCCCGAGGTTCTGGTGCTGAAGGCCGGGCAGAAGTACGTGACGCTGCGCACGCCGCTGCACGAGTACGTGCTCGATGAATCGCTGGCCGAGCTGGAGCAGCGCCTGGCGGCGCTGGCCGGGCCCGAGGCTGCGCAGACCGGACACGGTGGCTACATCCGCATCCACCGCAACGCGCTGGTGGCGCGCCACGCCATCCGCGAACTGGCGTTGCGCGATGCCGCCGAACCCGGTGACGAAGGCAGTGACGAAGGCGGTGGCTGGGCCGTGCGCGTGGCGCCGCTGGACGAATGGCTGGCGGTCTCGCGCCGCCAGCTCGCCGCCGTGCGTGCCGCGCTGGCGGCGTAAGCCGCTTCAGCAGCCCGAGCGCCGCTTCGCGCTGAAGCCCACCAGCGCCAGCCCCGCCAGCATCAGCGCGTAGGTGCCGGGCTCGGGCACCGCCGACACCGTCAGCCCCGACAGCGTGCCGTTGAATTCGCCCAGCCGCGTCGCGGCACCGGTCGTCAGGCTGATGCTGTAGATCCCCGTGGCCAGGCTGCCGTTGTCGAGGTTCAACGCCGCGTAGGCCTGGCCGTTGCCCAGGATCTCGAAGCCGTTGGCGCCCAGCGCGTCCAGGCCCAGGCTGCCCACGGTGCTGATGGTCGGGTTGTTGAAGCCGGTGGAGGCAAAACCCAGGCTGTCGGTGCTGCTGTTGATGTAGTACAGGCCCGTGGTGGCCGGCGCGCCGGCGGGTGTGCTGTTGATGTAGGCCACGCCGGTGTAGCCGGTGGCTATCGGGGTGGCGGTGGTGACGGCGCCGGTGTTCACGTTGACGGCGTAGTTGCCGCCGCCCGCACCCACCAGGCGCAGCGAGGCCGCGCCCGAGAAATCGGCCACCGGGTTGAAGTCCAGGCCCCAGCCCTGGCTGCTGTTCACCACCGCGCTCGACAGCGCCGCCACGAAGCTGACCGCGCCCGTGGTTTCGTTGATCGTGTAGACGCGGTTGGACAGCGTGAGGCCGTAGAGGGTGTTGTTGCTCGGGCGCAGGTCGAGGCCGATGAAGCGGTCTCCGGCGTCCAGGCCGGTGATGGCCACGCTGGTCGCGGCGCCGGGGTTCATCACGTCGAAGCGTGCGATCTGGTTGCTGCTGGTCACGCCCACCAGCCATTGCGCGTGTGCGCTGCCCGTGGCGGCCAGCGCTGCGAGGGCCGCGGCCTGGAGGGCGGTGCGGACGAACGAAGCTGTGCTCATGGTTTCACTCCTGAAGGTTGTCGGGTCGACGTCCAGGCCCGCCCCGCGGGCAGGTGCTGTCCGTCCGCTTCCCTACGCACGCGGTGCTGGCACGGATGCGCCGGGCCTTCGGAGCCCCCGTGAACCGGGGGGGGTGCCCTCAACCGGTGTTGCGCAGCCCCGCGGCGATGCCGTTGATCGACAAATGGATGCCGCGCTGCAGCCGGTCCACGCCGGCCTGGCCTTCACGCCGCGTGCGGAAGCGGCGCATCAGTTCCACCTGCAGGTGGTTCAGCGGGTCGAGGTAGGGAAAGCGGTGCGCGATGCTGCGCGCCAGCGCCGGGTTGCCCTGCAGCGGCTCGGTCTGCCCGGTGATGAGCAGCAGCGCGTCGCTCGCGCGCTGCCACTCGGCCTTCAGCAGGCCGAAGATGCGCTTGGCCTGCTTCTTGTCCTCCACCAGCTCGACGTAGCGCGCGGCGATGCGCAGGTCGCTCTTGGCCAACACCATGTCGAGGTTGGACAGCAGCGTGCGGAAAAACGGCCACTGCCTGTGCATGCGCTGCAGCAACGCGGTGCGCGCGGCGCGGTCGCCCTCGGACAAAAAGACTTCGATGGCGCTGCCAAAGCCGCACCAGCCCGGCAGCGCCATGCGGCACTGGCCCCAGCTGAAGCCCCAGGGGATGGCGCGCAGGTCTTCGATGGCGCGGCTGGCCTTGCGGCTGGCAGGGCGGCTGCCGATGTTGAGCTCGGCGATCTCGCGGATGGGCGTGGCGGCGAAGAAGTAGTCGGTGAAGCCTGGCGTGCCGTAGACCAAACCGCGGTAGGCCTGGAAGCTGGCCTCGCTGATGGCGGCTGCGGCCTCCAGAAACGCCTTCGGCGCCGTCTTGGTGGGGTGCAGCAGCGTCGCCTCCAGCGTCGCCGCCACCAGGGTTTCCAGGTTGCGGCGGCCGATCTCGGGGTTGGCGTATTTGCTGGCGATCACCTCGCCTTGTTCGGTGAGGCGGATCTGCCCGTTCACCGTGCCCGGCGGCTGCGCCAGGATGGCCTCGTAGCTGGGCCCGCCGCCGCGGCCCACGGTGCCGCCGCGGCCGTGGAAGAGGCGCAGCGTGATCGGTGTGCCCGTGCCGGTGCCGGTGTCCGCGCAGGCGCCGTTCATCTCGGCAAACAGCGCCGCCAGCGCGGTTTCGGCGCGGTAGAGCTCCCAGTGGCTGGTGAAGCTGCCGCCGTCCTTGTTGCTGTCGCTGTAGCCCAGCATCACGTCCTGCTCGGCGCCGCTGTTCAGCACCAGCGCCTGCACGCCGGGCAGCGCGTAGAACTCGCGCATGATGGGTTCGCTGCGGCGCAGGTCGCCGATGGTCTCGAACAGCGGCACGGTGATCAGTGCGGCGTGTGTGCCGGCCTCGTCCAGCGTGCCGGTGAGCAAGCCGGTTTCTTTCTGCAGCAGCAGCACTTCCAGCAGGTCGCTCACCTCTTCGGTGTGGCTGATGATGCAGTGGCGGATGGCCTCGCGGCCGTAGCGCCCCAGGGCCTCACGCCCGGTCTCGAAGATCGCCAGTTCGTCCCGGGCCAGCGTGCTGTAGGCGGCGCCGTGCACGCGCAGCGGGCGCGCGTCGTTCAACAAGGCCAGCAGGCAGCTGCGCCGTGCGGCTTCAGGCAGGGCGCCGTAGTCGGGCGTGATGCGCGCCACGCGCAGCAGCTCGGCCACCACGGCCTCGTGTTTGTCGCTGCTCTGGCGCAGATCCAGCGTGGCGAGATGGAAGCCGAAGACCTGCACCGCACGCAGCAGCGGTGCCAGGCGCGGGCCCACCAGCGCCTGCGCGTGGTGGCCGGCGAGCGAGGCCTCGATGATCTGCAGGTCGTGCAGAAACGCCTCGGGCCCGGGATAGGCGTTCTGCGGCGCCACCGCGTGGCGCAGCGCTTCGGTGCCGGTGAGGGCCTGCAGCGTGGCGGCCAGGCGCGCGTAGATGCCGATCAGCGCACGGCGATAGGGTTCGTCCTGGCGGTGTTCGTTCTCGTCGGGCGAGGCGGCGGCCAGCGCCAGCATCTCGGGCGACACCGCACTCAGCGTGCCGCTGATGGACAGCTCGGCGCCGAGTTCGTGCACCTCGGTCAGGTAGAAACGCAGCGCCACCTCGGCCTGGCGCTTGAGCGCATGCGTCAGCGTCGCGGCGGTGACATTGGGGTTTCCATCGCGGTCACCGCCTATCCAGTGGCCCATGCGCAGGAAGCTGGCGATGGCGTGGCCGGGCAGCGCGCGTTCGATCTCGCGGTACAGACGCGGTATCTCGCGCAGGAAAGTGGTGCCGTAGTAGCTGAGCGCGTTCTCCACCTCGTCAGCCACGGTCAGCTTGGTGGTGCGCAGCATGCGCGTCTGCCACAGCTGCGTGACGCGTGCGCGCATCAGCGCTTCGTTTTCGGC
>JANMMD010000049.1:0-2165 GCA_031372905.1 Betaproteobacteria bacterium
GCGCACGGCTGCGCGCGATGGACCGCGAACAGGTGCTGGTGCCGCTGCTCGACGCAGCGATGGCACGCCCCGCCGCCGGCACGCTGGAAGGCGCCGGGCAGGCCGGCTCGCAGCTCACGCGCCGCTTGCGCGACGCGCTGCACCGCGGCCTGGCGCACCTGCAGTGGGGGCAGGTGCTGCTGGCCAGCGTCGGCAGCACAGCGCCGTTTGTCGGTCTCTTCGGCACGGTCTGGGGCATCTACCACGCGCTGGCGGGCATCGCCGCGGCCGGCAGCATCAGCATCGACAAGGTCAGCGGCCCGATCGGCGAGGCGTTGATCATGACCGCCGCCGGGATCGCCGTGGCCGTGCCGGCGGTGCTGGCCTACAACGTCTTCGGCAAGTGGGTGGCGGCCTGTGAGGCCGAATTGGAAGGCTTCGCCCACGACTTGCGTGAAGTGATGGCGCCGGGCAGCAACGAAGGCGAGCGCTGACGTGGCTTTCGGGCGGCTTGAACGCAACCCCGGCGCGCGCCCGATGAGCGAGATCAACATGACGCCGCTGATCGACGTGATGCTGGTGCTGCTGGTGATCTTCATCATCACCGCGCCGCTGATGGCCAGCAGCCTGAAGCTCGACCTGCCCAGCAGCGCAGCCGGCGGCCCGAGCGATGCGCCGGCCTTCGTGGCCATTGCCATCGACGAGCAAGGCGCGCTCTACCTGGGCGAGCAGAAACTCGAAGCGGCGCAGGCGGAGGCGCTGGTCACGCAGCGCGCGCGCGAGGCCGCGCAGCGCGACGCCAGCACCGAGGTCCAGCTGCGTGCCGACCGGCGGGTGCCCTACGGCCGTGTGGCCGAGGTGATGGGCTGGGTGCAGGCGGCGGGCTTGAACCGCATCGGCCTGGTGACCGAAGCGCCGGCTGCCGCTGCGAAGTAAGCAGCGCGCGCGCCGTCGACAGGGAGGCCGCTTCGTAGAATCGGCCGATGAACGACAAATACGTCCCCGCCGAGGTCGAATCGGCCGCGCAGTTGCATTGGCAGCATAGCGGCGCCACCACCGTCCTTGAGGACGCCTCGCGCCCCAAGTTCTACGCCTGCAGCATGCTGCCCTACCCCAGCGGCAAGCTGCACATGGGGCATGTGCGCAACTACACCATCAACGACATGATGGCCCGCTACCTGCGCATGAAGGGCTACAACGTCCTCATGCCCATGGGCTGGGACGCCTTCGGCCTGCCGGCCGAGAACGCGGCGATGGCCAACAACGTGCCGCCCGCCGCGTGGACACGCGCCAACATCGCCGACATGAAGGCGCAGATGCAGCCCCTCGGCCTGGCCTTCGACTGGAGCCGCGAGCTCGCCACTTGCGATGTCAGCTACTACAAGTGGAACCAGTGGTTCTTCCTGAAGATGCTGGAGAAAGGCATCGCCTACAAGAAGACCCAGGTCGTGAACTGGGACCCCATCGACCAGACCGTGCTGGCCAACGAGCAGGTGGTGGACGGGCGCGGCTGGCGCAGCGGCGCCATCGTCGAGAAGCGCGAGATTCCGGGCTACTACCTCGCCATCACGCAGTACGCCGAAGAGCTGCTGAGCGGTGTCAACGACAGCACCGTGCCGCACTACCTCGACGGCTGGCCCGAACGCGTGCGCCTGATGCAGGAGCACTGGATCGGCAAGAGCGAGGGCGTGCGCTTCGCCTTCCCGCACAGCATCACCGACGCCGCAGGCCGGCTGGTGCAGGGCGGCAAGCTCTTCGTCTTCACCACGCGCGTCGACACGCTGATGGGCGTGACCTTCTGCGCCGTCGCCCCCGAGCACCCACTGGCCGCACTCGCCGCGACCACGCGGCCCTTGGTGGCCGCCTTCATCGAAGAGTGCAAAAAGGGCGGCACGACCGAAGCCGAGATGGCGCTGAAGGACAAGGCCGGCCTGCCGCTGGGCCTGCACGTGCAGCACCCCATCACCGGCCAGGACGTGCCGGTGTGGGTAGGCAACTACGTTCTGATGGGCTATGGCGACGGCGCCGTGATGGGTGTGCCCGCCCACGACGAGCGCGACTTCGCCTTCGCGAAGAAGTACGCCATCCCGATGCTGCAGGTGATGCACATCGACGGTGAACACTTCAGCTACGACCACTGGCAAGACTGGTATGCCGACAAGACGCGCGGCGTCAGCATCAACAGC
>JANMMD010000060.1:0-3893 GCA_031372905.1 Betaproteobacteria bacterium
TGGTCGGCTCGGGCGAGGTGCCGATGGCACTGACCGTCTACAGCCATGGCGCCGACAAGCTGAAGGCCAAGGGCGCGCCCCTGGAGTGGTTCGCCATGGCGCCGGCAGTGGGGCGTGCCAACGGCGTGGGCATTCCGCGCGCCGGGCCGCACCCGCACGCGGCCGTGTTGTTTGCCGATTTCCTGCTCAGCCCCGAAGGCCAGGCCGTGTTGGCGCAGGGCGGCTACGTGCCCGCCAACAAGCGCCTGCCTCACCGTGCGCACGAACTGCCGCTGGTCTTCGTCGACCCGGCGGTGGTGCTCGACGAAGACGCCAAGTGGAAGAAGCTGTATGCCGAGATCGTGCTGGGCAGCAGCCGATGAACAAGCCGACATACGAGCCCATGAACGCCGACGCCCTGGACCCTTCGCGCACCGCGCTGCTGGTCTTCGACCTGCTGCACGGCCACGTCAACAAGGACGTCGCCACGCGTGCGCGCTACGAACCCGTGCTCGCGCAGGCCCGGCATCTGCTTCAGGCCATGCGTGCGGCCGGCTGCATGGTGGCCTACGCCCACGCCGACCACCGCGCCGACCGCGCCACCAGCGCCGTGATCCTGCGCGACACCGACAACCGCCTGCGCCCCATCGCCCCCGGCCAGGCCGCTCTGCACCAGCCGCTGCTGACGGGCGGCACCGCGCAGACGCGCATCGTCGAAGAGCTGCAACCGCGTCCCGAGGATTACCTGATTCCCAAGCACCGGTGGAGCGCCTTCCACGGCACCTACCTCGACCTGGCGCTGCGCACCCGCGGAATCAGCAACCTGGTGTTGTGCGGCGGCAGCACCGATGTCGGGGTGGCCAGCACCGCCTACGCGGCGCGCGACCTCGACTATCAACTCGTCATCGCCAGCGACGCCTGCAGTTCGCCAGAAGCGGACAACCATGCGCAATTCATGACACGCATCTTCCCGCGCATGTCGCGCGTGCGCACAGCGGTCCAGGTGGTGCAGATGCTGCAGGCCTCCGGGGCTTGAGCGAGCGGCCCGCCCGCTTGGCCGGCGTCATCACGAACGCGGCGCCCTTGGCGACGCTGCCGGGCCTGCGCTGCATCACGCTCATGCCGGATGGTTTGGGCTTGGGATCACTCCAGGCGGGTCGGCCGACACGGCCAGCAGGTCTATCGAGGCTGCATGCAAGCACGCGCAGGCCTGGCAGGCGCGGTCGCCCTAAGATGAAGCGGTGCCCAGACCGCCCACGTCCGCCGTCAGTGCGCTCGGCAGGTACCGCCCGCCGCGGCTTGGGCGGGTGTTCCTGCGCGAGCGGCTGTTCGCGGTGCTCGACGCGCATCAGGCGTCCTGCGGGCTGTGGATCGCCGGGCCACCCGGCATGGGCAAGACGACCCTCACCGCCACCTACCTGGAGAACCGCGGCGTGCCGTGTTTGTGGCTGCAGCTCGATGCGGCCGACGCCGACGCCGCCAGCTTTGCAGGTGCCCTGCTGGCCGCCGGGGCCGCCGCAAATGCCAGATGGCCAAAGGTCGCGCCGCCAGGCGCCGACGATCTGCGTGACGTGTCCGGTTTCATCCGCCGAACCATGCGCCAGTTGTCGGCCAGCCTCGCCGGCCCGTGGGCACTGGTGCTCGACAACATGCAGGAGATCGGCCCTGCACCGGCCATCCATGCCGGACTGGCCGCTTCGCTGGCCGATCTGCCTGAAGGCTGCAGCGTCGTCTTCCTCAGCCGCGAACCGCCGCCCGATGCTTACGCCCGTGCGCTCTCGGCCCAGCAACTGGCGCTGGTGGACGAGCCGCAGCTGCGCTTCGATGTGGACGACACGCGCCAGCTGCTGGCCTTGCACGGCCGCGACTGGCCCGCCGCACAACTGCAGCAGCTGACCGACGGCTGGGCCGCGGCAATGATCCTGATGCTGGCCACGCGCGCCGAACTCGGCGCGGAAGGGGCGGCGCGCGATGGCGCAGCGCGCTCGCGTCTCTTCTCGCTCTTTGCCGGCGAGGTGCTGGCGGCCATGACCACCGCCGACGTCGCGGTGCTGCTGAGGGTGGCCTTCCTGCCCAGCGCGAGCGCCGCAATGGCCAACGCGTTGAGCGGCCACCCGGGCGCCGGTGAACTGCTGGCCGACCTGGCCAAGCGCAGCCTCTTCACGGAACGCCGCGAAGGCACATCGCCGGTCTACACCTTCCACGCCCTCTTCAGCGATTTCCTGCAGGCCCGGGCTGCCGAAACCTTGGACCCTGACGCATTGCAACGTGTGCAGCAAGACGCCGCATGGCTGCTGGCCGAACACGGCCAGGCCGATGCGGCCATCGTGCTGCTGCTGCGCGCCGGCGCCTGGGACGCGGCGGTCGCGCTCATCGTGGCGGAGGCTGCCGGCTTCGTTGCCCAGGGGCGCACGGCCATCCTGCACGAATGGATCATGGCGCTGCCGCAGGCGCTGCGCGACGAGCCCTGGCCGGCCTACTGGCTCGGCGTGTGTCTGCTGGAAGCTGACCCCGCCCGGTCGCTCGTCCACCTGGAACACGCCCGCCGCGGCCATGCTGCGCGCGAGGACGGCCACGGCGCCTTCTGCACCGCCGCCGCAGCCGCCGATGCCATCGTTTCGATGGGCGCCAACCTGCACGCGCTGCAGGGCTGGGTGCCTGTGCTTGAGCAGCACGCGCCGCGCTACCTGGCGCACCCGGATCCGCGCACCGACCTGCGCGTGCTGCCCGGGCTGCTGGCCGCCTTCGTGCACCGGCTGACCGCGCACGAGCTCACCGCCACGCTGGCCGACGCGGCCGAGCAACTGCTGGACCAGCCGCTCGGCCCCGGCCAGCGCATCCTGCTCGGCACGCTCGCCTACTACCTGCTGTGGACGGGGCAGACGGTGCGGCTGGATCGCCTCCTGCTCAAAGTCGACCGCCTCAGCGCCGGGCCCGATGTCGCGCCCGGCACGCTGCTGCGCTGGTACGGCGTGTCGGTGCTGATCCGGTCGCTGCTGGGCCGCATCGACGATGCGCTGCGCGACGCCCGCAGCGCGCTCGCGCTGACCGAGACCGCACCCCCGGCGCAACGCGCCAAGGCGCATCTGATGATGGCCCTGGCCGCCGTGTCCGGCCGCGATGCCGCGGCAGCGCACCACCACCTGGCCGAAGCCGCGCAGCGCTTCGATGCCAACAGTGCCATCGACGTCACCACGCACGATTTCCAGCTCGGCATCCTGCGCCTGCTGGAAGCCGACTGGACCGGCGCCGAGGCGCTGATGCGTGCCGCGGTGCGCAGCGGCCAGGCCAGCGGTTGGCCGCTGCGCGAGCACATCGCCATGCTCGGCTGCGCGCTGTCGGCCACCCAGGTGGATGACCTGGAAGGCGCCGAGGCGGCGCTGGCTGGCGTACTGGCCCACCCCTTCCACGCCGTGTGCCGCTGGCACCACTGGCTGGCCGGGCTGATCGAGGCCAACCTCGCGCTGCGAGGCGGCGAATCGACGCGTGCCTTGCGTGCGCTGCGCGAAGCGTTGGCGGTCGGGCGCGGCTTGGGCTTCGACTTTGGCCCCATGCCCTTCAGCTGCGGCGACATGATGTCGCGACTGGCCGCGCTGGCACTCGCCCACGACATCGAGCCCGCGTTCACGCTGCAACTCATCCGCCGCCACGCCCTGCCCGCGCCGCCCGGCGCGGACGAACACTGGCCCTGGCCCCTGCGCGTGCGCCTGCTCGGCGGCTTCGAGCTGCTGCGCGAGCAGGCGAGCGCAGCGGCGCGCAAGGAAAGCCGCAAACCGCTGGAGCTGTTGAAGGTTCTGATCGCGCTGGGTGGTGGGCCGGTGCCGATCGACCGGCTCGCCGCCGCGCTGTGGCCCGACGCCGCCGGTGACGCGGCACGCAACTCCTTCGACAACACGCTGCACCGGCTGCGCAAG
>JANMMD010000074.1:0-5015 GCA_031372905.1 Betaproteobacteria bacterium
GCGGCCATCGCAGCCAATGCGATGGGGTGGTGGGTGAATCGTGGTGACATGAATCCTGCTCCTGGGGTTGTCTGCGTGCTGCGCTCACGATAGGCAGCGCAATTGACCGTCCTGTGACAGAACGAGCCCACAGCCCTGGCATCGATCGAGGACCCCACATCCAGGGGGGGTGGGTGTTCCTGGCCGGGGTGACGGCGACGCGGCTTCGTCACAAACGCTCGGCATAGTCGATGCACAACATCACCCACCCAGGACGCGTTCATGAACCTGCCCCGTTTCACCATCCGGCACATTGCTGCGGCCGCCCTGTTCTGCGCCGCTGGCGCGGCCCATGCCGTCATCACCTTCACGAGCTCGGCCGCTTCGCCCGCGTTCGCCGCTGGCAGCACCGACCGTTTCAGCGATCTGACGATCAACAGCTTCCTGCCCGATCTGTCGATCACCCGCAGCGCCGGTGCTTTCCGCTACACCGCGGCGACGACCTTCAACGAACCTGCCGAGTCGGGGCTGTTCGTTGCGCCGCTGGCCGGCAGCATCGGCCTGTCGACCACCTGGTTCAGTGATTCGCTGGTGCTCAACCTGCTGTCGCCCAACGTGTTGAGCTTCGGCGGCAACTTTTTCCGTTCGAACATCTTCGGCGAAGCGGTCGGTGCCAACGGCGGCACCAACCCGGCCCCGACCGTGCGCATCACGGCTACCGACGTCAACGGGCTGAGCCTCACGCAGGCCGTGAACGCTTCGTCCACCACCTTCTCGGGCTTCATCTCGGACGTGCCGCTGCGCTTCATCAGCGTCAGCGTGGCCACGCCCGACATCGAGCGTTTCATCACCGCCGACAACCTGATCCTGTCGGCCGTTCCCGAGCCTGGCACCTACGGCCTGATGGCCGCCGGCCTGTTGGCGATCGGCCTGTTCGCTGCACGTCGACGCAAGGACTGAGCATCCTGGTCGTCCTGAGGGGGCCGTACGCGTTGCGACGCGTGCGGCCCGTGCTGACAATGCCGCGATGAGCCACGACGTCATCGGTCTTTTTCCCACGCCCTTCCTGCGCGCGAAGGGCGTGTTGCCTTTGCCCCTCGTGGCGGGACTGGTGGCGCATTTCGGCGCCCGGGCCGACCGCGAGAACAACACCTCGCCCCATCTGTCGCACACACGCATGCTGGCCCCGGGCGAAAGCCCGCTGTTCGGCCAGGCGGCGCAACTCATCGCGCCCAAGCTCGTGGTGATGGGCGAGCAGATGTTTGGCGAGGCCCTGGGCTGGTCGATCAAGGAGATGTG
This sequence comes from Betaproteobacteria bacterium, assembly GCA_031372905.1. Classification (GTDB taxonomy): domain Bacteria; phylum Pseudomonadota; class Gammaproteobacteria; order Burkholderiales; family Burkholderiaceae_C; genus Rubrivivax. The sequence continues at coordinate 1,279 of JANMMD010000074.1, forward strand.
GGTCAACCTGCTGGACACCGGTGGCCACCAGGCCATGCACAACCACGCCAACAGCTTCATTTCGGGCGTGGTCTACCTGACGGGCACCCATGCCGATTCGCAGACCGTTTTCATGAAGTCCCCTGGCGGCACCGACTTCGCGTTCCGCAACGACCATGCCCGGACCCGGCCCACGCCCTACAGCGCCGACAAGTGGGTGAGCCCCGCGCCCGAGCCCGGTGACCTGGTGCTGTTTCCCAGCTATCTGATGCATGCCGTGCCGCCCAACCCGGGCGCGCTACGCATCAGCCTGGCCTTCAATGCCATTCCCACGCGGCTGGATTCCTGGGGTTACGCCGTCAGCTTCAGTGGCTGAAGCGAGCGTAGCGAGGGGTCATCACCAGCGCCACCGCGCCGTGCTGGCGCTGATGGTGGCCTCGGGCTTCGCCGGCCTGGGCTACCAGATCGTGTGGACGCAGCAGGCTTCGCGTTGGCTGGGGCACGAGGCCGCCGCGGTCTTCGCCGTCATCACGGCCTTCTTCGGGGGCCTGGCGCTGGGCGCCTTGGCGCTCGCGCGGCGCATCGACCGCAGCCCGTACCCGGCGCGCTGGTATGCCGGCTGCGAGTTGCTGATCGCGCTGTGGAGCCTCGTGCTGGCGCTGGCGATGGCGCCGATCAGCGATGCCTTGCTGGGCTTGATGGGCCTGATGGGCGAACCGCCCGGCGCGCTGTGGCAGGGTGCGGTGGCCTTCATCGGCTGCTTCCTGCTGCTGCTGCCGGCCACGGCCGCGATGGGCGCCACGCTGCCGGCGATGGAGCGTGTGCTGGCCGGCCTGGCCGCGCGCACTTCGCCGATAGCCGCGCTGTACGCCAGCAACACCCTGGGTGCCGTGCTGGGCGTGCTGGCCACGGCTTTCTGGTTGGTGCCGAGCATCGGGCTGGCGCGCACGGCAGCGGCTTGTGCGGTCTTGAATCTGCTGTGTGCGGGCATTGCGCTGGCCCTGGCGCCACGCACGCAGCCAGCGCTTGGCGGCGCCGCAGCATCGCTTGCGCCCGGCATTGCCTCAGACACGCTGCCGAATGCGCCGCGGGCAGCGCAGCGCACGTGGCCGCTGCTGGCCGCCACGGGCTTTCTCGGCATCGCCTACGAAGTTTTGGTCGTGCGCGTGCTCAGCCAGGTCACTGAAAACACGGTCTACACCTTCGCCTTGCTGCTGGCCATCTACCTGTCGGGCACGGCCCTGGGCGCCGCCGCGTATGCGCGCTGGGCGCCCGCACAACCCGGCGTGGAGACGCGGAACAGGCTGTTGGCCCTGGTGGCCTGGGCTTGCCTGATCGGCACCGCCAGCCTGTGGGGCGCCGAGCATCTGCGCGATGCGCCCCTGGCCTGGCGCGGCACTGCGGAGGTCGCCAGCGTCGCGTGGGCACTCGCTGGCGAAGCCCTGCCGGCGCTGCTGGCCTTTGCGCTGCCCACGCTGGCGATGGGGGCGCTGTTCAGCCACCTCGCCACCCAGGCGCGCAGGGCTGGCGTGGGCCTGGGCACGACGCTCGGCGCCAACACCTTGGGCGCGGCCGCGGCACCGCCGCTGGTGGCCTGGGCGCTGGTGCCACTGCTGGGCAGCCGGGGGGCGTTGCTCTTCGTGGCGGCGGCCTATGTGCTGCTCATCAGCCCCAAGACCTGGCTGAAGCCCTGGGCAGGCGGCGTGGCCGCGGCGGCGCTGGCTGCCGCGTTGCTGGCGCCGCCGCTGGCTTTCATCACCGTGCCCGAGGGCGGCAGCGTGCTGAGCTACCGCGAAGGCGCGCTGGCCGCCGTCAGCGTGGTGGCCGACGCCGACGGCGTGGCGCGCCTGCGCATCAATAACCGGCAGCAGGAAGGCAGCAGCGCCACTCTGCTGGCCGACGCGCGGCAGGCGCTGCTGCCGGAGCTGCTGCACCCCGCGCCGCAGCGGGCCCTGTTCCTGGGCCTGGGCACCGGCGTCACGGCGTCTGCAGCCGTGGCCGACCCCGCGCTGCAGGTGGATGCCGCCGAGCTCTTGCCCGAGGTCATCGAGGCCTCGGCGCTGTTCACGAACGCTGAGCTGCCAGCCGGCCGCAGCCCGCGGCTGATTGCCGCCGATGCCCGCCGCTACGTGAAGGCCGCCGGCCCCCGCTACGACCTGATCGTCAGCGACAACTTCCACCCCGCGCGCAGCGGCTCGGGCCTGCTCTACACGGTGGAGCACTTTCGCGCCGTCCGCGCGCGCCTGGCGCCCGGTGGCTTGTTCTGCCAATGGCTGCCGCTGCACCAGATCGATCTCGACACGCTGCGCAGCGTCGTGCAGTCCTTCCTGGCGGTCTACCCCGACGGCGCCGCGCTGCTGGCCACCAACAGCCTGCAGACGCCGGTGCTGGGGCTGCTGGCGCGGCCCGACGCGCCGCGGTTCAGCCTCGAGGCCGTGCAGATGCGCCTGGCCGGCTATGGCGGACTGCGCGGTGGGCCGCAGCGCCTGGCGGATTTCGGTCTGGGCGATGCGATGGCCGTGCTCGGCAGCTTGGTGGCCGATGCGCAAGGGTTGCGGCGCTTTGCGGCCGCGGCACCACTGAACACCGACGACCGCCCGGTGGTGGCCTACCGCGCGCCGCGCATCACCTACGTGCCCGATTCGCTGCCCGCCGACCGACTGCTGGCGCTGCTGCGCGAACTCGGCGCCACGCCCGCAGAGCCCGCGGTGCTGATCGAAGCCGGCACCGACCCCGCAGGCCCGCCGCGCCTGGCCGCCTACTGGGCCGCGCGTGACCGCTTCCTCGAGGTGGGCCGTGCAGTGCGCCCCAGCGCCGACGTGCGGCAGATGCTGGCGCAGGTGCAGGCGCCGCTGCTGGCCGTGTTGCAGACCAGCCCCGATTTCCGCCCCGCCTTCGAACCGCTGCAACGCATGGCGCAGCAGCTGGCGCAGACCGACCCGGCGGCTGCCCAGGCCCTGATCGACACGCTGGCCGCCATCGATGCACGGCGCGCGCCAGCGTTGGCAGCCGCCGCACCGCCGAAGCCCTAAGCTCGCGCCCGGGCGCATCACTTCGGTATCAGCCATGGGCTACCAGCATGTCATCGGCCAGCGCGTGCACCGCTTCGAGGATCTCAAGACCTTGATGGCCTGCGCCACACCGCTGCGTTCGGGCGACGTGCTGGCCGGCATCGCCGCCGAAAGCGCCGAGGAGCGCGTCGCGGCGCGCTGGGCGCTGGCCGACGTGCCCTTGCGGCAGTTTCTGCACGAAGCCCTGGTGCCCTACGAAAACGACGAGGTCACGCGCCTCATCGTCGACAGCCACGATGCCGCGGCCTTCGCGCCCGTGGCCCACCTCACCGTCGGCGGGTTTCGCGATTGGCTGCTGGGCGGTGAGGCCAGCACCGATGCCCTGCGTGCGCTCGGCGCCGGCCTCACGCCCGAGATGGTGGCCGCGGTGAGCAAGCTGATGCGCCACCAAGACCTGATGCTCGTGGCGCGCAAGTGCCAGGTCACCACCGCCTTCCGCAACACGCTGGGGCTGCCCGGGCGGCTGGCCGTGCGCCTGCAGCCCAACCACCCCACCGACGACGCGCGCGGCATCGCCGCCAGCGTGCTGGACGGCCTGATGTACGGCTGCGGCGACGCGATGATCGGCATCAACCCGGCCAGCGACAGCCCGGCCGTCATCGGCGGCCTGCTGCAGTTTCTGGATGAATTGATCCAGCGTCACGGCATTCCCACGCAGAGTTGTGTGCTGACCCACGTGACGCAGAC
>JANMMD010000085.1:0-5240 GCA_031372905.1 Betaproteobacteria bacterium
GGCAGCGCCGACACCTATGGCAAGAAGCCGCTGGCGCAGCTGCGTGTGCCGGCCGGTGACGCGACCATGAACGTGCAGCTCTGCGGCCTGAGCGGCACCGAGGTGGCGCTGATGCTGTTCCAGGATCTCGACGGCGACGGCCGGATGTCGCGCAACCTGATGGGCATGCCCACCGAGCCCTGGGGCTCCTCGGGCAACCCTGGCATGTTCGGGCCCCAGTGGGACACGGGCAAGGTGGCGCTGGATGGCAGCGTCATCGCCGTGAAGATGTCGATCTGAGGGGCCGCCATGGAACGCCGCCAACTCCTTCAAGCATTCGCCTCTGCCGGCATCCCGGCATCCACTGGCCTGGGCGCGCTGTGCGCGCACCCAGCCGCGAATGCCAACACAAATGCCACCACCGCAAGGCCGCAGGACTTCGACGCAGCGGCCGCCCACCAGCCGCTGCTCACGCCTCTGAAAGGCGTGACCGACGCCACCGGCAACCTCGACGGCAGCGCCCTGCTGCGCGGCCGTTGGCCGGCCGAACTGCGCGGGCGCTTTTACCGCAACGGCCCGGCGCTGTTCGAGCGCGGCGGCGAGCGCTACCACCACTGGTTCGACGGCGACGGCATGGTGCAGCAGTTCCGCATCGGCGACGGCGCGGTGCAGCACCGCGGCCGGCTGGTGCGCACCGTCAAGCTGCGTGCCGAACAGCAGGCCGGGCGCTTCCTGATGCCGGCACTCGGCACGCACATCGATGGCGGCCCGCCCATCAGCGGCCCCGACGCCGTGAACACCGCCAACACCAACGCCATCGAGCACGCCGGCCGCGTGCTGGCGATGTGGGAAGGCGGCTCGGCCTATGGCCTCGACCCGAAAGACCTGGCCACGGCGGGCCCCGTCACGTGGCGCCCCGATCTCGCGCAGTTGCCCTTTTCAGCGCACCCCAAGGTCGACAGCAGCGGCCACCTTTGGAACATCGGCACGGCGGGCAAGAAGCTCATCGTCTGGCACATCGACCCGCAGGGTCAACTGGCCCGCGTGCAAGTGGCCGAGCTGCCCTTCGTCATCGGCATGGCGCACGACATGGCCGTGACCGAGCGCCACCTGGTGGTGCCGCTGCCGCCGGTCGGCTTCGACTTCACGCAACGCCCCGCCGACGGCCGCAGGCGCTTCCCGATGAAGCCGGCCGAGCCGCTGCGCGTGCTGGTGATGGAGAAGGCCGACATCACGCGCCGGCGTGTCTTCGAGCTGCCGCCGGAGATGGTGTTCCACGTCGGCAACGCGCACGACACGCGCGACGGCGAGGTGGTGTTGAGTTATGTCGGCGCGCCCGATGCGTGGTTTCTGGACGAAGGCGCGGTGGCGCTGCTGGCGGGTCGGGCCACCTCGGGCGGCGACGTGCTGGCCAAGCAGCTGCGCCTGAACCTGGCCAGCGGCCGGGTGCAAAGCCAGACCTTCCCCGGCGATGTGGAATTTCCGCGTGTGCACCCGCTGCGCGTGGGGCTGCCGGCGCGCTGGCTGCTCACGGGCGCGGGCTGGCCGGTGCACGCCGGGCGCGACGGCTTTTCGCTGCTGCATGGCGTGCAGCTGCAGGACATGCACACCGGCCGCGCGCGACGCCACGACTACGGCGCCCACGTGATCGCCGAGGAGCACGTGATCGTGCCCAAGCCCGGCAAGACCGGCGAGCTCGACGCCTGGCTGCTGGGCACCACCTTCGACGCCCGCCGCCAGGCCACGGTGCTGAACCTGCTGGACGCCGCGCACATCGAAGACGGCCCCATCGCGCAGGCCGTGCTGCCCTATGCCCTGCCGCTGGGCTTCCACGGCAACTTCACGGCAGCGTGAACATCGGCACTGCGGCCCACAATGCCGCATGGCCAAGACGATCTACACCTGCCGCGAATGCGGCGGCACGAATGCCAAATGGCTGGGCCAGTGTCCGCACTGCAAGGCCTGGAACACGCTCGACGAAACGGTGGCTGAAGAGAAGCCCGGCTCGGGCCCGGCCACGCGCAACACGCGCTTCCAGGCGCTGGCCCGCAGCCAGCCCGTGGCCACGCTGAGCGAGATAGCAGCCGCCGACATCGCACGCACGCCCACCGGCCAGGAAGAGCTCGACCGCGTGCTGGGCGGTGGCATCGTCGAAGGCGCGGTGGTGCTGATCGGCGGCGACCCCGGCATCGGCAAGAGCACGCTGCTGCTGCAGGCCGTGGATGCCCTGTCTTCGCAGATGAAGGTGCTGTACGTGACGGGTGAAGAGAGCGGCGCGCAGATCGCCTTGCGTTCGCGCCGGCTGGGCTTGTCGGGCGCCCAGGTGCGCGTGCTGGCCGAAATCCAGCTGGAGAAGATCGTCGCGGCCATCGAGGCCGAGGACCCTGCCTTCTGCGTCATCGATTCCATCCAGACCGTCTACAGCGAACAGCTCAATTCCGCCCCCGGCAGCGTGGCGCAGGTGCGCGAATGCGCCGCGCAGCTGACCCGTGTGGCGAAGACACGCGGCTGCACCGTGGTGCTGGTGGGCCACGTCACCAAGGAAGGCGCGCTGGCCGGCCCGCGTGTGCTGGAGCACATCGTCGACACCGTGCTGTACTTCGAGGGCGACACGCACAGCAGCTTCCGCCTCGTGCGCGCCATCAAGAACCGCTTCGGTGCGGTCAACGAGATCGGCGTCTTCGCGATGACCGAAAAAGGCCTGCGCGGCGTCAGCAACCCGAGCGCAATCTTTCTGTCGACACACAGCGAACCGGTGCCCGGCAGCTGCGTGCTGGTGACGCTGGAAGGCACACGCCCGCTGCTGGTGGAAATCCAGGCGCTGGTGGACAGCGGCGGGCCCAGCCCGCGGCGGCTGAGCGTGGGCCTGGACCGCGACCGCCTGGCCATGCTGCTGGCGGTGCTGCACCGCCACGCGGGCGTGGCGTGTCTCGACCAGGACGTGTTCGTCAACGCGGTGGGTGGTGTGCGCATCGCCGAGCCTGCGGCCGACCTGGCCGTGCTGCTGGCCATCCAGGGCAGCCTGCGCGGCAAGGCGCTGCCGCGCGGCTTCATCGCTTTCGGCGAAGTGGGCCTGGCCGGCGAAGTGCGGCCCGCACCGCGCGGGCAAGAGCGCCTGAAGGAAGCCGCCAAGCTGGGCTTCAGCGTGGCCGTGGTGCCCAAGGCCAATGCGCCGAAGAAGCCCATCGAAGGCCTGACGGTGCATGCGGTGGAGCGTGTCGAGCAGGCCATTGAAGCCGTGCGCGGCCTGGGGTGATGTGGCCCAACTCTTGTGGCGGGGCGCATCGGCCCAAACTACCGGGTCTCGGTTGCAGCGAAGGGTTTGCCATGTGGAAGCGGTTTGCGATGTTGTGGGCGCTGCTGCGCGGCGATGCGCGCCACCTGTGGCAGGCCTTGCGCCACCCCTTGCAGCCGCGCTGGCTGAAGCCAGCGGTGGGCTTGATGCTGCTCTACCTGCTGTCGCCCATCGACCTGCTACCGGACTTCATCCCGGTGCTGGGCCTGGTGGACGACCTGGTGCTGATACCGCTGGCGGTGCGTTTCGTGCTCGACCGCCTGCCGCCGGCCGTGCGCGCCGACATCGGCCACGGGCAGCGCGTCTGAGCCCTCAGGCTCGTTCTTGGCGCCGCCTTTATCGGCGTTTTTCTCGCCAGCTTTCGCGCAGCCCGTAGGCCAGCCGGCGCAGCTCGTTCCCCACGCGGTAGGCATAGGTGGGCAGCCGCCGCGTCCAGTGGAACTTGCGGTTCACCCCGGCCGGCGCCGTGATGGTGCTGGCGATGTGCTCGTCATGGCCGCAAGGCGTGGGCGTTACCAGCCGGAACTGGATGCCGAAGCGCCAGCCCTGGTCGAAGACATGGTCGTAGGGCAATTGCATCGGCAGCAGGCCGCCGGGTTCGCGCAGGTAGGCACGTGCCGCCTGGCGGTTCATCAGGTAGGCGCTGCTGCCGGTGCATCGGCTCAACATCACCGCGAGTTGGTGGCCTGGCGCTACCTCCAGGTAAGGCTGCGGCGTGCCGCGGTGCACCGCCGAGAGCTTGGCGACGTCCCAGCGCGCGGGGTGTTGCATCAGGCCCTGCAGCACGGCAGGCAGGCTGTCCTGCAGCAGCACGTCGTCTTCCAGCACCAGCGCAAACTCGGCATCGCTGGCGATGAAAGCGCGCATCACCTCGATGTGCGACAAGTAACATCCAAGCTCGCCCGCGACCGGCGTCATGCCATGTTTGCGGTGAAAGGCCGGCTCGTCGAGCGCGGCTTTTTGAACCGGCGTCAGCGCCTTCGCATCCACGGCAGCCAAGCGTGTGTAGGGCAGCTGCAAACGCTGCAATTGCGCACTGATGCGAGCGAGTCGTTCGGGCGCCCTGTCAAGGTTGATCACCCATGTCTGCAAAGCCGTTGTTGCCACTGCCATCCCCGCGATTCTCTGCCAAGGCCCAGGCCGCTCTGGGCTGGGCGCTGGCCGTGGCGGCACTCGCCGCGGGCTATGCGCTGTATGGCTGGCCGGGCGTGGCGCTGGCGCTCACGGTGGTGGTGTTCTGGCTGCTGCTGCAGTTCAGCCAGGCCCTGCGCACGCTGCGCATTGCCGGCCAGCGGCCCGTGGGGCGCGTGCCCAACGCCGTGATGCTGAACGCGCGGCTGGAGCTCGGCATGCGCTTGCCGCGCGTGCTGCGGTTGACGCTCAGTCTGGGCCGGCGCGTCAGCGACCAGCCTGAAATCTGGGCCTGGGCCGACGAGGCCGGCGACGAGGTGCACGTCACGCTGCACGGCGGCCACGTCACGCACTGGCAGCTGCAACGTGCCGCCACGCCGGGCGAGACCCAGCCCGAGACCTAAAATCTGCAGCTTCATCGCTGCCCGCACACCCCGAAGGAGTTCCCATGTCGATGTCCGACCGCGACGGCAAGATCTGGATGGACGGCCAACTCGTCGAATGGCGCGACGCCAAGATCCACGTGCTGAGCCACACCCTGCACTACGGCTGCGGCGCCTTTGAGGGCGTGCGCGCCTACAACACGGCCAGCCACGGCACGGCCATCTTCCGCCTGCAGGAACACACCGAGCGCCTGTTCAACAGCGCCAAGATCCTGCGCATGAAGATCCCCTTCACCCCACAGCAGGTGATGGAAGCGCAGCGCGAGGTGGTGCGTGTCAACAAACTGGAAAGCTGCTACCTGCGCCCGCTGATCTGGATCGGCGACAAGAAGCTGGGCGTCAGCCCCAAGGGCAACGACATCCACCTGATGGTGGCGGCCTGGCCCTGGGGC
>JANMMD010000146.1:0-73210 GCA_031372905.1 Betaproteobacteria bacterium
CGGCCTGGCGCAGCACGAATTCGCGCGGATCGGCATCGCCAAGAGCTTTCAGATCACCAACGTGTTCAAGCAGCTCAGCGCCTTTGAGAACGTGCGCGTCGCAGTGCAGATGCGGCACGCGCGCTACCAGCTCTTCAAGCCGCGCGCGGTGATGACGGAAGTGGATGCGCGCGCCAGCGAGCTGCTGCAGCGTGTGGGCCTGGCTGCGCACGCCAGGCGCCCGGCAGCCGACCTGGCCCACGGCCAGCAGCGCGCGCTGGAAGTGGCCATGGCGCTGGCCGCCGAGCCCGAGCTGCTGCTGATGGACGAGCCCACCGCCGGCATGAGCCCGGAAGAAACCGTGGTGATGATGGACCTCATCACCGCGCTGGCCGCCGAGCGCAGCGTGATCCTCGTCGAACACAAGATGAAACTGGTGATGGGCATCTGCGAGCGCTTGCTCGTGCTGCACCACGGCGAGTTCCTCGCCGAAGGCACCCCGGCCGACATCAAGGCCAATTCGGACGTGCGGCGCGTCTACCTCGGGCAGGGCTGAAGCGATGTTGAAGGTCGACCAACTCGATGCCTGGTACGACACCAGCCACGTGGTGCAGGGCCTCAGCTTCGAGGTGCGCGCCGGCGAGATCGTCACGCTGATGGGCCGCAACGGCGCCGGCAAGACGACGACGCTGAAGACCATCATGGGCCTGATCTCGCGCCGCGCCGGCAGCGTGCAGTTCGACGGCAAGGAGATCCTCAGCGGCCCGGCGCACACGCGCTACCACCTGGGCCTGGCCTACGTGCCGGAAGACCGCCGCATCGTGCCCGGCCTGACGGTGCGCGAGAACCTGCGCCTGGGCTTGATCGCCGGCAAGGACGGCAAGCACGAGGCAGCGCGCATCGCCGAGATTGCGCGGACCTTTCCGCGCCTGGCCGAACGCATGGACCAGGAAGGCACCAGCATGAGCGGCGGTGAACAGCAGATGCTGGCCATCGCGCGCGCGATGATGAGCAAGCCGCGCATGATCCTGCTCGACGAACCCAGCGAGGGCATCATGCCGGTGCTGGTGGACGAGATGTTCGAGCTTTTCGCGCGCATGAAGCGCGAGGGCACCACCATCCTGCTGGTGGAGCAGAACGTCGAGCGCGCACTCAACGTCAGCGACCGCGCCTACATCCTCGACCAGGGGCAGATCGTGCACGAAGGCAGCGCGCGCGCCTTGCTGGCCGACAAGGACATCCAGGATCGTTACTGCGCAGTTTGAAGCGATGTTTGTAGCGCTGTAGGCTGCGCGGCGGCGGGTGAGGCCGCAGAATCGATGCCGCCGCCCGCCGTGATGCGCCCCGGCGTCACCATGCCCCAGACACCCGCCACCCCTTCCCCCAGCACTGAAGCCACGACGCGGCTGCGCAGGCTGCCCGTCTGGATACTGCTTGCGGGGCTGGCGCTGACGGCAGTGCTCGGGTCCTGGTCTTTCCAGCGCGAACGCGCGCAGCGCCAGGCGCTGTTGCAACGCGAGGCGCTTGAGCTGGCGCGTGCGCTCGAGCACAAGGTGCAGAGTTATCTCGACACGCTGCCCGGCCTGCGCGTCTACGGCGTGCTGCAGCAGTCGCCCACCGACGCCGAGTTCCTGAACTACGTGCAGGCCATCTCGCTGCAGGAGCGCTACCCCGGCCTGGGTGTGACCTTCATTGCCGAGCTGGTGCGGGAAGAGCAGCGCGCAGCCTTCGAGCAGCGCGCGCGCGAAGACCGCAGCGCGGTGGCCCAGGGCCACCCTGAGTTCAGCATCCGCCCGGCCGGGCCGCGTGCCGACTACATGGCGCTGCGCCACCTCTACCCCGAAGACCCGCCGGCCTTCGGCTACGACCTCTACGACCCCGGCCAGCGCTATCGAGCTGACGTCGATGTGGCGCTGTCCACCGGGCGTTATGTCGCCACCGGCCCGCTGCAACTGGCACGCGACCGCAACAAGCCGCTGGACCCGGCGCTGACCAGCCTCGTGGTGCGCGCCGCGCTCTACCGAGGTGGCGCCACGCCGTCCACCGAGGCCGAACGGCGCGCCCGCGCTGTGGGCGTGGTGGGCATCGGCTTTCGCGTGCAGCCGCTGGTGCGCTCGGTGCTGGCGCCCCATGTGGCGCAGGCGCTGCGCCTGCGCGTCGTCGACGAACAGGCCCTGGACGGCCCGGTGAAGGGCCTGCTCTTCGATTCGCAAGCCGGCACCGCCGCCGACACCACGCCAGCGCTGTGGAGTGGCCGCATCTCGGTGGCCGACCGCCAGTGGACGCTGACCACCCACACTCGCGGTGGTGCGTTCGCCGGGCAGGACAGCACCTGGGTGCTGCTGCTCTTTGGCGCCGGCCTGTCTTTGGCGCTGGCGGCACTGACACGCACGCTGGCCCAAGCCAACCTCAAGGCCGAGGCACGCTTCCGCATGCTCTTCGAACACAGCTTCGACGCCGTGCTGCGCACGCGCCCGGACGGACAGGTGCTGGAGGGCAATGCCGCCGCCGGGCTGCTGTTCGGCACCGATGCGTCCAAGCTGCAGGGCTTGAGCCGCGGGCATCTGGTGGACATGAGCGACCCGCGCCTGACGGCCCTGGTGGAGGAGCGCAGGCGCACTGGCCGCGCTGCCGGGCCGCTGCGCATGCGGCGCGTGGACGGCACGCTGTTCGAGGCCGAGATCTCGTCGAACATCTACGTCGACAGCGACGGCAAGCAGGCCTCCAGCATGATCGTCCGCGACGTCACCGCCCGCCAGCGCATGGCCGAGCGGCTGCAGGAAAGGCAGCGCCTGGAGGCCATCGGCACGCTGGCCGGCGGCGTGGCGCACGACTTCAACAACATGCTGGCGGCCATCCTCGGCAACGTGGGTCTGGTCGAGCGGGAACTCGCGCCCGACTCCCCGGCGCACGCGCGGCTGCAGCTCGTGCACAGGGCGGGCAACCGCGCACGCCAGCTGGTGCGGCAGATCCTCACGTTCAGCCGCCGCGCGCCGCATGAACAGGCGGTGCAGGCACTGCAGCCCCTGGTGGAAGAGGCCGTGGCGCTGCTGCGCGCCACACTGCCGGCCACGGTGCACCTGCAGGTGCACTGCGCAGCGCAGCCGCTGCTGGCGCGGGTGGACGGCGCGCAGGTGCAGCAACTGGTGCTGAACCTGTGCACCAACGCCTGGCAGGCCCTGCGCGACGAAAGCGGCGAAGTGCGCGTGGCCCTGGAGCCCTGCACGCTGAACGAGGTCGAGGCACGCGGGCTCGGGCTGCTGCCAGGCGCACACGCCTGCCTGCGCGTGGAGGACAACGGCACGGGCATGACCGCCGAGGTGCGCGCGCACATCTTCGAGCCGTTCTTCACGACCAAACCGCCCGGCCGCGGCACGGGCCTGGGTCTGGCGGTGGTGCATGGCGTGGTGACGGAAAGCGCCGGCGCCATCCGCGTCGACAGCGAGCCCGGCCGCGGCACCTGCTTCAGCGTGTTCTTGCCGCTGGCAAGCGGCGAGGCGGCCAAGTCTGCCGGCGCCACGAAAGTCGACGAGGCGCCGCCAAATGCCGGCGGCCGCAGCGCGCGCATCCTCTACGTCGACGACGACGAGGTGGTGGCGCTCACGGCCTCGGCCTTGCTGCGGCACGCCGGTTACGAGGTGCAGACCGCTGCCAGCGGCGAGGCGGCCATGTCGACCCTGGCCAGCCTGCGCGCCGCCGGCGCCGGCATCGACCTCGTCGTCACCGACTTCAACATGCCTGGCCTCTCGGGCCTGGCGGTGGCCGAACTGGTGCAACAGGTCTCGCCAGGCACGCGTGTGCTGCTGACCAGCGGCCTCGTCACCGACGAGCTGCAGCAGCGCGCACGCCAGCTGCGCATGCCCGAGGTGCTGCCCAAGGAAGAGATGCTGGAACACCTGGTGCTGGCGGTGCAGCGCGCGCTGGCGGCACACGACTGAACGGGCTGTGGCATGCTGATCGACCGGACCGGCGTCGCACCCGGCGCAGCACAGAAAGGCCCCGCATGAACAGCATGGACGTCGAAGTCATCCGCACGGCAATGGACTGGATGAACCGCGGCCAGCGCGTGGTGCTGGGTACCGTGGTGCGCACCTGGGGCAGCAGCCCGCGCCCGCCGGGCAGCCTGATGATCATCCGCGACGACGGCCAGGTGGCGGGCAGCCTGTCGGGCGGCTGCATCGAAGACGACCTCATCGACCGCGTCAAGCGCGGTGAGCTGGCGCCTCGCCTGCCGCAGGCCACGACCTATGGCGTGACGGCCGAAGAGGCGCAGCGCTTCGGCCTGCCCTGCGGCGGCACCGTGCAGATCGTGCTGGAGCCGCTGAGCGCGCAGAGCATGCTGCGCGAACTGCTGTCGTCCATCGAAAGCCACCGCGTCGTGCGCCGCAAGCTCGAGCTGGCCACCGGCATGGTCAGCATGGGCCCCTGCGACGACGGCGATGCGCTGCGCTTCGACGGCCAGTGGCTGGAAACCGTGCACGGCCCGCGCCTGCGGCTGGTGATCATCGGCGGCGGACAGCTCAGCCGTTATCTCGCCGCCATGGCGGTGATGCTGGATTACCGCGTCACCGTCTGCGACCCGCGCGAGGAGTACCACGAAGGCTGGGCCGAGATGGAAGGCGTGACGCTGAGCCGCAGCATGCCCGACGACCTGGTGATCGCGATGAACCTCGACGCCAACAGCGCGTTGGTGGCCGTGACGCACGACCCCAAGCTCGACGACCTGGCGCTGATGGAAGCGCTGAAGACGCCGGCCTTCTACGTCGGCGCCCTGGGCTCGCGGCGCAACAACGACGGCCGCCGCAAGCGCCTGCTCGACTTCGACGTGAGCCAGACCGAGGTGGACCAACTGCGCGGTCCGGTGGGCCTGAACCTGGGCGCCAAGACGCCGCCCGAGATCGCAATGAGCATCGTCGCGGAGATGACCGCAGTGCGCCGCGGTGTCGATCTGGACGGCCCGCTGGCCGACTGGAGCGGCTCGGAGACGGCCTGTCGCCTGACGGTTTGAAGGCTTGCCCGCTTGACGGCCTCGTTCAGGCCTGGCGCTCAGCGCAGGTCGGGCGCGTCGGGCAACTCGTTGGGGTTGTGCTGCCCGGGCGCCAGCGGGTAATGCTGCAGCAAGAGCCCATGCACGGCCGCGATGGCCTGCGCCAGACCCTCTTCAAATCGCCCGGCGCGGAAGGCCTCGCGCATGCCGGCCACCAGCGCATCCCACTGCGCCTGCGGCACATGGCGCGCCAGGCCGCGGTCGGCGACGATCTCGATGGCATGTTCGGCCAGCAGCAGGTAGATCAACACGCCGTTGTTGTGCTCGGTGTCCCAGACGCGCAGCTTGCCGAACAGCGTGACCGCGCGGTCACGCGCCTGCAGGTCGCGCCGCAGGTAAGACGCCGGCAGGCCGGCTTCGACGCTGAGGCGGATCTCGCCGCTGTGCTGCGCCTCGCTGGCCGCCACCTGCGCCTGCAGGCGGGCCAGCGCATCGGGCCCGAGCACACGGCGCAGGTCACGCGTGCCCAGACGGCCGTGCCGGAACATGCGGGTGACGCGCTCGAACATGGCCATCACCACCGCCCGGAGGCGCCACCGCCCCCGAAATCGCCGCCGCCGCCCGACGAGAAGCCGCCACCACCGCCGCCACCGCCACCACCGCCACCGCCGCGTGCCATCAGCAAGAGCTGGATCACGTTGCCGACGCCGATCACGCCCACCACCAGCACGGCGGCCAGCGCCGCCAGCCCCGCCAGCAGCAGGCCGGCGCCCAGCCACCATGCCGCGCCGCCGGCGGCCACGGCGGTGATCACCGAGCCCACGCTGCGGCCGAGTACGGCAGACAGCAGGCCACCGACCACCAGCACGCCGACGAACACCATCAGCCCGATCTGCTCCAGCGACTGCGGCCCGCGCGCGCCGCTGGCTGCGCTGCGCGACGTCGGCGCCGGCAGGCCTTCACCGCGCACGCGCGCCATCAGGCGGTCGACCGCTGCGTTCAAGCCGCCGGCGTAATCGTTGTTGCGAAAGGCGGGCACCAGGGCCTGGTCGATGATCTGGCGCGCAGCCAGGTCGGGGATGGCCCCTTCCAGCGCCTTGGCCACCTCAATGCGCACGGTGCGTTCGTTTTTCGCCACCACCAGCAGCACGCCGTCGCCCACCGCGCGGCGGCCGATCTTCCAGACGTCGGCCACCCGCTGCGCATAGGCGGCAATGTCTTCCGGCGCGGTGGCCGGCACCAGCAGCAGCACGATCTGCGGGCCGGCCTCTACCTCGAAGGCGGCCAGCTTGGCATCCAGCGCCTGCGCCTGCGCCGGGGTGAGGGTGGCCGTCTGGTCGATGACGCGGCCGCTGAGTGCCGGCACCGGCAGCACGTCCTGCGCTGCGGCCGCTGTCACGCCCAGCGCCGCCGCCAGCAGGGCGGCGGCCCACAGCCAGGCGCGAAGCACGCGCATGCGGGCTTACTTCGACGCGGCGGGCGCCGGTGCCGGCGCGGCGGGCTTGTTGAAGTCCACCGTCGGCGGCACGCTGATCTGGGCTTCGTTCTGCACCGCGAAGTTCGGCTTGACCTGGTAGCCCATCACCATCGCCGTCAGGTTGCTCGGAAAGCTGCGCGCCAGCACGTTGTAGTCCTGCACGGCCTTGACATAACGGCCGCGTGCGACAGTGATGCGGTTTTCGGTACCTTCCAGCTGCACACGCAGGTCCTGGAACCCCTGGTTGGCCTTCAGGTTGGGGTAGTTCTCGGTCACCACCAGCAGGCGGCTCAGCGCCCCGGAGAGTTCGCCCTGCGCGGCCTGGAATTTCTGGAAGGCCTCGGGGTTGTTCACGAGCTCGGGCGTGGCCTGGATGCCGGTGGCCTTGGCGCGCGCTTCCACCACCTTGGTCAGCGTTTCCTGCTCGAAGTTGGCTTCGCCCTTGACGGTGGCCACGATGTTGGGAATGAGGTCGCTGCGGCGCTGGTACTGGTTCAGCACCTCGCTCCAGGCCGACTTCACCTGCTCGTCCAGGCGCTGGAAGTCGTTGTAGCCGCAGCCACTCAAACCCAGGCTCAAGGCCAGCGTGGCCAGCAAGGCGTAAAGCCGATTTGTAATTTGCATGCGTCCTCCGTGGTGGGTGCGGCATCGCCCCCGCAGCGGCAGATGATGCCGCAGCGGGCATTTCTCAAGCCCTTTTCTGAGGCCTGCCTTTCAAGCCTGCCTGTTAAGCACCCGGCCCGAGTCGGTTTGCGGCCATGGCGTTCTAGCATCGGCCATGCTGAACCCGAACACCGCGCTGGCCGGTGCGCTGCGCCCGATGCCTGCCGCAGCCGCCTCGCGCCGCCGCGCGCTGGTCTTGGGGGGCGGCGGTACGCTGGGGGCGGCCGTGCTGGAAGCGCTGTTGTCGAGCCACCGCTTCGAAGCCGTGGGGGTGCTCGTGGCCACACCGATGCGCCCGGCCTTGCGGGGCCTGCAGGCCGTGCCCGACAACGCCACGGCACCTGCGGCCTTCGCGCCCGACACGGCGCTCATCGTCTACGACCGCGAGCGCCACGCCAACGGCCGCGACGGCACCTTTGTGCGCCCGCAACCTGCCGGCCTGCTGGCGCAGGCGCAGGCGTTGATGCGTGCGGGCGCAACGCGCCTGATCGTGGTGGTGCCGCACGCGCCCTCATTGCTGCCGCAGGCGCTGAAAGCGGGCTTGGCCAACCTGGACGAAGGCGCCGTGGCGGCGATGGGCTACACGCAGCTCGTGTTCATGCGCATGGCGCAGACCGCCAGTGCGCCAGGGGGTGCGGGCGGGCACGGTAAGTCGCTGCCCGAGCGGCTGGCGGCCTGGATGCTGTCGCAACTGCGCTGGATGGTGCCGCAGCGTGAACAGCCGGTGCGCAGCGACACCGTCGCGCGTGTGGCCGCGGCGCTGGCAGTGGCGCTGCCGCAGGCCCCGCCCGGCACGCGCGTGCTGCCGCCCGAGCTGCTGTGGCAGGCCGCGCAAAGCGCGCGTGCCGACGACCTCATCACCGCCTGGCTGGTGAGCCGCGAGCATGGGCGTGACGGCGAGCCTGAAGTCGCCACCAGCGACGACGCCTATCCCTGAAACCCCGGGCCATGAGCCCACGATGGCGCCACTGATAATCGTTGGATGACCGCTGCCATCCACAACGACACCTTCCTGCGCGCCTGCCTGCGCGAGCCCACGACCCACACGCCTGTCTGGCTGATGCGCCAGGCCGGCCGCTACCTGCCCGAGTACAAGGCCACGCGGGTGAAAGCCGGCAGCAGCTTCATGGGCCTGGCCACCAACCCGGCATTCGCCACCGAGGTGACGCTGCAGCCGCTGGAACGCTACCCGCTGGACGCCGCCATCCTGTTCAGCGACATCCTCACCGTGCCCGACGCCATGGGCCTGGGCCTGAGCTTCGGCGCCGGCGAAGGCCCGCGCTTCGCGCACCCGCTTCGCGACGAGGCCGCGGTGATGGCCTTGCAGGCGCCCGACCTGAACAAGCTGCGCTACGTCTTCGACGCCGTGAAGTCCATCCGCACGGCCCTGGCCGGCAAGGTGCCGCTGATCGGCTTCTCGGGCAGCCCCTGGACGCTGGCCAGCTATATGGTCGAAGGCCAGGGCAGCGACGACTACCGGCTCATCAAGACCATGCTCTACAGCCGGCCCGATCTGATGCACCGCATCCTGGCCATCAACGCCGAAGCCGTGACGGCCTACCTGAACGCGCAGATCGACGCCGGCGCGCAGGCCGTGATGGTGTTCGACAGCTGGGGCGGCGTGCTGGCCGACGGCGCCTTCCAGGAATTCAGCCTGAACTACACACGCGAGGTCGTGGCGGGTCTCAAGCGCGAGGCCGAGGGCCGGCGCGTGCCGGTGATCGTCTTCACCAAGGGCGGCGGCTTGTGGCTGGAAGAGATCGCCGCGGCCGGGGCCGACGTGGTGGGCCTGGACTGGACGATGAACCTGGGCGCGGCGCGCGCCCGCGTCGGCCACCAGGTGGCGCTGCAGGGCAACCTCGACCCCAGCGTGCTGTTTGCGCCGCCCGAGGCGGTGGCGCGTGAAGGCGTGAAGGTGCTGGACAGCTTCGGCCGCCCGCAACGTGCTGACGGCCGTTGGGACGGCCATATCTTCAACCTCGGGCATGGCATCAGCCAGTTCACGCCGCCCGAACACGTCACAGCGCTGGTCGAGGCCGTGCACGCCCACTCGCGCAAGCAGCGCGCGCCGGCCTGAACGTGTGAGTGAGTGCTCAGCGGCAGTCGGCACATCGCCGCTGGCGCTGCACCGCAGCACACAAAAGTGGGGTGAGTGAGTGCTCAGGGCTTGACTTATCCCCAAATTCCAGCCTTGCTCTTCGCATCACGGAGCTGCAGCGCCGGCCTGCGAGAAATGCCCCAGGTTTCGTGCTAAGTCGTTGATTCTTATGAATTCACACGCTTGCCACCAAAACGGGCAAAGGGCGCCGGAGGCAAGCAGAATCAAGCACTTGGCGCAGCTTGGCGCAGCTTCCCCACAAACTTATCCACAGATTTCGTGGACAGCCGGAAAAACCCTTTCTGATCATGCACTTGCAGCGCTTGCTTGAAGTTCGGATGAGCTTTCGCACGCAAGTGATGGGCTGCGGTGGCTGAAGGGGCGGGTTCGATCCCGGCGGCCTGCGTGGCGGTGGCCGTGGAAACCCCGCGCCACACCCGCGTCAGCGGTTTGCTGGACTACACCGCGGGGCAGCGCCTGGCGCCCGGCACGCTGGTGCGGGTGCCGCTGGGCCGGCGCGACGTGCCCGGCCTGGTCTGGGAACGCTCGGCGGACGCCGACGCACCGCCGGCAGCGCTGCGCCCCGTCACCATCGCGCTCACTGCGCTGCCGCCGCTGGGCGCCGACTGGCGCGCGTTGGTGGAGTTCGCCGCGGCCTACTACCAGCGCGGGGTGGGTGAACTGGCGCTGGCAGTGCTGCCGCCCGAGCTGCGCAAGCTGGACGACACCCAGCTGGAACGTCGCCTGAAACGCCTCCAGCGGCTGGCCGCCGCGGCGCCCGCTGCCGACGCATCGGCCGCCGCATCGGGCCCGGCCTTGCCAGCCCTCACCGCCGAGCAGGCCGCGGCGCTGGCCGCGCTGGCCACCGCGACAAAACCCATGCTGCTGCACGGCGTGACGGGCAGCGGCAAGACCGAGGTCTACCTGCGTGCCGCCGCCGACGCGCTGGCGCGCGGCCAGCAGGCGCTGGTGCTGGTGCCCGAGATCAACCTCACGCCGCAGCTGGAGGCGCGCTTTGCCGAGCGTTTTCCGGGCCGCGTGCTCGTCAGCCTGCACAGCGGGCTGACGCCGGCACAGCGCCTGCGCCACTGGCTGCTGGCGCACCTGGGGCAGGCCGACCTCGTGCTGGGCACGCGCCTGGCGGTGTTCGCGTCGATGCCGCGCCTGGCCCTGATCGTCGTCGACGAAGAACACGACCCCAGCTTCAAGCAGCAGGAAGGTGCGCGCTACTCGGCGCGCGACCTCGCCGTGTGGCGCGGCCACCGCGCCTGCGTGCCGGTGGTGCTGGGCTCGGCCACGCCGTCGCTGGAAAGCTGGCAGCGTGTGCAGGAAGGGCGCTACCTGCGCCTGCCGATGGACCAGCGCATCGGCGGCGGCGCGATGCCGCGTGTGCGCCTGGTGGACATGAACCTGTTGCCCAAGGGGAAAGAAGAACGGGTGCTCGCGCCGCCGCTGCTGGAGGCCATCGAGAAGCGCATTGCCGCCGGCGAGCAGAGCCTGCTGCTGCTGAACCGCCGCGGCTACGCCCCGGTGCTGCACTGTGGCGCCTGCGCCTGGAAGAGCGGCTGCCCGCACTGCAGCGCCTGGCGCGTCTTCCACAAGCTCGACCGCACGCTGAAGTGCCACCACTGCGGCTTCAGCGAGCGTGTGCCGCGCGCCTGCCCCGAGTGCGGCAACCTCGACATCGCACCGATCGGCCGCGGCACCGAGAAGCTGCAGGAACAGCTCGCCGCCTTGCTGCCGCAGGCCCGCGTGGCGCGGCTGGACGCCGACACCACGCGCGCCGCAGGCAGCCTGCAACAGCAGCTGGCCGAGGTGCATGCCGGCGAGGTGGACGTGCTGGTGGGCACGCAGATGCTGGCCAAGGGCCACGACTTCCGCCGCGTCACGCTGGTGGCGGCCGTCAACGCCGACGGCGCGCTGTTCAGCAGCGACTTCCGCGCGCCCGAACGTTTGTTCGCCCTCTTGATGCAGGCCGCCGGCCGCGCCGGCCGCGACGCCGCACAGGCCGCGCGCAGCGAGATGTGGGTGCAGACCTGGCACCCCACGCACCCGATCTACGCTGCGCTGCGCAAACACGACTACGAAGCCTTCGCCGCGACGCAGCTGGAAGAGCGCAAGGCCGCCGGCCTGCCGCCCTTCGCCAGCCTGGCACTGCTGCGCGCCGAGGCGCGCACGGCCGAGGCGGCGAGCGGGTTTCTGCAGGAGGCCGCCCGCTTGATCGACGCTGAGCAAGCCGGTGTGACGATCTATCCGCCGGTGCCGCCGTTCGTGGCCAAGCTGGCCGATGTCGAGCGCATGCAGATGCTGCTGGAGTCGCCCTCTCGCGTGGCTTTGCAGCGCACACTGGCAGCCTGGTTGCCGCAGCTCAATGGACTGCGCGCCCGTCACAAGGGCTTGCTGCGCTGGGCCGTGGACATCGACCCGCTGGCCATCTGAGCGGCCCGGCCTGGTTGCGCCAGCGCCGGACTGCGGCACAAGCCGCCCTCACCGAAAGAGTCACCTGATGAAGGTTTACGGCATTCCCAACTGCGACACGGTCAAGCGCGCTCGCACGTGGCTGAACGAACACGACGTGGCGCACAGCTTTCACGACTTCAAGAAGCAAGGCCTGCCCGAAGACCGGCTGCAGGCCTGGCTGCTCGCCGTAGGCTGGGAACGCGTGCTGAACCGCCGCGGCACCAGCTGGCGCGCGCTGGACGCCGCGACGCAGGCCGCGGTGCTGGACGCCGAGAGCGCGGCGGCGGTGATGCGCGCACAGCCCAGCGTGATCAAGCGCCCGGTGGTGGAATGGCCCGACGGCCGCGTCACCGTCGGCTTCGACGCCGACAAGTGGGCGCAGTCGCTGCCCGCCGGGTGATCAGGCCGCGGTTCAGCCGGCTCTTCAGCCCGCCGGCTGCAACACCAGCACCAGGCCGGCGACCGGCTGGCGCTGTTCTTCCCGCAGCACCAGCGGCCGCGCCTGGCGCACCACAAAACCGTGCGCGGCAGCCAGCGCGCGCAGGCCGGCTTCGCTGTGGGCGTAGCGCAGGTTGCGCTGCAGCACACAGGGCGCCGCGCCCTCCTGGTGTTCCACCGTGAAGGCGAACACGCCGCCCGCCGCCAGCACGCACGACACCGCCGCGAAGACGGGCCCCAGGTCGCCGATGTAGATGAAGACATCGGCAGCGACGATGAGATCGGTGCGATCGCCCCGGGCACCACGGGCCTGCAGGTGCTGCACGAGTTCGGCCTCGAACACGGCGTCGTAGCCGCCGCTGGCACGCGCTAGTTCGACCATCGTGGGCGACAGATCCACCCCTTCCACACGGGTCGCCCGGGTGCGCAGCAAGGGGCCGCACAGGCCGCTGCCGCAACCCAGGTCCAGCGCCAGCGCCGCCGGGACGCTGTGCCAGGTGGCGGCCGCGTTCACCACGGCATGGTGGCCGCAGTAGCGCAGCTCATCGACCAGGTGCTGCTCGAAGCCTTCGGCGTAGGGGTCGAACAGGCCGCGCACGTAGTCGGGCGGTGCGGCGGCAGGCGCCGGGCCCTCGCCCACCGCGGCGCTGAAGTAGGCCAGCAAGGGTGCATCGCCGCCGGCCGCACGCGCCTGCTGCAGCGCCTGCTGCGCGGCCGCAGCGTCGCCGAGGTCCTTCAACAGCAGGCCCAGGTGCATCCAGGCCTCGGCGGCCTGCGGCGCCACTGCGACGGCGGCCTCGAAGGCCCGGCGGGCTTCGGGCAGGCGGCCCAGGGCCTGCCAGGTCTGGCCCAGCAACATCTGGGCACCGGCATGGCCGGGGTCTGCCTGCGTCAAGGCCTGCAGCACGGTCAGCGCCTCGTCATGGCGGCCGAGGCGGTTCAGCACCACGGCGTGGTGATGGTGCGCCGCGGGCCCGCTGCCACCGAGCGCAAAGGCGCGCTGCAGGCTGGCCAGCGCTTCGGCTTCGCGGCCCAGCTCGCTGCAGGCCAGCGCGCGGTGGCACCAGGCATCGCTCTGCGTCGCGTCGGCGGCCAGGGTCTCGTCCAGCACCTGAAGGGCTTCGGGGGCACGCCCCAGGCGCAGCAGCACGGCGCCCAGGTTGACCAGCGTCGATGGCCGGCCAGGCAGCAAGGCCAGCGATGCGCGCAGCGCGACCTCGGCGCCAGCGGCATCGCCCGCCTCAAACAGCGCCACGCCTTGCAGGAAATGGGTGCGGGCGGCTTCGAAAGGGCTGGGGGTCATGGGCAACGCGGACACCGTCGACGGGGCAATCGGCCAAGCAATCGGCCGAGCAATCGGCCGGACGCCGCAGTGTAGGTGCGAGGCTGGGCAGCCTCGGGGCAGCGCTCAGCCCGGCAGCACACGCTGCAGTTGCAAGGCCTCCGCGACATGGGTGGTGTTGATCGTGTCGCTGCCGGCCAGATCGGCGATGGTGCGCGCCACCTTCAGGCAGCGGTGCAGACGGCGGCCGCTCCAGCCCAGGCTTTCGGCGGCGCTGCGCAGGAAGCGCGCGGCCGGCTCATCGAGCGCGCAGTGCTGGTCCAGGTCAGCGACGGCCAGGCGCGCATTCGGCTCGCCCTGGCGCTGCAGCGCACGTTCGCGCGCCGCCGCCACGCGCAGGGTGACCGCGGCGCTGGTCTCCCCTTCAGGCAGTGCCAACAGCTCGGCCGCCGGGGCGGCCAGCACTTCCACCTGCAGGTCGATGCGGTCGAGCAGCGGGCCCGAAAGCCGGCCCTGGTAGCGCGCCACCGCTTCCGGTGTGCAGCGGCAGACGCGCCCGGTGCGCGCGGGAGCGCCCAGCCAGCCGCAGGGGCAGGGGTTCATCGCCGCCACGAGCTGGAACTTGGCCGGGAAGCTGGCCCGCCGCGCCGCGCGCGAGATGGTGACGACGCCGGTTTCCAGGGGCTCGCGCAGGGCCTCCAGGGCGCCGCGCGCGAACTGCGGCAGTTCGTCGAGAAACAGCAGGCCGCCATGCGCCAGGGAGATTTCGCCGGGCCGTGGCGGCGAGCCGCCACCCACCAGCGCCACCGCGCTGGCGGTGTGGTGCGGGCAGCGCAGCGGGCGCGTGGCCAGCGGCGCGGCCTCGGCGCCGCTGGAGTTCAAGCCCTGCAACGCGGCGCTGGCCAGCGCTTCGGCTTCGGCCAGGGGCGGCAGCAGGCCGGACAGGCGCTGCGCCAGCATGCTTTTGCCGGTGCCGGGCGGGCCGATGAGCAGCAGGCTGTGACCACCGGCCGCGGCGATCTCCAGCGCACGTTTGGCCGCGGCCTGGCCTTTGACCTCGCGCAGGTCGGGGCCGGCCACGGCCGGCGGGCGGGGCCAGGGCTGCGCTTGCGGCAAGGGCACCGCCGCCTCGCCCGGCAAGAGCGCGGCCACCACCTCGGCCAGCGTCGTTGCGGCGCGCACATCCACGCCCGGCACCTGGGCGGCTGCGCGTGCACTGGCCGCGGGCAGCACCAGGCAACGTACCGCAGCACCGCCCCGGGCCGCCTGCGCCGCGGCCAACGCCAGCGCCAGCGCGCCGCGCACCGGGCGCAACTCGCCGGCGAGCGACAGCTCGCCGGCAAACTCACAGGCCGCCAGCCGAGCGGCATCCAACTGCCCGGCGGCGGCCAGGATGCCCAGGGCGATGGGCAGATCGAAGCGGCCACTTTCCTTCGGCAACTCGGCCGGCGCGAGGTTGACGGTGATGCGCTTGTTGTGGGGGAAGGTGAAGCCGCTTTGCTGCAGCGCGGCGCGCACGCGCTCACGCGCCTCCTTCACCTCGGTGTCGGCGAGGCCCACCAGCGTGAAGCTGGGCAAACCATTGGCCAACTGCACTTCCACCTGCACCTCGGGCGCCTCCAGGCCGTCCAGGGCGCGGCTCGTCACCACTGCCAGCGTCATCGCTCGTGTCCTCCGTGGCAACGATTCTGGGCAGCGCGGGGCGGTGAAGATATCCGCACCAAGAGCGTGCGGTGGGGGTGCCTGCACCGGTCTGGTGCGGTGAAAACTCACCCGAAAGAGGGGCAAGGCCGTCGCGCCCGATCCTGGGGCGCCGCGACGCGCGGTGGCGGTGGCATGGAACCTGCAAACCTCTGTGTGAGACACCCCCAGCGTCCCGCGATGCGGTGCGCACTGCCAAGCGCATGGGGCCTGCATCACAACGCCTAAGGAACACCGACCATGAAGATGGTGACTGCGATCGTCAAACCCTTCAAGCTGGACGAAGTGCGCGAAGCCCTCAGCGCCATCGGCGTCCAGGGCATCACCGTGACCGAAGTCAAGGGCTTCGGCCGGCAGAAGGGCCACACCGAGCTGTACCGCGGCGCGGAGTACGTGGTCGACTTTCTGCCCAAGGTGAAGATCGAAGCCGCCGTGGACGACAGCATCGTCGACCGCGTCATCGAAGCCATCGAAAGCTCCGCCCGCACCGGCAAGATCGGCGACGGGAAGATCTTCGTCACCACCCTGGAACAGGTGGTTCGAATCCGTACCGGCGAGACCGGCAAAGACGCGCTGTAAGCACGCCCCTGAACGAGAGCCTTCACATGAAAAAACTTCTGGTTTTGTTGACCCTGGGCGCTGCGCTCATGGGCTTGGGCGGCAGCGCGATGGCGCAGGACGCCGCTGCGTCTGCTGCGGCCGCCGCGTCGGCCGCGGTCACGGCGGTGACGGAAGCCGCCCCGGCGGCCTCAGCCGCGATGCCTGCGATGGCCGCACCGGCCGCCGCAGCTTCGGCACCTGCCACCCCGGTGCCCAACAAGGGCGACACCGCCTTCATGACCATGGCCACGGCCTTGGTCATCCTGATGACCATCCCCGGCTTGGCACTGTTCTATGGCGGTCTGGTGCGCAGCAAGAACATGCTGTCGGTGCTGATGCAGGTATTCATGATCTTCGCGCTGATCTCGGTGCTGTGGGTCGTCTACGGCTACAGCATGGCCTTCACGGGCGGCAACCCCTTCTTCGGCGGCTTCGACAAGCTGTTCCTGAAGGGCATCACGCCAGACAGCATCGCAGCCACTTTCAGCAAGGGTGTCTACCTCCCCGAGCTGACCTTCGTCGC
Source organism: Betaproteobacteria bacterium (assembly GCA_031372905.1). Taxonomy (GTDB): domain Bacteria; phylum Pseudomonadota; class Gammaproteobacteria; order Burkholderiales; family Burkholderiaceae_C; genus Rubrivivax. Next base: position 16,209 of record JANMMD010000146.1, read on the forward strand.
CTTCCAGGGCACGTTTGCGGCCATCACGGTGGCGCTGATCGTCGGCGCCAGCGCCGAGCGCATCAAGTTCAGCGCGGTGCTGATCTTCGCGGGGCTGGGGTTCACCTTCAGCAACCTGCCGGTGGCGCACATGGTCTGGTATTGGGATGGCCCTGACGCCATCACCGACGCTGCCAGCCTGGACAAGGTGACGGCCGCAGCCGGTTTCATGTGGGCCAAGGGTGCGCTCGACTTCGCTGGCGGCACCGTGGTGCACATCAATGCCGCCGTCGCGGGCCTGGTGGGTGCCTACATGCTGGGCAAGCGCGTGGGCTACGGCAAGGAAGCCATGGCCCCGCACAGCCTGCCGCTGACGATGATGGGCGCCGCCCTGCTGTGGGTGGGCTGGTTCGGCTTCAACGCCGGTTCCAACCTCGAAGCCAACGGCATCGCTGCGCTGGCCTTCGTCAACACCGTGGTCGCCACGGCAGCGGCCACCTTGTCGTGGACGGCCGCTGAAGCGCTGATGAAGGGCAAGGCCTCGATGCTGGGCGCCGCCTCTGGCGCGGTGGCGGGTCTGGTGGCCATCACGCCGGCTTGCGGTTTCGTCGGTGTCGGTGGCGGCCTCGTCATCGGCCTGGTGGCCGGTGTGGTGTGCCTGTGGGGCGTGAGCGGCTTGAAGAAGATGCTGGGTGCGGACGACTCGCTCGACGTGTTCGGCGTGCACGGTGTCGGTGGCATCACCGGCGCGCTGCTGACCGGCGTGTTCGCCAGCCCCGACCTGGGCGGCCTGGGCACCTGCGACTACGTCGCCAACAAGTGCGGTGGCTACCCCGGCATCAGCGCGCAGCTGTGGATCCAGGCGCAGGGCATCTTCTACACCGTGCTGATCTCGGCAGTGGTGGCCTTCGTGGCCTACAAGATCGTCGACCTGACGGTGGGCCTGCGCGTGCCGGAAGACGAAGAGCGCGAAGGTCTGGACATCACCTCGCACGGCGAGACGGCCTACAACAAGTGAGGCGTTGACCGCCAACCGAAGAGGGCGCCGCGGCGCCCTCGTTTTTGTTTGGGGTAGCGTGCGGCCTCGACTTCAGGAGCCGTCCGCATGCGCCTTGCCCTGCTTTTGATCGCTGGCTTGCCTCTGGCGGTGGCCGCCGAACCCATCGGCGAAGTTGACACCGTCTTCAAGCTCATCGGGCCCGACCACAAGATCGTCGTCGACGCCCACGACGACCCCGGCGTTGCCGGTGTCACCTGCTACGTCTCGCGCGCCAAGACCGGTGGCATCAAGGGCGCCGTGGGGCTGGCCGAAGACAAGGCCGAGGCCTCGATCGCCTGCCGCCAGACCGGGCCGATCTCCTTCCCGAAGCCGCTGCCGCGCCAGGAAGAGATGTTCAGCGAACGCATCTCGCTCATCTTCAAGCGCCTGCGGGTCGTGCGCATGGTCGACAGCACGCGCAACACGCTGGTCTACCTGACGTACTCAGACCGCGTGATCGAAGGCTCACCCCAGAACAGCATCACCGCGCTGCCGGTGGATCGGCGAACGCCCATCCCTGTGAAATAGCCCGCCGGCACAGCAGCCCCCGCTCTGCCAAAATCGCAGCCCCCACGCACCACGGCCGCCCTGGCCCCCGTGCAGCCAGCGAGCACCAGCAGCCCATGGTTCCCCATCTCACCACCGCCCTCACCGGGCCCATCAACGAGCTCGAGCAGCGCATCCTCGAGTCGATGCCCGCCATCGAACGCTGGTTCCGCCTCGAGTGGATGGAGCACACGCCGCCCTTCTACACCTCGGCCGACCTGCGCAATGCCGGCTTCAAGCTGGCGCCGGTGGACACCAACCTGTTCCCCAGCACCTTCAACAACCTCACGCCCGAGATGCTGCCGCTGGCGGTGCAGGCGGCGATGGCGGCCATCGAGAAGATCTGCCCCGAGGCCAAGAACCTGCTGCTCGTGCCGGAGCTGCGCCAGGGCAGCTTCTACCTGCAGAACCTGGCCCAGCTGGTGCAGATCTTCACCCAGGCCGGCCTGAACGTGCGCCTGGGCTCGATGGACCCGGGCCTGACCAGCCCCGTGCCGCTGCCACTGCCCGATGGCGGTGAGTTGACGCTGGAGCCGCTGCTGCGCACGCGCGGCCGGCTGGGCCTGAAAGACTTCGACCCCTGCACCATCCTGCTGAACAACGACCTTTCGGCCGGCGTGCCGCGGGCGCTGCAGCATCTGCATGAACAGTATCTGCTGCCCCCGCTGCACGCGGGCTGGGGCCTGCGCCGCAAGAGCCGGCACTTCCAGAGCTATGAAGAAGTGGCCAAGAAGTTCGCCAAGCTGCTGGGCATGGACCCCTGGCTCATCAACCCCATGCACGGCCAGTGCGGCAAGGTCGATTTCGACACCGCAGCGGGCCTGGACTGCGTGAAGACCCAGGCCGACGCGCTGCTGACCAAGGTGCGCCGCAAGTACAAGGAATACGGCATCAACGAAAAGCCCTTCGTCGTGGTGAAGGCCGACAACGCCAGCGGCCAGGGCATCCTGACCGTGCGCGACGTGAAAGAGCTCGACGACCGCGAGCGTGTGATGCGCGGCCGCGCCGGCCTGGTGGGCGAGGGCCGCGTGCCGGACGAGCTGATCATCCAGGAAGGCGTGCCCACCTACGAGCGCATCAACGACGCCGTGGCCGAACCGGTGGTGGTGATGATCGACCGCTATGTCGTCGGCGGCTTCTACCGTGTGCATGCCGACCGCAACGTCGACGAAAGCCTGTGCGCGCCCGGCTCGCGTTACGTGCCGCTGGCCTTTGCCGGCAGCAATACACTGCCCAAGCCCGGCAGCAAACCCGGCGCCAGCGCGCCCAACCGCTTCTACATGTACGGCGTCATCGGCCGGCTGGCCATGCTGGCCGCGGCCTACGAGCTGGAAGCCACCGACCCGGACGCAGAGAGCTACGAATAAGAGCGCGGCACGCCGCTTGCGGCGTTGTTCCCCATGAGCCGCGAAGCCTCTGCCCGCACCCCTGGCGCACTTGCCGCACTGACGTTGGCAGCCGTCGGCGTGGTGTACGGCGACATCGGCACCAGCCCGCTGTACGCGCTGAAAGAAGTGTTCGCAGACGGCCGCGTGCCGCTGACGCCTGACAACATCCTGGGCATTCTCTCGCTCGTCTTCTGGACGCTCACCGTCGTGGTGTCGCTGAAGTACGTGCTGCTCATCCTGCGCGCCGACAACCACGGCGAAGGCGGCCTCATCGCGATGCTGGCGCTGGCCTCGCAGGCCGTGAAGGACCAGCCCAAGCTGCGCGAACGCCTGCTGCTGCTGGGCGTGTTCGGTACCGCCATCTTCTTCGGCGATGGGGTCATCACCCCGGCCATCAGCGTGCTCTCCGCGGTGGAGGGCCTGGAAGTGGCCGCACCCGCGCTGCACCGCTACGTCGTGCCCATCACCCTGGTGGTGCTGACGCTGCTGTTCTGGGCCCAGCGCTTCGGCACGGCCGCGGTGGGGCGGCTCTTCGGGCCCGTCACGTTGCTGTGGTTTGCGGTGCTGGCGCTGCTGGGTGTGGTGCACATCCTGCAGCACCCGGCGGTGCTGGTGGCACTGTCGCCGCACCACGCCCTGGGCTTCATGGCGGCGCAACCCGGCGTGGCCTTCATCGCCCTGGGCGCCGTGGTCTTGTGCGTCACGGGCGCCGAAGCCCTGTATGCCGACCTCGGCCATTTCGGCAAGAAGCCGATACGGCTGGCCTGGTTTTGCATCGCGATGCCGGCGCTGGTGCTGAACTATTTCGGCCAGGGCGCGATGCTGCTGCTGCACCCCGAGAACGTGAGGAACCCGTTCTACGAGATGGCGCCGCCATGGGCGCTGTTCCCGCTGATCGGGCTGGCCACGCTGGCCACCGTGATCGCGTCGCAGGCGCTCATCACGGCCGCTTTTTCGGTGACCAAGCAGGCCATGCAGCTGGGCTACCTGCCGCGGCTGCGCATTCTGCACACCAGCGTGCGCGAGGCCGGGCAGATCTACGTGCCCTTCGTGAACTGGGCGCTCTATGCCTGCGTGGTGTTTGCGGTGGTGGTGTTCGGTTCCAGCAGCGCACTGGCCCACGCCTATGGCATTGCCGTCACCATCGACATGACCATCACCACGGTGATGACCTTCTTCGTCATCCGCTACGCATGGAAGCTGCCGCTGGCGCTGTGCCTGGGCGCCACGGGCCTGTTCTTCATCGTCGACATCACCTTCCTCGCAGCCAACGCGGTGAAGGTGCTGGAAGGCGGCTGGTTCCCGCTGCTCATCGGCACGGCGATGTTCACGCTGATGGTGACCTGGCAGCGCGGCCGTGCGCTGCTGGGAGAAAAGCTGCGCGAAGAAGCGCTCGCGCTGCCCGATTTTCTGGAATCGCTCTTCATCAGCCCGCCGCTGCGCGTGCCGGGCACGGCGGTGTTTCTTTCGGCAGAGCAAGGCAGCACGCCGTTTGCGCTGCTGCACAACCTCAAGCACAACAAGGTGCTGCACGAGCAGAACCTGTTTGTCACCGTGCAGCAGCACGAGCTGCCCTGGATAGGTTTCAACCGCCGCTGCCAGATCGAGCCGCTGGGCCACGACTGCTGGCAGGTGACGCTGCACTTCGGCTTCAAGAACGAGCCCGATGTGCCCGAAGCGCTGACCCTGTTGTCGGGCCGCGGCGTGCAGCTGGAAGCGATGGAGACCAGCTACTTCCTGAGCCGCGACACCGTGGTGCCCACCTTCGGCGGCAGCATGCCGCTGTGGCGCGAAAAGCTCTTCGCCAGCATGCACCGCAACGCCGCTGCAGTGGGCGATTTCCTGCACCTGCCCACCAACCGCATCGTCGAACTCGGCACCAAGATCGAAATCTAGGCGCCGGCTGCGCCTACTGGCTCAGGCCGAGCGTGTAGACGCCGTCCACCGGCCCCTTGCCACCGCTGATGTAGCTGACGCGCAAATACACCGTGATGGCCGCGCCGCTGCTGTTGGTGTAGACCGCGGTTTCCGGCTGCCCCGTGCCGAGGAAGTTGCCGACCAGGCGCACGCCGTTCGCGTCCAGCACGTCCAGGTTGTAGTCGGACGCCGCATTGGGCGTCAGCGTCGCGGTCAGCGTCTTGCCGGCCCCCAGGCTGACGCGGAAGTAGTCGACGTCGCTGCGCTCGCTGCGCACCGGGCTGTCCATCGTGGCGTTGATCTGCGACGGGAACACGGTCACCGGCTGCGCGATGGCCAGGCCCCCGTTGTGCTCGACCTCCGCCAGCTGCGTCACCACCGCCGGCGTGAGGTTCAAGAACACCGCCGACACCGGGCCCCAGGTGCCGCTGGCGTCGCGCGCGCGCACAAACACGGTGTGGCGGCCCGCCGCCAGCCCGCTGGTGTCGACGCTGCCCGCCAGTGCCTCGGTGGTGCTGTTGAAGCTGCCGTCGGCGGCCAGCAGGGCGCGCGGCACGGCAGCGGCGTGCCAGGGCGGCGTGTCGATGGTGTATTCCGCTGCCGTCACGGCCTGCGTGGCTTCGACGCCGCCCACGGTGCTGAAACGGGTGTCGGTCGCACTCGCGCTCAAGGCCACCGCCGTGCCCACGGCCACGCCGGCGCCCGAGGCATCACCCGCCAGCGCCAGCGCGCTGACATCCGGCCCCCCGGGTGTGATGTAGGGGGTGCGCGCCACCTTGGCGGCATAGATCAGCGCAGGCATGTTGCCCGGCTTCACCGTGCTCTCGTAGGTCGAGCAACTCTGGAAAAACGCCGTGCCCAGCTCGAAGGTGAAGGCGGCCACGCCCAGTTCACCATAGCTCGGACCGTCGCTGGTGCCATCGGTCGGGTACAGGCCGATGGACTGCGTCGGCTCGTAGCCGTTGAACCAGGCGAAGCGCCGGCCCAGCGTCTGCAGCGCGGCGCCATTGGGCGCCGGCGAGGCGGTAGCGCCCCAGGGCCACAGCACGAGCTGGCTGTAGCTGTGGATGTCGATGTGGATACCGCTGGTGTCGCCCGGGGCCGGGTCGTTGATGCCGGGGCCGCGGCGGTCGGGCCACAGGCTGCGCGCGTAGTTCTGCACCGCCTGGGTCTCGGGCTCGCTGCCCGCCGACGGGCCGCGGAAAGTCAGGCTGCAGGCGCTGCCGCTGCTGCCCTGCCCAGCGGTGCTGTTCCACTCGAAGCTGAAGTTGCGGTTGAGGTCGACGCCACGCGTGTTGGTGTTGGCGCAGAAGTTGTTGTTGACGTTCTTGCGCCAGCTCAAGCCCGTCTCGGCGCGCTTGCGGCCGTCGGGGTTGGTGTGGAACATCAGGTGCACTTCGTGGTGGTCGACGATCCACGTCGCGTCGGCGTTCACGCCATAGCCGTTGACCAGCCACTTCGCGAACTCCAGCACCAGCGGCGCGGTGGTGTATTCGCGGGCGTGGATGGCGCTGTTCAGGAAGAGCTTGGGCTTGCTCTCACCGGCCGGCGCCGCCACCGCGCTGTTGGTGATCTTCAGCACCTGGATGTCGTAACCGCCCTGGCCCTGGGTCTTGAGCCAGCTGCTGCCGGCCGTCACCCAGCGCGCCAGCGTCGGCTGCGCGGCAATCAGCGCATCACCGGCGGCGAAGGTTTCTTCGACGGTTTCATAGCAGGCGTAACCGGGAATCGACCGCGGCTCGGCCTGGCCGGCGGTGCGCCGTGTGCGCTCGATCTGGAACAGCGTCAGCGCGCGGTTGCGTCGCTCGATGAACTCGGTGGCACGCTCGAAGCGGAAGCCGAAGGCCTGCAGCTGGCGCATCTCGCGCTCGTCCAGCTGCAGGATGAGGAAGCCGCCCTTGTAGTCGCTTTCCAGCAGGTTGGCGTGGAAGCTGATGGCCGCCTTGCGCCCCACTTCCCGGCTCGGGTAGTAGGCCTTGTAGACGTTGTAGACGGCCTTTTCCTGCTCCAGCTCGTCGTAGATCGGGTCGCGGGAGGCCGATTGCGCTTGCGCGCCGGCCAGGGAGCCGAAGCTCAGCAACAGCGCGAGGCTAACGCGCGAGAGGTGTGGCGTGAAGAACTTCAAAGGCCTGCTCCTGCCCGCACGAGCGCAGGCTGCCGGCAAATGATAGGGCGGCTCAGGCGGCCAGCAAGCCGCTGAACAGCGGGTCTTGACGGCTGCGCGGCCGGTAGCTACCCAGGCGCTTGGCGATCTCTGCAATGTGCTCGGGCGTGGTGCCGCAACAGCCGCCGGCGATGTTCAGGAAGCCCGCCTTTGCAAACTCTTCCAGCAGCGAGCCCGTGACATGCGGCGTCTCGTCGAAGCCGGTGTCGCTCATCGGGTTGGGCAGGCCGGCGTTGGGGTAGCAGCTGATGTAGGTGTCAGCCGCCACCTTGCTCAGCTCTTCGATGTAGGGCCGCATCACCGCCGCGCCCAGGGCGCAGTTCAGACCGATGGCCAGGGGCCGCGCGTGGCGCACGCTGGGCCAGAACGCGGCCACCGTCTGGCCGCTCAGGATGCGGCCGGAGGCGACGGTGACGGTGCCGCTGATGACCACCGGCAGGCGCTCGCCGGTGTCTTCCATCAGCTCGTCCAGCGCAAAGATCGCGGCCTTGGCGTTGAGCGTGTCGAAGACGGTTTCCACGAGGAAGAGGTCGCAGCCGCCTTCCAGCAGGCCTTCGGCCTGCTCGCGATAGGCCGCACGCAGCTCGTCGAAGCTGGTGTTGCGCGCGCCGGGGTCGTTGACGTCCGGGCTGATGCTTGCGGTGCGCGGCGTGGGGCCGAGCGCGCCGGCCACGAAGCGCGGCTTGTCGGGGGTGCTGTATTCGTCGGCCACGCTGCGTGCGATGCGCGCGGCGGCGACGTTCATCTCGCGCGCAATGTGGGCCAGGCCGTAGTCTTCCTGCGCCACGCTGGTGGCGCCGAAGGTGTTGGTTTCGATGAGGTCGGCGCCAGCGGCCAGGTACTGGGCGTGGATCTCGCGGATGACATCGGGCCGCGTCATCACCAGCAGGTCGTTGTTGCCCTTCAGATCGCTGGGGTGTGCGGCAAAACGCTCGCCGCGGAAATCGGCCTCGGTGAGCTTATAGCGCTGGATCATCGTGCCCATCGCACCGTCGATGATGGCGATGCGCTGCTGCAGCAGCGTGGCCAGGGCCGCGCCCCGGGTGTAGGGCTGGGTGTGAAGGGGAGTGCGGGCGTTCATGCGCGAATTGTAGGAAACCGCGAGCGCACGCGCTCTACAGCGTGCGCATGCGCTGACGACGTTTGCGCCGTTTCCTCGGCGCCAGGCCGGCTTCGCCGCGGCGCGGGCGCTGTTGGCGGCGCAGCCACAGGTCCAAGGCCATCGCCGCCATCACCAGCGGCACCAGCACCCCGCAGACGAGGACCAGTACGGTGCCGTGCAGCTGGCCGTCGAAGAGCGAACCGCGCTGCGCGCTCAAGCCGGCGGCCACATGCATCAACTGCTGTCCGGCCATCAACGTGACGGCGCCCAGCACCGCCGCCGCCAGGCGCCAGGCCAGGCGCCGTGGGCTCGACTCGGTGACCTCAGAAAACGCCATCCAACGCGCCATCGTCAGGCCCACCAACAGCACCATCGCGGCGGCAGCCAGAACCTCATGCCGCCACACCACCCCGGGCCGAAAACCCGCTGCAAGCACCCATGCGGCCTGCAGCGCCAGCGCCACCGCGCCCAGCAGCGCGCCCGACAGCAGCAGGCGCCAGGGCCGCGTGGCTGCCGCGGGCAAGGCCACCACCGGCAGGCACAGCAATACCGCACCGAGCGCCAGCCCGAGCGCGCCCAGCGCATGAAATCCGACGGAAAACGCCAGGGGCTCGGCGGTCAGCCCGAGCACGACCGCCGCATCGATGCCGATGCCCAGTGCCGCTGCCGACAGGGCCAGCGCACGCCACTGGTCCAACAGGGCAGGCCCGCGCTGGGCCAGGCGCAACCAGCCGTTGCTCAAGTGCCAGGCCAGGCCGGCCACAAGCAGGCCCAGCGTCCAAAGCAGCAGGGAGAAGTCGGTATCGCTCGATTCAGTCATGGTGTGGGGTGATCATCGCACCCGAGCCCAAACTCACAGGCGCAGGCTCAATCCAGTGGCGCGGGCGCCGTGGGCGCAAAGAGGGAGGCCCGAAAGTCGCCGTGGTCGCCGGCGCTGCCGCGGTCGTCGTCGGCGGCCCACAGGGCCAGGGCGGTCGCGCTCATCGGCTTGGCGAAAAGAAAACCCTGCAGTTCGTCGCAGCCCAGCGCCACCAGCACGTCGCGCTGGGCCTCGGTTTCCACGCCTTCGGCAACGACGCGCAGCTCCAGCGTGCGCGCCATCTGCACCACCGCCTTGACGATGGAGCGGGCGCGCTCGCTCTGCCCGAGATCGACGACAAAGGCGCGGTCGATCTTCAACTCGGCCGCGGGCAGGCGGCGCAGCGTGCCGAGGCTGGAATGCCCGGTGCCGAAGTCGTCGATGGAGACATGCAACCCGGCTTCGCGCAGGCGATCGAAAGCAGCGCGCGTGTGCGCGGTGTCTTCCATCGCCACCGATTCGGTGATCTCCACCGTCAGCCGCCCGGGTGGAATGCCATGCGCGCGCAGCGTCGCCGTGAGGTGGTCGAGCAGCCCGTCCTCGCGCAGCTGGTGGCCGGAGACGTTCACCGCCACGCGCATGCGCAGGCCTTGCTCGCGCCACGCCGCGGCCTGGCGGCAGGCTTCCTCGAAGACCCAGCGGCCGATGCTGCAGATGAGCCCATGGCGCTCGGCCAGCGGGATGAATACCGTCGGGCTGATGGTGCCGCGCTGCGGGTGCTGCCAGCGCAGCAGCGCCTCCGCGGCGGTGATCTGCAGGCTCTGCGCGTCCACCTTGGGCTGGTAGACCAGCTGCAACTGGCCGCGCTCCACCGCGTGCCGCAAGGCCTGCAGCAATTCGGCCTGCTCGCGCTGGTCCACCGCCAGTGTGGGGTCGTAGAAGGCGTGGCCGCCGCCGCCCACCTGCTTGACCGAGCGCATGGCCAAGGCCGCGTGCCCCAGCAGACGCGGCCGCGAGCCGTGGTCGGGGTAGAGCGCAATGCCGACCGACGCGCCGATTTGCATTTCCTGCCCATCGACGCTGAAGGGCCGCTGCAGCGCGAGCAGTGCGTTGCGCGCGGCCGTGCTGGCGTCGTCAGCCCCACCGGGCAGCAGCAGTGCAAATTCATCGCCACCCAGGCGAGACAGCGCCAGCGGCAACACGCTGCCACGGCCCAGGCGCTGCGCGACTTGCAGGAGCACGGCATCGCCCACGCGGTGGCCGTAGCCGTCGTTCAGCGGGCGGAAGTCGTCCAGGCCTACGTACAGCAGCACCAGGCTCGCGCCCTGGTGGTCGGCGGCCTGCGCGGCTTCTTCCAGCGCAAGCTCGAACTCCGCACGCGTCATCAACCCGGTGATGGCATCGCGGCCGCGCATTTCGCCCATCTCCGAGCGCATGGAGTCGAGGCTGCGGCGCAGCCGCTCGCGGCTGCGCACGAGGCGTCGCAACTGCCACAGCACCGCCAGCAGCACCAGCAGACAAGCGCCCAAGGCCCAGGCCAGGGGATGTTGGGACAGCAGCCCGTCTGCAGCTTGCTGGGCGAACGCGCCCTCGAACGCGGTGACAGGGGCAGGAGAGGCCATCGCGAAACTATCGGCCCACCAAAGCGGCACTTGAGTCGCGAATGCATGGCGCACCGCGAAGGTGCCGCCGAATGAGAAATCCGCCCTGTGCCAGCGAATTCAGGTGCGCTGGAAGCCGATGCCGCGGCGCTGCCGCACTTCGGGTTTGACGCGGTGCTCGGCTTCCAGCTGCGACAAGAACTCATCGGGCTCGAAGCCCAGGCCCAGGATGTCCACCTGGCGCTGCACGGCGGCAAAGTCGCCCGGCACCAGCTGGTCCAGCGCCGCCAGGCGCTGGCGCTGTTCGTCGCTCAGGCGCGTGGCATCCCCGCCCAGGGCTTCACCGATGAACATGCGCAGGCGCTGCTCGGGTTTCAGCGGGTGGAAGCGGATCTTGAAGGTGAAGCGGCGCAGCGCCGCTTCGTCCAGCTCTTCGAAGAGGTTGGTGGTGCAGATGAAGACGCCGCTGAAACGCTCCATGCCCTGCAGCATCTGGTTGACCTCGGTCACCTCGTAATTGCGCTCGGCCAGGCGGCGGCTGCGCAGGAAGCTGTCGGCTTCGTCGAGCAGCAGCACCGCGCCCTCGCTGCCGGCTTCCTCGAACATCTTCGCCATGTTCTGCTCGGTCTCGCCGACGAACTTGCTGGCGATGTCGCTGGTCTGGCGCACCATCAGCGGCCGGGAGAGGGCGTGCGCGATGTGTTCGGCCAGCGCCGTCTTGCCGGTGCCGGGGGCGCCGTGAAAGCACAGGGTGCTGCTCATCGCGCCGCCGCCACGGCCCGCGCCAGCGTCGCTTCGGGCGCCGGTTTCACCGCGGCGCCGCAAGGCCTCCACGATGCGCGGCAGCTCGAAGCGGCTTTCGGTGTTCAGCAGCGACAGGTCCCAGCCCGTCACCACCGCGCGCGCGCCGCGCTCGGCGTGGGTGCTGCCCAACGCGAGGTCGGCGTTGGCCAGCTGGCGTTCGATCAGGGCCTCGAAGGCGGCCGCATCGCCGGCCGGCGGCGCGCCATCCCCGGCAGCTGCGGGCTGCGCCAGCACCGCAAAGCGCACCGCGGTGCGGATCTGCGCCGGCGTCAAACCGCGCCTTTCCGCCAGCCGCGCCGCAAAGCCCTCGCCCACCGCCGCACCGGCCAGCGCACGCGAGATCAGGCCTTCCCGCGCGCCGGGCGGCGGGCTCAGCAGGCGCAGGTGGTACTGGAAGCGGCGGCGGAAGGCGGGGTCGATCTGCTCGATGCGATTCGTCACCCAGATCACCGGCACCGGGTTGGTCTCCAGGATCTGGTTGACCCAGGCCTTGCCACTGACGCTGCTGTTGACGCCACCGGCGTCGCTGCTGTCCAGCCGCGCGATGAGCTGCGCGGCTTCGCTGCTGATGGGCGGGAAGACGTCTTCCACCTCGTCGAAGAGCAAGGCCACGCCCGGGCTGCCCTTGAGGAAGACCTGGCTGATCTGCAGGCTGCGGTAGCGGTCGCGGCCGCTCAAGGAGTTGCCGTCGCGGTCGGCGTACTCCACCTCATACAGCTGCAGGCCGGCTGCTGCCGCGCACACCTTCGCCAGCTCGGTCTTGCCGGTGCCCGGCGGGCCGTAGAGCAGCACGTTCACGCCCGCTTCCTTGCGCTGCGTGGCGTGTTGGAGCAACGCGGTGAGCGTGGCCGCATCGTCAGCGACGAAGTGGAAATCGGCCAGGCCCAGTTCGCTGCCCGCCACCGGGCGCGTGAACACCGCCATCAGCTCGCCCGGTGCCCGGTACTCGCGCATCAGCACCGGCGGCAGCTGTTCGCTGACCTTCATCAGGTCGGCCAGATCGGTGATGTTCTGTTCCGAGATCAGGTTCTCGACCATGCCGATGCGCTCCAGCCGCGAACCGGCGCGCAGCGCCTCGGCCACCTCGGCGGGCTCGACGCCCGCCACCGCGGCAATCGCGGCATAAGCCTCCTGCGCATTGCTGACCTTGAATTCGACGAGCAGCCCGCGCAGGTCACGCTGGTAGCGCGCCAGCGTCCCGTAGAGCAGCAACGCGCGCTCGGCCGGATTCAGCTGCAGCAGCCCGGCCAGCGCGTCGATGTTCTTCTGCACCAGCGTGCTTTCCTTCTTCAGCCGGCGCGCCAGCCAGTCGCAGCTGGTGGCCAGCACCGTCAGCAGGTCCTTCGGGGCGTCCTTGATGTACTCGTCGATGTAGAAGAACAGCGTGCCCTCTTCGTAAGGGCCCTGCCAGGGGCCGTGGCGTTGGATGAAGGCCTCGTCGCTGAGCGCCTCGTGACCCTTCCACGGTGCCTGGCCCTTGCAGCGCCGCGCCAGGAAGCTGCGCACGCGCCCCAGCACCGGCTGCGGCCAGACCAGGTGCGGGCCGACCAGACAGAGCAGGCTGTTCCAGTCACGCCGCAGGTTGAAGCGGCCGGCCTGGCGCAGGGTGAGCGTGAGCACGAAGTGCGAGCACAGCACGTCCAGCACCGGGGCCTGGGCCAGTCCGGGTGAAAGCAGGCAGCGGGGATCGGTGGCGGCGCGGGGCATCGGTGCTTCGGTGGCCTGGGGCTGGGGCAGTGCGCGGGTGGAGGCCGCCCGGGCCATCTTGCGGCAGCCGGCAGATCGGCACAAGCACCCCGGACCGGCGACAGGGACAAGAGGGCTTAGAACGCCAGGCGCAGCAGTTCGAACTCGGTGCCGGGGCCGTCGACGCGGTTTTGCAGGCGCAGGCGCACCGGCAGGTGGTGGCGCGCCGGGTCCAGCCACACATCCACGCGCGTGTCGTAAGGGCGCTCGGACTCACGCCGCAGGTGCACGGCGTTCACCACCTCGCCGGCGGGCAGCTGCAGCGTCTGCACGGCGACCACGCGGAAGACCCACAGCGCAGCGTCGCCACGCACGCCCACCACCAGCAGCGTGACTTCGCGGCCGGGCTGGGCCAAGGCCGGTTCGGCAGCCAGCACGCCGGGCAGCTGCAGCATCCAGCTCAGGCGGTCCTGCACACCGGGCAGCAGCGGGTGCTCGATGCGCGGTCCGCTGAAGCTGATGCGACCGCCGCCCAGGCCCGGCTGGCGCTGGAAGTTGGCGGCGCGCACTTCGCGGCCGCGCCGCGTTTCGACATGGCGTTCGGGCGCGATGCCGTGCAGGTCCAGCGCGCCGACGCTGGCCGAACCGACCGCACCCACGCCCAGGCTGAGCGTGTAGGTCGCGGCCGCGGGATCCGGGCGCCAGATCAGCTGCGCCTGCAGGCCGGCGCGCGGCGGCGCGGCGGCGCTCGGGCCGGGCAGGCCTCGCTGCACGGTGTATTGCAGCGTGGCCGGCGGTGGCAGGCGCGTGGGGTAGGTCGGCAGCGGCACGCCCGTGGGCAAGGCCGAGAGCGGGGCTTCGGCGGGCGCAACGGCCCCGCTGTCGTTGTCGCTCGTCTGGGCCGTTGAGGCCTCGCCAAGGGCAGTCGGGTCTGGCGCAGGCGAGTCGCGCGCAGGCGCAGGGGCAACAGCCACAGCAGGCGCGGGCTCGCGGAGGGCCGCGCTGCCAGACGAACGCGGTGTTGGCGGCGGCGGCGGCAGCAGCGAGGATTCGGAGGCTGGTGCCGCATCGGGTAGCGCCACGGGCGCCGCCGCCGGCAACGCCAGTTGCCGCAGCTGCAGCGGCCGGGCCGCCACGCCCACCGTGCCCGGCACCGGCCCGCCCAGCGTGCGCGGCAGCAGGCCCAGCAGCGCGGCATGCAGCAGCAGCACCGCGAGCACCACGCCCAGGGCCGGCCAGACACGGCGGCCCTGCAGCGTCGGGCTGATCGAACGGACCTGGGCCAGGGGCATCGTCACCCCACAATACTGCCAGCCCATCTCCTTGTTCCTCCTTCCGCTCCACGCCGACTGCATGAAACTCGCCACCCTCAAGGACGGCTCCCGCGACGGCCTGCTGGCCGTGGTCTCGCGCGACATGACGATGGCGCACCACGCCACCGGCATCGCCACCACGCTGCAGCAGGTGCTGGACGACTGGAATTTCCGCAGCCCGCCGCTGGAAGACCTGTACGCCACGCTCAACGGCGGCAAGGCGCGCCACGCCTTCCCCTTCAAGCCGCAGCACTGCATGGCGCCGCTGCCCCGCGCGCACCAGTGGGTGGACGGCTCGGCCTATCTGAACCACGTCGAACTCGTGCGCAAGGCGCGCGGTGCCGAGGTGCCGAAGAGCTTCTACGAAGACCCGCTGATGTACCAGGGCGGCAGCGACGACTTCCTCGGCCCCACCGACGTGGCGCGCTTCGCCAGCGCCGACTGGGGCATCGATTTCGAATCGGAAGTGGCCGTGGTCACCGGCGATGTCGAGATCGGCACCGATGCCGAAACCGCCATCGACAGCGTGCGCCTCTTGATGCTGGTGAACGACTGGAGCCTGCGCAACCTCATCCCTGGCGAACTGGCCAAAGGCTTCGGCTTCCTGCAGAGCAAACCCGCCACCGCTTTCGGCCCCGTGGCGGTGACGCCCGACGAGATCGGCGATGCCTGGCAGGGCGGGCGCGTGCACCTGGCGCTGGAAAGCAGCTGGAACGGCCGCCGCGTCGGGCTGTGCGAGGCCGGGCCGGAGATGCGCTTCCACTTCGGGCAGCTCATCGCCCATGTGGCCAGGACGCGCCGGCTGCGCGCCGGCAGCATCGTCGGCAGCGGCACCGTCAGCAACAAGGACTGGGCGCACGGCTATGCGTGCGTGGCGGAGAAGCGCGCCATCGAGACCATCGAGCATGGCGAGCCGCGCACCGCCTTCCTGCAGTTCGGCGACACCATCCGCATCGAGATGCTGGGGCGTGACGGTCACAGCGTCTTCGGCGCCATCGAGCAGCGCGTGGCGCCGCTGCACGACGCGGCGCCCGAGCCAGCTGCCGAACCCGCGCACGCGCCGGCCCCGGCCAGCACAGCCACGCCCGCAGCCGGTTGAGCCGATGACGGAGCTGCCCGGCTGGCTGAAGCACACCACGGTCTGGCTGCTGCTGGCGGCCGGCGTCTTTCTCGGCGTGCAGGCCTGGCAGCGCGAGGCCGCGGCCAGCCGCATCAGCATCAGCGGCGAGGTGGTGGAAATCCAGCGCAGCGCCGATGGCCACTACCACTGGCCCGGGCAGATCGCCGGGCAGCAGGTCGACTTTCTCGTCGACACCGGCGCCACCGGCACGGCCATACCCGCCGCGATGGCACGTGAGCTGGGGCTCACCGTGGTCGGCCAGGTCAGCTCCAACACTGCCGGTGGCGTGGTGCAGGGCACGGTGGTGGTGGGCGATGTGCAACTTCAAGGCGGCCTGCGCGCCGAGCGCTTGCGCATGACGGCGCTGCCCGGGCTGGACAAGCCGCTGCTGGGCATGGACGTGCTGGGGCGGCTGCGCTGGCAGCAGCAGGGCGGCACCTTGCGTTTCGAGGCCCCGGCCACGACCCGCTGAGCATTTCGAATCTGAAAGTTAGGGGCCGGCATGCAGCGCGCGGCAAAGCCCCACGCAGAATGCGCCCAATCTGCTCACAGGTGCTCACGCGCCCCACAGGCCCGCCCAAGCCATGACTGCCAGCACCCCCGCCAGCCCTCCCGCCAGTGCCCCCGCCAGCCCCTCCATCAGCACCGGCTTCCCCGACACGATGCCCCTGCCGGACAGCACCGCCGAGGCCGGCGCGGTGCCCCAGCCGCGCCCGCCCGCCCCCGCCACACCCCCCATGGCGCCGCTGCCCGCGGCCGAGCGCATCCAGGCGCTGGACGTGGTGCGCGGCTTCGCGCTGCTGGGCATCTTCCTGATGAACATCGAGTGGTTCAACCGGCCCTTCACCACCTTCGGTGAAGGCATGCCACGCGGCCTGACGGGGCTCGACTGGCTGGCCAGCTGGTTCATCGCCTACTTCGTGCAGGGCAAGTTCTGGACGATCTTTTCGCTGGTCTTCGGCATGGGCTTTGCGGTGATGCTGACGCGCGCCGAGGCCGCCGGGCGCGACTTCAAGCGCCTCTACCTGCGCCGCGTGCTGGCCTTGGCGGTGTTCGGCGCGGCGCATTTCATCTTCCTCTGGGACGGCGACATCCTCTTCACCTATGCCGTCTCGGCGCTGCTGCTGATGGTGGTGCTGTACGGCCGGCCCAAGCCGCTGCTGGCCGCCATCGCGCTGGCCATCGGGCTGGGCGTGGGGCTGGACGCCGAGGGCCTGTTCGCGGTGGCCGGCGGTCTGGCCGTGGCCGGGCTGCTGGCGCTGTTTCTGCGCAACGAACGGCTGCTGCACTTGCGCCGCCTGCGCGTGCCGGTGGTGGCGCTGCTGCTGCTGGTGTTCGGCGTCGTGGTGTCGGTGGCGGCCGTGGTCTTCTGGGTGGCGCCCGACCTGCCCACCGAGCCGCGCATGCCGACCAGCGTCTTCGGCCCGCTCTTGCTGCTGCTGGGCGCCCTGGCCTGGCGCCACCACCAGCCAGCCGCTGAGCGCCCCCTGCGCCTGGGCGTCACGCTCTACGTGCTGGTGGGCACGGTGATGACGCTGATGGGCCTGTCACAGCGCTTCGGGCCCGACCCCCTGGCACTGCCGGCTGCATCTGCAGCGGCCTCCTCGGCAGCCCTGTCGGCTTCCTCTTCGGCCACTTCAGCTTCGTCCGCGGCGCCCGTGACGGCCGCCTCGCGGCTGGCGGCCGCGCCGGCCAGTGCGGCCAGTGGCGCGAAGCAGAAGCCGCGCAAGACGCCCGAGGAGCGGGTGGCCGAACGCAAGGCCGAACGCGCCAAACGCCTGGCCGAATACCAGGAAGAAAAGGCCAAGGAGATACGCGTGATGAGCGCCGGCACCTATGGCGACACGGTGGACTACCGCGCCCGCCGCTTCTTGCAGAAGGCGGCCGGCGACTTCGGCGGTGCAGTGCTCTTCATCGGCATGTTCCTCATCGGCGCGTGGTTCGTGCGCGCCGGGGTGATGGAGCGCAGCCGCGAGCACCTGCCCTTGTTCAGGCGGCTGGCGCTCGTTGGCCTGCCGCTGGGCATAGGCCTGGGCCTGGCCGGCAGCCTCATCGCGATGCACCACACCCCGGGTGACCGTCTCGACGGTTTCGGCATCGCGCAAGGCCTGACGATGCTGGGCAACCTGCCCGCCTGCGTGGGCTACGTGAGCCTGGTGGTGCTGATGCTGCACGCCACGCCGGCGTTCGCGGCGTTGGCGCGCATCCGCGTGCTGGCACCGATGGGGCGCATGGCCTTGACCAACTACCTCACGCAGTCGCTGCTGTGCGCGCTGTACTTCCACCACTACGGCCTGGGCCAGTGGGGCCTGCCGCGGGCCTGGCAGGTGGTGTTCGTGCTGGTGGTCTACACAGCGCAGGTGGCCTTCAGCCACTGGTGGCTGGCGCGTTTTCGCTACGGCCCGATGGAATGGCTGTGGCGCGGCTTCACTTACCGCGAAACACCGAAGCTGCGGCTGTAGGCAGCGGCGCCGCGGGCAGCAGCTCGAAGCGCTGCACCGCTGCCGCCTCCACCGCGACGCGTGTGTAGAGCAGCGGGAAGTACTGGCCGCTCAGCCACAGCGGCGCCAGATCGCGGTAATGCGGGCTGGCCGGGTCACCGGATTGGCCCGGGGCGTTCACCGCGCGCGAGCGGTCCCAGTCACCCACGTCCAGCACCAGCCGCAGCGAAGGCCCCGCCAGGTGGCGGCCGGTATCGGCGTCGTGCACCGACAGGTTCACGCTGCTGCGCCCGCCATCCTTCGGCCACGGGCCCGCGTTCAGCCGCGCCCGCGCCGCCGCATCCACACCTGCCGCCAGCGGGTGCACAAACTCGGCCTGGTGCCACTGCCCCCACTGCCAGCGGGCGGGGTCGGGGCCGGCGCGCTGCACCAGTTCCGTCCACGCCGCGGCCAGGCTGCGTTCCAGCAATGCATCGCGTCGCGCTGTGGCGCCCACACTGAAGACGGCGGCCGGCTGCTCCATTGCGGCGAGCAGCGCGTCTTCGTCGGTGCTGCGCAGCAGCGCGGCAGCGTTGCGCGGCAGCACGGCCTGGCGAAAGGCCGCGGGCAGGTGGCGCGTCCACCAGCGCTCGAACAGCGCGGCGCCCGCGGCATCGGCACTCAGCCGCAGATTCCAGCCCAGCAGCAGGCGCTGCGCCGCCTGGGCCTGGGCGTCGCTGAAGCGCAGCGGTTGCAGCAGCGCCTGCAGGCGGCGCGCAGACACCGACAGCACGTCGTTCTGCAGCCGCATCGCGTCGTCCACGCTGCTGCGCGGCTGCGCGGCCAGCACCTCGGCGATGCGCTCGTAGCGCGCGCGTGAAGGCCACTCCAGGCCCGGGGGCTGCGCGAGCCAGGGGCCGCTGGGTGGCAGGTTGTATTCGTTCGCGCTGGCCCACCAGCCCGCGGCCGGGTTGCGCAGCGCGGGCAACTCGCCCGCAGGCCGAAAGCCGGCCCATTCGTAGCGGCCGTCGCCCGGCACGGGCAGCAGGCCGTCCCAGTTCGGGCGCCGTGGCACGCGGCCGCCCACGGCCCAGGCGATGTCGCCTGCGGTGTCGGCATAGAGCATGTTCACCGCCGGCGTGCCCCAGGCGGCCATGGCGCGCATGAACTCGGCGTGGCTGCCGGCGCGCATCAGGCCCAGGCTGGCGAGGTAAGGCGCGGTGCCGGGCGCTGACCACACCGAGCGCACGGCGTAGGCGCGGCCGCCTTCAGCGCTGTTGGTCAGGTTGTTGCTCGCACCGTTCAGCGGGCCGCCGCCGTCTTGCCACGTGACGGGGCCGTGCCGCGTGTAACGCAGCTGCACCGTCTGCGCCGGCGCACCGCGCACCTCGATGCGCTCCGTCACCACCCGCATCGGCTCCCAGCGGCCCTGGTAGAGGTACTCGTCGGGCCGGCCCGGGCGGGTCTGGTAGACGTAGAGGTCTTCCTGATCGGCGGCAAACACCGTCAGGCCGAAAGCGATGCGGCCGTTGTGCCCCAGAGAGACTCCGGGCAGCGCCGGCTCGCCCGCGCCGATGGCGCTCAAGCCCGGCGCCTCCAGGTGCACCAGGTAGCGCAGCGAGGGCGCGGCCTGCAGGCGGTGGGGGTCGCTGGCCAGCAGCGGGCGGCCGGTGGCGCTGCGCGCAGGCGACACCACCCAGGCGTTGCTGCCCTGCGGCACTGCAGGGGCCGTGAGCGCCGCCTCGCCGGGCCTGGGCGGCAACGCGGAACGGCGCTCGCCGGCCGCGGGCATCTGCACCGGCTGCGTGGCCAGCATGAAGGCCGCCAGCGCCTGTGGCGGCACGCAGGGGTCCAGGCCCTCGGGCACACGCACCGTGCGCGGGGGCGTGAGGGCCTGGCGCCAGACATCGGCCGCGAGTTCGCCGCGGCAGGCGAGCACAGTGCGCCACAACTCCGAGTTCAGGTTGCCAGACAGCGCATGGCTGCGGATGCGCACCACGTCTTCGGGCGCCCATTTTTCAGGGCGGTAATCAAACTGCTTGAATTCGAATGGCAGTTCAAAGCTCGGGGATGCAGGCGCGGCCTCCAGCAGGTCGATGTAGGCGTTGATGCCTGCGACAAAACGCGTTGCCGCTTGTTGCGTGCCGGGGGCGTAGGCCTGCCATTCGTCGCGCAGGTTGCCGCGGTAGAGAAAGAGCCGCGCGGCGCGGTCTTGTTCGGCAAAGCTCGGGCCCAGCGCAGCCGCCAGGCGGCCGAGGCCGCGGCGGCGCCAGAGGTCGATCTGGAACAGCCGGTCGCGCGCGGCGTTGAAGCCCTGGACAAAGAACAGGTCATCGCTGCTGGCGGCGTACAGATGCGGCACGCCCCAGCGGTCGACCAGGATCTGCGCGCGCGCTCGCAGGCCGGGCACTGGCACGCTCCGCGTTGCGGCAGGTGCCGAAGCGGAAGCCGGCGCAGCCACGGCCGGCGCGGCCACGACCGGCAGAAACGCCAGCCCGAAACAGCCCGCCCAAGCCGTCAGCACAGACCGCATCGGATCGGGCATCAAAGGGGCGCGCGCAGGCTGAAACTTCATCGCATCGAAGGGGCTGGATTCGATGATCGCAGCTTTCGAGCAGCGGGCAGCGGGGGGTGCGTGGCCGGGCGGCACGCTTTCGTGGCATCGTCGGGCATGCTCGCCCGGCTGCGCTCCTTCTGCCTGTTCGTTGGCTTGTCAGTGGCCGGCCTGGGGTCGTTCGGTGCGGCCTGGGCCCAGGCCAGCTGCCCGCCGCCGCTGCCCACGCAGAGCAGCACCGCGCCCGAACGCGACCGCGGCCTGCTCTGGCGCATCACGCGGGACGGCCGCAGCAGCTTTCTCTTCGGTACCCTGCATGTCGGCAAACCGGCCTGGCGGCGCTTCGGCCCGCAGGTGAGCGCGGCGCTGCGCAGCGCCGACGTGCTGGCGCTGGAGATCGACCCGAGCGACCCCGAACTGGCCAGCGCGCTGGCCGAGCTGCAGCCGAACAGCGTGCTGCCCGACGCGCTGCAGAAGCGCCTGAACGAGGCCTACGCGCGCGCCTGCGTGGCGCCCGAGTCGCTGGCCACGCTGCACCCGGTGCTGCAGGCCACCACGCTGATGGTGCTGGACGCGCGCTGGCTGGGCATGGACCCCAGCCTGGCGATGGAACAGCTGCTGCTGGCGCAGGTGCGCGGCAGCGGCCGCCGTGTGGTGTCGCTGGAAACCGTGGCGCAGCAGAAGGCCGTGCTGGTGCCGGCCGACCCCGACGACGCGCTCTCGGTGCTGGACACCAGCCTCACGCAGCTGGAAGACAAGAGCAGCCGGCGCGTGCTGGAGCGTCTCAGCCAGGCCTGGGAAAAAGGCGACCTGGCGACGCTGGCGGATTACGCCAGCTGGTGCGAATGCACGCACAGCGAAGAAGACAAGGCCTACATGCGCAAGCTCAACGACGAGCGCAACCCGCCGCTGGCCGATGGCATCGAGGCCCAGCACAGGCAGGGCAAGCGGGTCTTCGCCGCCGTGGGTGCCCTGCACATGACGGGCCCGCAGGCGCTGCCGTTGCTGCTGGCGCAGCGCGGCTTCAAGGTCGAGCGCGTGCGCTTCAGGCGCTGAAAGCGCCGGGCCGCCGGCTCATGCGCACGGGCTCACAATGAGCGCCAGCCTTCCAGGAGACCTTGATGAGCACTGCCAACGATCTGGCCCGCATGGTGCCCGGCTTCGACTTCCTGCAAAACCTGATGAAAGGCGCCGGCGCGGCGCTGCCCGGGGTGCAGGGTTTCGGCCAATGGGTGGCGCCCACGCTCGACCCTGAAGAGCTGGAAAAGCGCATCTCCGAGCTGAAGACCGTGCAGTTCTGGCTGGAACAGAACGCGCGCCTGCTGGGCACCACGGTGCAGGCGCTGGAGGTGCAGCGCATGACGCTCTCCACGCTGCAGACCATGAACCTACCGATGGCCGACCTGCGCGAAGCCCTGAAGGCGCGCCTGCCCGCCGCTGCTGCGCCCGCGGCACCTGCCGAGCCTGCCGCGGCGGCACCGGCGCCTGCTGCCGCTGCACCCGGTGCCGTCGACCCCCTGCAGTGGTGGGGCGCGCTGACCCAGCAGTTCACCGACATCGCCACCAAGGCGGTGAAGGACAGCGCCATCGATACCGCGCGCCACATGGCCGGCGCGGCGGTCAAGGCCGGCGTGAAAGCCGGGGTCGACACCGCCGGCAAGACGCTGAAGAAGGCCGCGGGGCTGCCTGCCAGCGCGGTGAAGACCGCCCGGGCTGCGGGCGCAGCCTCGGCGCGCCGGCGCAAGGCATGAATGTCTGACGGCCGGCGAAGAAGCCCCCCCGCCATGCCCGGCTTCCTGAGCGGCCACGCCACCCACCCCGACTGGCGCGCTGCGCTGGCCCTGGCGGCTGCGCAGGTGGACGCCCGCGGCGCGGCGCACGACCGCAGCACCGCCGGGCCGCTGAGCCTGGGCTTCGTCTATTTCACCGACCACTACGCGCCGCACGCCCAGGCGCTGTATGCCGAGCTGCGCCAGCGCTGGCCCGGCGTGGCCTGGGTCGGCAGCGTCGGCGTGGGCATCTGCGCCGGCGCGGCCGAATACATCGACGAGCCGGCTTTGGCGTTGATGTTGTGCAGCCTGCCGACCGGGCGCTTCGAGGTCTTCTCGGGCGCACGCAAGCTGCAGCGCATCGAGCCCTACAGCGCGCTGGTGCATGCCGACCCCGGCACGCCCGATCTGCAAGAGCTCATCAGCGAGATGAGCGACCGCACCGAAAGCGGTTATCTCTTCGGCGGCCTGGCCAGCTCGCGCGCGGCCACCCACCACATCGCCGAGGGCGTGTGGCAAGGCGGCCTCTCGGGCGTGGCCTTCACGCGCGACGTGGCCTTGATCTCGCGCGTGACCCAGGGCTGCCAGCCCGTCGGCCCCACGCGCACGGTGACGGGCTGTGAACGCAACATCGTCACCGAACTCGACGGCGAACCCGCCCTGCCCTGCCTGCTGCGCGACCTCGGCATGGCGGCCCTTGACGACCCGCGCGCCGCATTGCCGCGCCTGCGCGCCACCCTGGTGGGCCTGACCGATGCCAGCGACACGGCGCTCACCCGCCCCGGCCAGTTCGGCACCGACACCCGCGTGCGCCACCTCGTGGGGCTGGACCCGGGCCGCCACGCCGTGGCGGTGGCCGATGCGCTGGAGCCGGGCATGCGCCTGGCCTTCTGCCAGCGTGACGCGCAGGCGGCGCGGCGCGACCTCGTGCGCATCTGCAGCGAGATCCGCGACGAGCTGGAGACGCCCGATGACGGCACGGGTGCCGCCACCAGCCCGAGCCGTCGCATCCTGGGCGCGCTCTACTTCAGCTGCACCGGGCGCGGCGGGCCGCATTTCGGCGGGCCCTCGGCCGAGATGAAGATCGTCCAGCACGCGCTGACGGGCGGGGCCAGTGGCGGCGCGGAGGCGGCGGGTGGCGCTGCCGATGACCTGCCGCTGGTCGGCTTTTTCGCCGCTGGCGAGATCGCCCGCCACCATCTCTACGGCTACACCGGTGTGTTGACGGTGTTCACCGAGCCGCGCTGAAGCTGCCGCGCCGCGCTGCGCCGCGCCAGCGGCCCCCGCCACCCGCACGCGCCACGGTCAAAACAGCCGTGACCCCTGTGCAGCACAGCGCCCGCGTACAGTCTCTGGCCGCGCAGCCCCGGCACCCCTGGGGCGCGCAATGCGGAGCCCGTCCCGAATGAATGCCCCTTTCTCACCCCAGGCCGTCATCGCTGTTGAACATGCGGTCGGACAGGCGGCCGAGCGCGCCGCCCGCCAGCAGCAGGTGGTGGCAGCCCTGGCACCGCTGCTGCCAGCGCACGCACTGCTGTGGCAGACCGAAGACACCGTGCCGTACGAGTGCGACGGCCTCACCGCTTACCGGCAGCTGCCGCTGGCCGTCGCCCTGCCGGAAACGGAACTGCAGGTGGCTGCCGTGCTGAAGGCCTGCCACGCACTGGCCGTGCCGGTGGTGGCACGCGGCGCCGGCACGGGCTTGAGCGGCGGCGCCATGCCCCATGCCCTGGGCGTGACCCTGAGCCTGGCCAAGTTCAACAAGATCGTGCAGATCGACCGCCTCGCGCGCACGGCCACCGTGCAATGCGGCGTGCGCAACCTCGCCATCAGCGAGGCCGCGGCGCCGCTGGGCCTCTACTACGCGCCGGATCCGTCGAGCCAGATCGCCTGCACCATCGGCGGCAACGTGGCCGAGAACTCCGGCGGCGTGCATTGCCTGAAGTACGGCTTGACGCTGCACAACGTGCTGCGCGTGCGCGGCTACACGGTGGAGGGCGAAGCGGTCGAGTTCGGCAGCGAGGCGCTGGACACGCCGGGCCTGGACCTGCTGCCGCTCATCGTGGGCAGCGAAGGCATGCTGGCCGTGACCACCGAAGTCACCGTGAAGCTGGTGCCCAAGCCGCTCCTGGCACGCTGCATCATGGCCAGCTTCGACGACATCCGCAAAGCCGGCGACGCCGTGGCCGCCATCATCGCCGCCGGCATCATCCCGGCGGGCCTGGAGATGATGGACAAGCCGATGACGGCCGCGGTGGAAGACTTCGTGCACGCCGGGTATGACCTCGAAGCCCAGGCGATCTTGCTGTGCGAAAGCGACGGCACGCCGGAAGAGGTGGCCGAAGAAATCGACCGCATGCTGGACGTGCTTTCCGGCTGCGGCGCCACGCGGCTGGAAGTGAGCCGGGACGAAGCGCAGCGCCTGAAGTTCTGGAGCGGGCGCAAGAACGCCTTCCCCGCCAGCGGCCGCATCAGCCCCGACTACATGTGCATGGACAGCACCATCCCGCGCAAGCGCCTGGCCGACATCCTGCTGGCCATCGCGGAGATGGAGATCAAGTACGGCCTGAAGTGCTGCAACGTCTTCCATGCCGGCGACGGCAACCTGCACCCGCTGATTCTCTTCGATGCCAACGACCCCGACCAGATGCACCGCTGCGAGCTCTTCGGCGCCGACATCCTGGAGACCAGCGTTGCGATGGGCGGCACCGTCACCGGTGAACATGGCGTGGGTGTGGAAAAGCTCAGCAGCATGTGCGTGCAGTTCAGCGCCGAAGAACGCGAGCAGATGTTCGCCGTGAAGCGCGCCTTCGACCCCGCCATGACGCTGAACCCGGGCAAGGTCATACCCACGCTGCAGCGCTGCGCCGAATATGGCCGCATGCATGTGAAGAAGGGCTTGCTGCCCTTCCCCGAACTGGAGCGTTTCTGAATGCGTGACGCAAATGGGTGACGCAAATGGATGACGCGAATGGATGACGCGCTGCAGCGCTTGGTGGAGCAGGTGCGGACGGCGCGCGCCGAAAAGCTGCAGCTCGACATCCGCGGCGGCGGCACCAAGGCCTTCTACGGTGGCACGCCGCAGGGCCTGGTGATGGACACACGCGGCCTGGCGGGCATCAGCAGCTACGAGCCGAGTGAACTCGTCATCACCGCACGCGGCGGCACGCCGCTGGCCGAGCTGGAGGCCACGCTGGCCGAGCAGGGACAGTGCCTGCCTTTCGAGCCACCGCGCTTCGGGGATCCGACGAACGCAGGCGTTCAGGGCGGCACGGTCGGCGGCATGGTCGCCGCCGGGCTGGCCGGGCCGGCGCGGGTGTCGGTGGGCGGCGTGCGTGATTACGTGCTCGGCGCCAAGCTGCTAAACGGGCAGGCCGAGCTGCTGGCCTTCGGTGGCACGGTGATGAAAAACGTGGCCGGCTACGACGTGTCGCGCGCGCTGGCGGGGTCGATGGGCGTGCTGGGTGTGATCTGCGAAGTCAGCCTGAAGGTGCTGCCGGTGCTGCCGGCCACGCTGACGCTGCGCCTGGAGGCGGAACAAGGCACGGCCATCCGGCGCCTGAACGAATGGGGCGGCCAGCCGCTGCCGCTGAACGCCAGCGCCTGGTGGGACGGCATGCTGGTGCTGCGCCTGGCGGGTGCGGCCGCGGCGGTGCGTTCGGCCTTCGAGAAGATCGGCGGCGAGGTGGTCGAAGCCGGCATGGCGGCCAGCTTCTGGCAAGGTCTGCGCGACCACCGCGACGAGTTCTTCATCGGCGCGGCCAAGGCCGTGGACAGCGGCGCGGCGCTCTGGCGCCTGAGCGTGCCGGCCACCGCGCCGCCGCTGAAGCTGTCGGGCGAACAGTTGCTGGAATGGGGCGGCGCGCAACGCTGGATCTGCACCAGCGCCCCGGCCCACGTGCTGCGTGATGCAGCCCAGGCTGCGGGCGGGCATGCGGTGCTCTTCCGTGGCCACGACAAGAGCGTGGGCGCCTTCGCCCCGCTGGCGCCCGCCGCTGCACGCATGCAGCGTGAACTGCAACGCGCCTTCGACCCCGATGGCATCTTCAACCCCGGCCGGCTGCTGCCGCCGGCCTGAGCGGCGCGACCCCGAAAACTTCTCGATGCAAACCAATCTCGCCCCCGAATTCAAAGGCACGCGCCAAGGCGAGGCGGCCGAGGCCATCCTGCGCAAATGTGTGCATTGCGGTTTCTGCACCGCCACCTGCCCCACCTACCAGCTGCTGGGCGACGAACTCGACGGCCCGCGCGGCCGCATCTACCTGATGAAGCAGGTGCTGGAAGGCGCGCCCGTCACGCGCAAGACGCAGCAGCACCTGGACCGCTGCCTCACATGCAGGAACTGTGAGACCACCTGCCCCAGCGGCGTGCAGTACGGCCACCTGGTCGACATCGGCCGCGAGATCGTCGAAGCGCGCGTGGAGCGGCCCGCCGGCGAGAAGGCCATGCGCTGGTTGCTGAAGGAGGGCCTGACCTCGCCCCTGTTCGCGCCGGCCATGAAGCTGGGCCAGCTGGTGCGGCCGCTGCTGCCGCAGTCGCTGAAGAACAAGGTGCCGGGCAAGGCCCCGGCGCAGGCGCAGAACTGGCCGACACGCACGCACAAGCGCAAGGTGCTGCTGCTGCTGGGCTGCGTGCAGCCCGCGATGATGCCCAACGTCAACAGCGCCACCGCGCGCGTGCTCGACGCCATCGGCATCCAGACGCTGGTGGCCGATGGCGCCGGCTGCTGCGGCGCCTTGCGCACGCACCTGAACGACAGCGCCGGCGGCCTGGTCGACATGCGCCGCAACATCGACGCTTGGTGGCCGCTGGTGCAGGGCCTGACCTCGGAGGGCAAGGTCGAGGCCATCGTGATGAACGCCAGCGGCTGCGGCGTGCAGGTCAAGGACTACGGCCATGCGCTGGCCCACGACCCCGACTACGCCGAGAAGGCGCGCCGGGTGAGCGAGCTGACGCGCGACCTGAGCGAGCTGCTGCCGGAGATTGCGCCGCAGCTGCAGGGCAAGCTGCGCGCCTCCAAGCAGCCGGCGCTGGCCTTCCACCCACCCTGCACGCTGCAGCACGGCCAGCAGTTGCGCGGTGGTGTGGAAACACATTTGCGCACCCTGGGCTTCGAGGTGCGCCTGGCGAATGCCGAAAGCCACCTGTGCTGCGGCAGCGCCGGCACCTACAGCGTGCTGCAGCCCGAACTCGCCACGCAATTGCGTGACCGCAAGCTTGCCCACCTGGCACCGCTGCCGGGGCAGGACGAAGTGGGCGCCATCGTCAGCGCCAACATCGGCTGCATCCAGCACCTGCAAAGCGGCACGCCGGTGCCGGTGAAGCACTGGGTGGAAGTGGTGGACGAGGCGCTGGGCTGAAGAACCCGGCGCCTGGCCGGGCCGGGGCTGTCAGGCCCGCCGGCGGCGCACCGCGAAGGCTGCCAGCAGCGCGGCGCCCGCGAGCGCCAGCGAGCCGGGTTCGGGCACGGTGTTGCGATTGCTGATGAGGTAGCCCTGCCGCGAGAGCTGCTGCGTCACGCCATTGGCCACCTGCAGGCCCACGGTGCCGTCGATGTTCTCGATGCCGATGCCGCCCTGGTTGCGCACGCCGACGGCGAGGTACTGGAACTCGATGTCATCCGTGCCTTCATGCAGCACGATCTGGAAAAGGTTGCTGGCGGTGCCGCTGCAGCAGTACGAAGCGCCGTAGCTGACCACGAACTCGCGGCTGCCGGCAGCGCCGAGGGTGGCGTAATTGACATAGCCGCCGGAGGTCGCTGGGAAGAGATCGTCGTGGTAGGCCGCAACCATGTTGTTCGGCCCCGCCGGGTTGGGCAGGCCAGGGCTCGAGCAGCAGCCGTTGCTCTGGCCCGGGCTGAAGCTCAAGAAGCCGTTGGAGCTGATGTAGGCCTGGGTGTAGCTGTTGCCGTAGAAATCGAAGCTGAAGCCGAGGTTGATGGCCCCCGAGATGCAGTCGTCACAGCTCACGCCAGCGCTGGTGCCGCCGGTGCTGCGTTGGTTGTAGGCGATGTCGACGCCGGCGTAACCGAAGGAGTCGGGGCCCGTGGCGCCCAGGGGCGAGGCGGATGCCAGGCCGCACCAGGCGAGCGTCAAGGCTGCGGCGGCACGCGAAAGGAAGGACAGCATGGGGTCTCGATTCTTCAAAGTTAGGGGGTACACCCCCCTAGTTTGAGCAGACTTCGGGCCATCTCGACAAACTTGTTTGCTGATATGCACTTGCGGAGGCCAAGGCCTTTCGCGCAGCCCATCGCTGTCAATCTTCCCGACAGATCGCGCGTGCATACCTCACGGTGGCTGAGCTGCGGCGAACCGTCGCGGCGACGTATCGGCGAGCGCCGGGCGCTATCGTGCGACTCCCTCAACTCGAGCTCTCGCCGTGAACTGGATGCGCTTCACCCACCAAGGCCAGCCCGTGCTGGGCCGGCTGCAAGGCGAGCAGGTACTGCTGCACACCGGCTCGCTGTTCGACGACCCGCAGCCCACGGGCGAGAGCCTGGCACTTGCCGATGTGCCGCCCAGCGCCTGGCTGCCGCCTTGCGTGCCCGGCAAGATCATCGGCTTGTGGAACAACTTCCGCGCTGCAGCGGCAAAGAACGGCTGGGCCGAACCGGCCGAGCCGCTGTATTTTCTGAAGAGCCCGGCCAGCGCCACTGGCCACGAACAGCCCATTCCCGCCGCGCCGGCCGAAGTGGGGCGCGTGGCCTACGAGGGCGAGCTGGCTGTGGTGATCGGGCGCCAGGCCCACCGCATCACGCGCGAAGAAGCTGCGGCCTGCATCTTCGGCTACACCTGTGCCAACGACGTGACGGCCATCGAGCTGCTGCACCGCGACGCCAGTTTTCCGCAGTGGACCCGCGCCAAGAGCTTCAAGGGCTTCGGCGCTTTCGGCCCGGCCATCCACACGAGCTTCGACCCTGCCGCCGCCACGCTGCGCACGTTGGTAGGCGGTCGCGAACGCCAGAACTATGCGCTGGCCGACATGTTCTTCGCACCCGAAGAACTGGTCTTCCGCATCAGCCAGGACATGGCGCTGGAACCCGGCGACGTGATCCTGTGCGGCACCTCGCTGGGCGTGCTGCCGATGAAGCCGGGCACCACCGTCGAGGTGGTGGTCGACGGTCTGCAGACGCTGCGCAACGTCTACGGCTGAAGCGGCGTCAAGCCTTCTTCGACCAGGCGCTGCACCAGCCCTTTGCGCTGACCTGCCGGCCGGCAAAGATGGAACAAGGCCCGGCCGCGGCGCCCACGGCGCCGCTGTACAGGGCACAGCCGGCACAAGCCTGGCTGTCGGCATGCGTGGCGTATTTGGCCTTGTCGGCCTGGCTGGAAACGAGCACGTAGCCCAGCGCCACGGCCTGCGGCTCTGAGGGGCTCACGGTGCCACCAGCGGCTGCTGGCGCCGGAGCGGCCGCGGTGGTGTCGGCGGGCGCGGGCGCAGGGCCCGGCGATGCTGCTGGCGCAGGCGCGGTCGCCGCAGCAGGGGCCGGCGCACGGTCGGAACACGCGGCCAGCAGCGACGTGCCGCCAAGAGCGACCCAAGGGGCAATGGCAATGAAACGGCGGCGAGGATTCATGCGGCAACTCTCAGTGACGGCGACGAAGACGCATTCTGGCGGGAGCGGCTAGGCCGTTCTGTGCGTTTTCGGACGCACGCGCAGCGCCGTCACCACGCCGGCCACCAGCAGGCCCACGCCGGCACCCGTCCACCAACCCGGCCTGGCGGCGCGCAGCAGGTAGGCGTAGCCCAGCGCGGCCAGCGTCTCGAAGACGATCAACTGCCCGGCCAGAGCCGGCGGCAGGCGTTGGCTGGCTTCGTTCCAGCACAAGGTGCCCAGCCAACTGGCGAAGAGGCCGATAGCCAGCATCAGGCCTATGAACAGCAGCGGCTGCGGCCCGAAGGGCATGGGAAACGGCGCGCCGGCCACCGCGCCTTCCTGGCCGCCAGCAGGCCCCAGGTGGGACGTGGCCGACCAGGCCCAGAACAGCGCGTAACCCACCAGCGCCATCGGCAGCGTCGCCAGGCCCTGCGCGGTGGCCCAGGCGCGCGGGCTGCGGTCGGCGTGGGCGCGCAACCACTCGGCATTGCGCAGCGGGTACCAGGTCCAGCAAGCCACGGCCGCTACCGCCAGCACGGCGCCCAGGCCGTAGCGCAGCCTGTCGGTGTCGGCGGGCAGCTGCGAGGTCTCGGCGTGGTTCACGCACGCCAGCCCGGCGGCAATGAGCAAGAGCGATGGCAGCATGCGCAACCAGGGCAGCTTGCCTTCCTGCCGCTGGCCCGCCGCGGCGCTGCGCAGGTTGGCGCTGACGGCAATGACGACCGGCAGCGTGCCGATGATCATCGTCGGCAACGGCCCGCCAGCGCGCTGTATGGCGGCGGCCAAGCACAAGTAATACAGCACGTTGCCGACGGCGGCCAGCTTCGCGGCCTCCACCCAATCGGCCCGTGAGAGCTCGGCCAGGCGGCGGCGGTCCCACCAGGCCAGGGGCAGCGCAATCAGGCCGAAGGCGAGGTAGCGGCCCATCGTCAACAACATCGCGGGGTAATCGGCCAGCATCGTCGGCGCGACGAAGACCAGGCCCCACATCAAGCCGGCGGCCAACGCGAAGAGCGTGCCCGTGGTCAAGGCGTGGCGGTGGCTGGTCATGGGCTCTGCATGGGGCTGCGCTGTTCGGCCTACGGAGCCGAAGCCGTGGACGGCGCAGCCGGCATGGCTGGCACGAATGGCGCGAAAGGCGTAAATGGCGTGAATGGCGTGAATGGCGCTAAAGGCGCAGCGCTTGGCCAATCGCGCGCGCCGTCGCAGCGCACCAAAGCGCCGTGCGACCCGCCGAGGCGTGTAAGTCGCCGCCCCGGCTGGCGTCCGGAGCTTTACTTCACTGCGAAGTCTGCGAGCGTCTTGCCGCTGTTGATGGCATCACGCAGCCATTGCGGGCGCTTGCCACGGCCGCCCCAGGTGCCGCCGCTGTCATTGCGGAACTTCACCTCGGCCACCGGTTTGGCAGAAGCCTTGCGGCCCCGCTTCTTCGCCGGCGCGGCGGCGGCCTTGGGCTTGGGGCCCGGCTTGGCACGGGGTGCAAAACCCAGGTCCTCGGCAGTCAGGCCGTACACGGTGATGGCTTCCCGAATGCGGCCGACAACACCTTCAACTTCCTTGCGGCGAATCTTCTCGGCATCGGCCTTGAGGATTTCGATCTGCTTGACGATCTGGGCGTAGGATTTGGTCATGGATGAACTCGAATGGGTAACTCCCTGCGGGGGCCAGCACGGCTTTGGCAATGCAGCATCTATTGAAAGTATTGCGCTGCTTTGCGCAATATTATGGCCGCAAATCCCTCGAGTTTGTTTCGTGACGTAAATGCAACGCGTTGTCGATCAAGCCTGCGTTAACTCGTGGGCATGTTGAATGCCCTTGGTGGCCCGCGTCCAGAACTGCGAAAACGATGCGCAGCGGTTTTGCGGCCATTGCAGCAATACCGGCACGCCCTGCAAATTCAAGACATCGAACTCCGGGCTCAAATGCGGGCTGTGTGTGCCGTGCACCCGTTGCGCCGCCGCCAACGCCTGCACCAGGCTGCTGGCCGTGCCGCACCAGCGCACGTTGCTGGCGGCCTGCAAACGCGTGCCGACAAAACGCCAACGCGCCGCACTCCAGGGCCAGCGCTGATGAAAGGCCGCATCGGCGACAGCCACTTTGACGGCGCCGATGGCAGCGGTGTTCTCTTCGCCCGCCAAGTCCCAGGGGTGCATCAGTTGCACCGCACGCCCGCGCACGGCCTCGGGGTCGGGTACGGCGAACAGGCCCTGAGGAGGCGCGGACAACAACGGCGGCTCTGCCACGGGCGTGCCGCCCTTGCCCACGGGCACGGCGCGCGATGAATGCGCGATGCGGTCGAGTTCTTCGTAACTGGTATCGACCACGCTGCCGCGGCTGTGCCAATGGCGCGGCGCATAGCGCTCGACGTTCTCGGCATTGAACAGATACGGTTTGTGGCTGCCCGTGCCCGCCACCCATTGCCAGCTGAGATGGTTGCTGGCGAGATCGCCGTCCAGCAGATGCCCATACAGCCAATCGGCGCCGGCACGCCAATGCACCTTGCGCAGGTGCACCACGTACGAGGCCAGCCACATGCGCGCATGGTTGTGCAGATAACCCGTGGCATACAGCGTGCGCACCGCCTGGTCGATGACGGGCACGCCAGTGGCCCCCTGGCGGATGTCGGCCGGCAAATCGCGTGCATACGCGGCATCGGGCAGCACGCCCTGGTGCAGCGACTCGAAAATGCCCTCGCCTTCGTGCCACCAGACATGGTGGAAATACTCACGCCAGCCGAACTCGTAAATCAGCTTGTGCTGCACCGGCAAAGGCCCGCGCTGCAGCACGCCTGCCAGCGCCTGCGGCAAGGTGATGAGACCGTGAGTGAGATAAGGCGACAGGCGTGTCACGTCGCCATCGAGCGCATTGCGCGTGCGCGCATAGGCGGCCGGCCGCACCGCAGCCACGCGGGCGCGCGCCGCGGCGGGCGTGGGCTCGAATTCGTCCTGGGCAAAGAGATCGTTCATGCCGGTACTCACGAATCGGCCCATGCACCAGCGCGAACGGCGGCAGCGCGGCGGCGTATCGCGGTCCGTTCCGGCTCGGCCAGGCGCGCCACGTTCTTGATCTGCAAGGCCATGCGCGGGTGGCTGGCAAAGCGCGCTTCGTGCGTCATCAGAAAATCCCAGTACAGCGTGGTGTAGGGGCAGGCCGTGGGCCCGGTGCGAACCGCCGGCTTGAAGCGGCAGCCCCGGCAGTGGTTGCTCATGCGTTCGATGTACTTGCCGGTGGCTGCATAAGGTTTGCTGGCCATCAGGCCGCCATCGGCGTATTGACTCATGCCCAGGGTGTTGGGCAATTCCACCCATTCCACGGCATCGACATAAACGCTCAGGTACCAGCCGTGCACCTGTTTCGGGTCGACGCCATGCAGCAGCAGGTACAGGCCCGTGACCATCAAGCGCTGGATGTGGTGGGCATAGCCGAGTTGCAGCGTTTGCGTGACGGCGTCGCGCAAACACGCCATGGGCACGTCGCCGGTCCAGAACCACGCCGGCAGTTCGGCCCGCGCCTCCAGCGCATTGAGTTCGAGGTAGGCCGGCATCTTCTG
Organism: Betaproteobacteria bacterium; assembly: GCA_031372905.1. Lineage (GTDB taxonomy): Bacteria > Pseudomonadota > Gammaproteobacteria > Burkholderiales > Burkholderiaceae_C > Rubrivivax. The sequence goes on from JANMMD010000146.1 coordinate 49,557, forward strand.
CCAGTAGATGCCGCGCACGTATTCGCGCCAGCCCAGCACCTGGCGGATGAAACCCTCCACCGCCGCCAGCGGCGCGCGGCCGGCGCGCCACGCGGCTTCTGCGGCGGCCACCACTTCGCGCGGGTTCAACAGCTTCAGGTTCAGCGCCACGGAGACATGCGAGTGGTACAGCCAGGGCTGGCCTTCCCACATCGCGTCTTGCCAATGGCCAAAGCTCGCCAGGCGTTCATCGACAAAAACCTGCAGCACCTGCAAGGCCTGCTCGCGCGTGACAGGCCAGCCGAACTCGGCCAGCTGGCCCGGGTGGGTGGCGTAACGCTGCTGCACAAATTCGATCACCTCGCGGGTGATGGCGTCGGGCGAAAAGCGCGTCGGCGCGGGCACGAAGCCCGGCCCCTTGACACCGAAACTCTCGCGGTTCTCGGCGTCGTAATTCCACTCCCCGCCGGCCGGTTGATCACCGTCGTCGCCGTCCATCAGCACACGGTGGCGGCGCCGCATCTCGCGGTAGAAATACTCCATGCGCAGCTGTTTGCGGCCTTTCGCGTGCGCCGCGAATTCCGCGCCGGTGCACATGAAATGCCGGTCCTCCCGCAATTCCAGCGCCACGCCAGCGCCAGCGCAGGCGTCTTGCAAGGCCTGGCGAACGCGCCATTCGCCAGGCTCGGTCATCACGACCTTTTTCACGGCGAGCGCCGCCAGCGTGACGGCCAGTGCAGCGCCGAGAGAACCGGGCGCGTCGCCGACGTAATTCAGCGGCACGCCCTCTTCACGCAAGGCTGCCGCGAAATGGCGCATCGCAGAGAGAAACACCGTCAGCCGCTGCTGGCTGCACCACACGTGAGTGGCTTCTTCGGCGGCCTCGCACATCCAGGCCTGGTCCAGCGCGGGGTCGAAACCATCCCAGGCGCTGGCCGCGCGGTCGAGCTGATCACCGAGCACGACGACGAGGTGACGGATCTTCTTCATGGGGGATTTCCGGTCTTCTTGTGTTTGCGGCAGGCGTCGGAGCAATAGCGCACCTCGGCCCAGTTCTTGGCCCAGGCCTTGCGCCAGCTCATGGGCCGCCCGCAGGCCAGGCAGGGTTTGCTGGGCAGCGCGGCCTTGTTGCCCTTGAAACCTGGCTCGCGCGGCATCAGAAGAGTTCGCCCTGCGGGCTGGGTGCGGGTGCGGGTTTCACGCGCGGTGCGGTGCCAGCGCGGCCACTGCGCTTCATGCCCGTGGCCGGCAAACCGCTCTTGCGCGAGCCGTGTTTGTGCTGCACGGCGTCGGCTTCGGCGCGCGCCTGCGGCGTGGCGCGCAGGGCGTACAAGCGGTCCTTGATGGCCTTCAGCGCTGCACGCTCTTCGACGATGGGTGCTGGGTAATCCGGCGTGCCGTACTCGGGCACCCAGCGGCGCACGAAAGCGCCGTCGGGGTCGTGGTCACGCGCCTGTTTGGCGGGCGAATAGATGCGCAGCGTGTTGATGCCGGTGGTGCCGCTTTGCATCTGCATCTGGCTCCAGTGGATGCCGGGCTCGAAATCGAGAAACTGTCGCGCCAGAAAGAGCCCCGGCTCACGCCAGTGCTGCCCCAGGTGGTAGGCGGAAAAGCTCACCAGCATGGCGCGCATGCGGAAGTTCAGCCAACCCGTGGCCACCAGGCTGCGCATGCAGGCGTCGACCATCGGGTAACCCGTGCGGCCGGCGCACCAGGCCGCAAAGCGCTCGGCGTCGATGGCGGTGTCGTTCACGCCATCACCGGGCCGCAAACCGTCGAAGACCCGCGCGAAATTGCGAAACTCGATTTGCGGCTCGTCTTCCAGCTTCTGCATGAAGTGGCAATGCCAGCGCAGCCGCCCGGCAAAACCGCGCAAGGCGTGGGCCAGGGCGCGGTCGGGTGTGCCAGCGATGGTGGCTTCGGTGGCCTGGTGCACCTGCCGCATGGACACCATGCCGTGGGCGAGGTAAGCGCTGAGCCGGCTGCAGCCGGTTTCTGCGCTCAGCGGGCTGCTGAGCGCGCGCCGGTAGTCACGCCCGCGGCCGGCCAGAAAGTCTTGCAGCGTGGCCAGCGCCGCGGCTTCACCCGCGCGCGGCAGGGCCTGCGCGGGCGCGGGCACCTGCAGGGACGCGAGCGTGGGCAGATCGGGCAGGTCGGCAACGGGCCACACGGCAGCGCCGCGAAATCTCTCGGGCGCCGGCAGCGGCGGCGCATCCATGCGCTGCGCCCAGCGCCCGGCCCAGCCCTGGCGGCTGCGCAGGCGCCGCACCACGCCGGTCTGCGGCAACTCCTGCCACACCACCCCTTGCGCACGGCACCCTTGCGCCACCGCGATGTCGCGCGCGTAGCTCCAAGCGGTGCCGGTTTCTTCGTGGCTCAGCAGGTGTTCAAACGGCCACTCCGCGCGCAGCTGCTGCAGCACCGCCGGCACCTCGCCCACACGCACCAGCAGCGGCAGGCCACGCAGCGCCAGATCACTCCGCAATTCGGCCAGGCCATCCAACGTAAATTGCAGATGGCTGGCGTTGAATTCCGGGCTGGCCAGCCACGCTGGCTCGATGACGAACAAGGCTGCCGCCGCGCCCGCCGCCTGCGCGGCATGCAGCGGCGCGTGGTCGCGCAGGCGCAGATCGCGTTTCAGCCAGACGAGGGCGGTGTGCATGCGCGGCATTCTGGGTGCGCGCCGCGCAGTCTGCCGGCGTGCACGGCCTTGCCCTACCAGGCCAGCGGGTCGGTGCGGTAGAGGCGCGCAAATTCGGCGTACAGCGCCGGGTGGGCCGAGGCCAATGCCGCCGGCTGCTCGAAGAAGTGTTCGCTGACGACGGCGAAGAACTCGGCCGGGTTGGTGGCCGCATAGGGGTGAATGACGCCATCAAAACCCTGGTTCAGGCGCTGGCGCAAGGCGTCGAATTCACGCTGCATCACCGCCGCCCAGCGCGCGTAGCCTTCGCGCCGGCCCAGCCACGGCGCACCGTTCGCGCGGCCGCGCTCCTGGTCGAGCTGGTGCGCAAATTCATGGATGACGACGTTGTGGCCATCCTCGGGGTGGGCGGCGCCGGCCAGCACATCGTCCCAGCTCAACAGCACCTGGCCTTGCTGCCAAGACTCCCCCGACAGCGCACGCCGTGTTTCGTGGGTCAGGCCGCCTTCACCGGGCTCGGCACGCTCGACGATGAAGGCGCCGGGGTAGACGAGGACCTGGCGCAGGTTCTCGAAATAGCCGGCACCGCGGTTCAGCAACAACAAGGCGGCCTGTGCGGCAATCAGCACCCGCACTTCGTCGTTGACGGTGAATCCGGCACAGCCGATGAAGGGCTTCTCGGCCACCAGCACCTGCACATGCCTTTTCACCTGCAACTGCAGATCGGCCGGCAGGCGCGCGAAGGCGGGCATGCGGCGGCGCAGGATGTCGCGCCAGGCCGCCGGAAAGGGCTGGCGCCGCAAACGCTCACGCCGCCACCCCGCCCAGGCTGCCGGGCCCAGCAGCCAGCCCAGCACGGACAGCCCCAGCAGGGCAAAAAGCAGGGGCGGCCACAGGGCAGTCAGGGAACTCACCCACGCCATCTGGCGCGGCCCGAGGGAGTTTCAAGCCCCCGATGTGCCGCGAACCGGTGGCGGGTGCACGAAGCACAGCGACGGACCGCCGAGAAATTCCACAGGGCCGCGATTCACCGCGCCCAAGGTTTCGGCCAGCTTGATCGAACGCGTGTTCCCTGCACGCACGAGGCTGACGAGTTCGCCCACGCCCAGCGCATCGCGGCCGAAGCTGCGCGCAGCCAATGCCGCTTCTTTGGCATAACCCTGGCCCCAGGCGTCGCGCGCCAGCAGCCACGAGAGTTCATTGCCCGGCCAGCCTTCCGGATGCAGGAAGCCCACCCGACCGATGAGCCGGCGCTCGGCACGCAGCTCCACCGCCCAGCTGCCATAACCCAGCAGCGCCCATTGGCCGAGGAACATGGCGAGCTGGCGCCACACCACATCGCGCCCGACCACACCGCCGCTGCCGATATGGCGCATCACTTCTTCATCGGCGCACATCGCCGCATAGGCGTCGAGGTCGGCCAGCGTGAAGGCTCGCAGGCGCAGGCGCGGTGTGCTCAGCGTGGGGATGGTGCTCATGCGCATGGCTCCACACGCACCTCGGTCTTCACCGAGTTCGCGATGAAACATTGCTCATGCGCTTCGTGATGCATCGCAGCCAGCGCTTCGGCATCGGGCGGGGTGCCGGCAAATCGCACGCGCGGGCGCAGCGTCACCACTGTCATGGCGGCCCTGCGCTGCGCATCTCGTGCCATCACGCCAAGGGCATCGTCTTCGTAGGCGTCCACCACATGGCCACGGCCGGCGGCGATGCTCAGGAACCAAAGCATGTGGCAGCTGGACAGCGAAGCGACGAACAACTCTTCCGGGTCCACCGCGCTGGCGTCGGAATGCGGCAGCGGCACCACGTGCGGTGACGACGAGCCGTGCAGCACTGCACCGCCGTCGAAGCGCAGGGTGTGACGGCGGCTGTAGCGCTGGTCGGTGAAGGCTTCGCCTTCCTGGCGCTGCCATTGCAGCTGGGCGGTGTGGTGGTGGGCCATGCGGGTGATCGGTGGAATATCGCTCAGGTGCAGATGCTGCCACGCCGCCTAAGATGCTGGTCATGATCACACTGCACTACTTCCCCGGCAACGCCAGCTTCGCGCCGCATGTGCTGTTGCGCGAAATCGGCGTGCCTTTCCAGCTGCAGCTGGTGGACCGCACGCAGGGCGCGCACAAGAGCCCGGCCTACCTGCAACTCAACCCGAACGGTTTGATCCCGGTGCTGGTGGATGGCGAGCTCGTGCTCTACGAAACCGCTGCCGTGCTGCTGCATCTCGCCGATACCCACCCCGCGTCGGACCAGACCCGCCTGGCCCCGGCGCTCGGCACCGCAGAGCGCGCGCATTACTACAAGTGGATGCTGTGGCTCAGCAACACGGTGCAGGCCACCTTGATCCACTACTTCTACCCGGACCGTCTGGTGGCCGAGGGCAACACCGAAGGTGCTGCGCAGGTGAAGGCTGCGGCCGAGGCCAAGGTGGCCGGCTGCCTGGCGCAGATCGATGCACAACTTGAAGCCGGCGGCCCCTGGTTGCTGGGCGGCACCTTCAGCGCGGTGGACCCGCTGGCCTTCATGCTGTGCCGATGGACGCGCGGCTTTGCCAGCAAGCCAGCGCGCGACCATGCGCACATCGGTCCGTATCTGCAGCGCATGCTGGCCCGGCCCTCCGTGGTGGCGGCCATCGCCGAAGAAAAGCTGCCGCCGCCCTTGGTGTAGGCCTTGAAGCAAGGGCGGGCGGCAAGAGCCCCCGTCAGGCAACGAACGCCATGGGCTTGGGGGCTTCATTCACGCGCGAGCCTCCTCGGGCAGTGCCAGCTTCTCCATCCAGTGGCGCGTCAGCGGCGTGATGGGCTTGGCCATGCAGCGTTCATGGATCAAGGCATGGCCGAGCTTGCGCCGGCTGCCCAGGGCGGCGGCGCCGAGCAGGGTCTGGTCGATGAGGTCGCGCTGTGCGTGGCTGCCCCCCATGCGCTGCGCGCCGCTGCGCACGGGGTAGATCAGATCGGCCGCAGCATCGGCGTCGCCGCGTGCATAGGCCAGCAGGCCGCGCATCAGCGGCAGGCCCACTTCACGCGCCATCAAGTGGTTGCTGCGGCGCGCGTCTTCGGCGCCCAGCGCCCTTTCGGCGCAGCGCGCCACCCAGGCCTCGGCGCAGTGCATCTCGCCGGCAGCCAGCATCACCAGCACGGCATGCACATCGTTGAAGGCATAGTCGCCAGCGTGTTTGGTGTCCAGCGCCCAGCCTTGCAGCACGGCCGCGGCATGGGCACTGACGTCTTCGCCCAGCAGATGCAGCCGCCACAGCAGTGCGGCGGCATCCACACGCTGCAGAGTGACCTGCAGGGCGTCGCCACTGAGGTGGGCGTCGATCAGGCGCAGCACGCCCTTCACGTCCAGCGCCTCCAGGCGGAAGAGGCTCTTGTGCCACCACAAGTGGCAGGAAAACCCGTTCCCCTCGGCCCACTGCGCCTGGTGTTGGCGCAGCCAGGCCGAACCCTCTTCGAAGCGGCCCTGCATTTCCATCACATGGGCCACGGCATGCACGGCCCAGGGCACCCGCGGGTCGGCAGCCAGCGCACGGCGGCCGGCTTCTTCGGCCTGCGGGTAGAGATTGTTTTCTTCCAGGCCGAAGGCGTGCAGCGCCAGCACATGGGCGTAGAGCGGGTCGGCCTCGTCCCAGGCCGGCAGCACGCGTGCCGGACGCGCACGCAGGCCGATGGCGTCGCCGCGGTAGAAATCCCACAGCTGCACCCACTGCAGCGCCAGCGCGTCCTGCGGGTGCTCGATCAACAACTCGTCCCAGACGCGACAAGCGGCATGCCAGCGCCCTTCCAGCACCGCTTGCACGGCTTGCAGATGCGCGCGTTCACGCGCGGTGGCGTTGCGGGCCAGCGCACGGGCTTGCGCGAGGTGTTTCTCGGCCTCAGGCAGCAGGCCAGGCTCGGTGAGGCACAGCAAAAAGCCGGCCTTCATCACATGCGGGAACGACCAGCCGGGATCGGCGGCGATGGCCACGTCCAGGTCGGCCAGCGGCACGTCGTAGAAAGACATCATCCGCCACAGCGCCTGCTCGGCAGCCGCCAGCGCTGGCCTGCAGCTGCTGCTGCAGGGGTTGCCGCGCACGTCGGGGTGAGACATGGCGCGAATGTAGCGCGGTGGCGTGACAGCGAATTCGGCGCGGCAGCGCAGAGCGGCTTCAGCGCCTGGCCATGAACTTCGCCAGGTTCTGCGCCGCCGTGGCGCGCACCTTGTGGCGCAACAGCGGCGTCCAGCCCAGCAGCCAGCCGGTCAGGCCCAGCGCCTGGCGCGACCAGGCCCAGAAATCGAAGCGGTCGCGGTGGCGCGTGATGAGACCGGTGGCGCCGAACTCGAACGCGGCATCGATGCGGTTCAACACGGGGCGGCCCGTGGCCGAGAAGAGGTAATGCGCATCCCAATGCGCGCTGCACTCGGTGATGTCGCTGACCTGCAGCTGCCAGTGCGCGCGGCTCTCGGGCTTCGATGCCGTGGCGGTGCACAACATGCGCCACATGCCGCCTATCTGCTCGGCGCCCTGCAACGAGAAGGCCTCGTCGTCGAAGCGTGCGTCGGCCGCATAACAGCGCTGCATGGTCTCGGCGTCCAGCGCGGCGAAGGCGGCGTAGAAGCGTTCAATGGTGGCGCGGCTCATGCATGCTCCCCGGCGTCGTTGCGGCGCGCTGTTGCGGTGCGTCGTTGCGGCTGATTGTGGCGCCGCGCTCAACGCCCTGCAGCTGCCAGCAAGCGCTGCGTGTAGGCGTGCCGCGGCGCGTGGACGATCTGCTCCACCGGCCCTTGTTCGACGATGCGGCCTTCGTGCAGCACCAGCACGTCATCGCAGACATGGTCCACCACCGCGAGATCGTGGCTGATGAAGAGATAACTCATGCCATGGCGCTGCTGCAGGTCCTGCATCAGGTTAAGCACCTGGGCCTGCACGCTGAGATCGAGGGCGCTGACGGGCTCGTCGGCCACGATGAGCGCGGGCCGCGTGATCAGCGCACGGGCGATGGCAATGCGCTGGCGCTGGCCGCCGCTGAACTGGTGCGGGTACTTGTGCAGGTCGCTGCTGGCCAGGCCCACCTCCGCCATGGCTTCGAGTGCGCGCTCGCGCTGTTCTGCGGCCGTGGCGCGTTGCAGCACGGCCAGCGGTTCCGCCACGGTCTGCAGCACGCTGCGGCGCGGGTCCAGCGAGCCATACGGGTCTTGAAACACCATCTGGAACTTCGCGCGCGCCGCGCGCAGCGCGGCAGCTGGCAGGCGGTGCAGGTCTTCGCCATCCAAGCGCACAGTGCCGGTATCAGGCATTTCCAGCGCCATCACCAAGCGTGCCAGCGTGCTCTTGCCCGAGCCCGACTCACCCACCACCCCCAGGCTGCGCCCGGCCTGCAGCATGAAGCTGACACCGGCCAGGGCCTGAACCCGGTGCACGGGCATGAAGGGGTGGGGGCGCGGCAGGCGGTAGCTGCGCGCCAGGTTTTCAACGACGAGCAAAGGCGCGGCGTTCATCGGCTCATGCGTTCACACGCAGGCACGCGGCGGTGTGGCCGGGGCCCACGGGCAGCGCCGGCGGCACCTCAGCGCGGCAGGCATCCAGCACCAGCGTGCAGCGCTCGGCGAAAGCGCACCCCGCCGGCATCTCCGCCACGACCGGCAGTGTCGGCACACGCCCGGGTATGGTGGGCAGCGTCTGCACATGCCCGCTGGACCGCCCCAAGCCCAGCCGGGGTCGCGCCGCCAGCAGCCCGCGTGTGTAGGGGTGCGCCGGCTGCGCCAAGACCTGGGCTGTCACGCCTTGTTCGACGAAGCGCCCGGCGTACATCACACACAGGCGCTGCACGCTGCTGGCCATCAGTCCGACATCGTGGCTGATCAGCAGCAGCGCCATGCCGTCTTCTCGCACCAGCTGCGCGATGAGCTGCAGCACTTCGCGCTGCAACGTGGCGTCCAGCGCCGTGGTCGGCTCATCGGCCACCAGCAGGTCCGGCCCGCAGGCCAGGGCGATGGCGATCACCACTCGCTGGCGCTGGCCCCCACTGAGCTGGTGCGGGTACGCATCCAGGCGCTGCGCGGCCTGCGGCAGCTGCACGCGGTCGAGCAGACGCAGCGCCTGCGCGCGCGCGGCCGCGGCCGACAGACCGAGGTGCAGGCGCAAGGGCTCGGCCACCTGGCGCGCAATGGTGTGCAGCGGGTTCAGCGCCGTCATGGGCTCTTGAAACACCATCGCAATACGGCGGCCACGCAAACGGCACAGCGCAGGCTCGTCAAGGGTGGTGAGTTCCTGACCATCAAAGTGCATGGTGCCCTGCACACGGGCGCCGTCGGGCAGCAGGCCCATCAGTGCCAGCGCGGTGAGGCTCTTGCCGCAGCCGGATTCCCCGATCAGCCCCAGCGTCTGTCCGCGCTCCAGCGAGAAGCTCAGTCCGCGCAGCGCCTGCACCGGCCCGCGTTCGCTGGGCAGCGACAGCTGCAGATCACGAACCTCAATCAGTGCCATCGGCGTTTCGGCACGCGGCCAGAAGGTCGAGGTAGGCACCGGCGAGGCGTTCGGCCGGGTTTGCTGGGTCTGCCAGGCCCAGCTGCGCCATCAGCGCTTCGGCGATGGCCTGCCCGTCGGCATCGCTCTGGCCGTCTTGCAGCACCACTTCGAGCTCCATGAAATCGCCCAGGCCCGCCACGCGGTCGATGTGGATGCGGGCGCTACCCACCAAGCACAACCAGCGCTGTTTCTGCACCCGGCCCTGCAGACCGTTCGCGCGCACCAGGGCCTCGCGCAGCAAGCCGGGTTCCGACACCGGCACGCGCACGTAGTCGCTGGCCTTGGCCTCGGTGCTGTCGGCGCGGTGGTAGTGGATGAGTTCGGCGCTGCCGTCGGCAAACTCGCGCAGTTTCAGGCGCCCCTGCGGCACGTGGAAGAAGCTGTCGTCCTGCACGATCAGCAGCGCCGGCGCGCCGGCCAGGGCCTCGGCGCGCGGGCGCAGCATTTCCACGCTGCCGATGCGCGCCTTGATCTCGATGTTGCGCGGCATGCCGGTTCAGGCCTGGCCAGGGTGGGTGCTCGCCATGCGGGTGGCAATCTGCCGCAACGCTTGCTCGAAGACCTCCGGGGGCTGCCCGCCTGAAATGAGGTGCTGGCGGTTGATGACGATGGCCGGTACCGAACGGATGCCGGCCTGCTGCCATTCGTGCTCGGCGGCGCGCACGTCGTCGGCATACAGGCCGCGCTGCAAAACATCCGCGGCCACCGCCTCGTCCAGGCCCACGCGGCCAGCCAGATCCAGCAGCACCTCGCGAGCGCCCGGATTGCGGCCCTCGCCGTGGTACGCCTGCAGCAGCGCATGTTTCAACGCGCGCTGCGCGCCTGCGGGCTGGCCGGGCTCGGCCGCCCAATGCAGCAGGCGGTGGGCGTCGAAGGTGTTCCACACGCGCACACGATCACCGAAAGTGAAGCCCACTGCTGCACCGCGTTCGCGGATGACGGCGCGGTTGTGCGCGAGTTGCTCGTCGCCCATGCCGTACTTGGCCTTCAGGTAGGCGGCAGCGTCAGCGCCCTCGGGGGCCATGTCGGGGTTGAGCTCGAAGGGCTGGAAGTGCAGCTCCACCTGCAGCTCGGGCGTCAAACGTTGCAGTGCGGTTTCGAGCGCGTTCAAGCCCACGGCGCACCAAGGGCAGGCCACGTCGGAGACGAAATCGATCTGGAGCTTGGCGGCGTGGTTCATGGGTTCATCGTTGACGGTTCAACTTGGGGTCCAGCAGGTCGCGCAGGCCATCGCCCATCAGGTTCAGGCCCAGCACGCTCAGCATGATGGCGGCGCCTGGCCACACGGCCAGCAGTGGCGCCTGGAACATCAGGCTCTGGGCATCGTTCAGCAGCCGGCCCCAGCTGGGCTGCGGCGGCTGTGTGCCCAGGCCGAGATAGCTCAAGGCGGCTTCGGCCAGGATGGCGGTGGCAAACGAGACGGTGGCCTGCACGATCAGCGGACTGGCGATGTTGGGCAGCACGTGACTGCGTGTGATGCCCCATGGCGTGAGACCGGCGGCGCGCGCGGCGGTGACGTACTCGCGCGCCCACACCGCCAAGGCCGCACCGCGCGTGATGCGGGCGAACACCGGCACGTTGAAGATGCCGATGGCCACGATGCTGGTGACGAGGCCCGGCCCGTAGATGGCCGTCAGCAGGATGGCCGAGAGCAAGGCCGGGAAGGCGAAGGTGAAGTCGGCGCAGCGCATGAGGATGTCGTCGACCCAGGCGCCCCAGGCGCTGCCTCTCCCGTGTGAGCTGGCGCGCTGTGCGGCGGCCAGGCAACCCAGCGCCACGCCCAGGACTGCACCGATACCGACTGCGATGACCCCCACCAAGATGCTGCTCTGCGCGCCCACCAGCAGCTGGCTCAGCACGTCGCGGCCCAGCGCATCGGTGCCCAGCCAGTGCGCCGCACTGGGTGCCTGCAGCTTGTGCGGGATGTTCAGGGCGCTGGGCGGCCATGGCGTCCAGAAGAGCGACAGCACCGCGGCGGCCACCAGCAGGGCCGTGAGCAGCGCCCCGAGCACGAAGCTGGGGTGACGGCGGGCGCGTGCCCTCATGCCGGTGCCCGCCGCAAGCGCGGGTCAAGCACCGCGTAGAGCAGATCGACAAGCAGATTCACCAGCACCACCAGGGCCGCCAGCAGCATCACCACGTCTCGCACCACCACCAGATCGCGGTTGTTGACGGCCTGGAAGATGAGCCGGCCCACACCGGGCAGCACGAAGACGTTTTCAACCACGATCGTGCCGGTGACGAGGTTCGCGAACTGCAGCCCGGCCACCGTCAGCACCGGGATCATGGCGTTGCGCAGGACGTGACGAAGCAGCGCCTGGCGCCGGCTCAGGCCCTTGGCGCGCGCGGTGCGCACATGGTCTTCGCGCATCACGTCGAGCAGGGCCGAGCGTGTCATGCGCGCCAGGATCGCCGCCTGCACCAGCGCCAGGCTCACCGCCGGCAGCAGCAGCGCTTTCAGGCCAGGCCACAGGCCGCCGCCTTCGCCTGCGGCCCAGCCAGGAAAGCCACCGGCACTCACCCATTGCAGCTGCACCGCAAAGACCAGGATCAGCAGCATCGCGAACCAGAAATTCGGGATCGCGATGCCGAGCTGGCTGAGCGCCATCACGCCCACGTCACCCAGGCGGCGATGGCGTGCGGCGGCGTAGATACCCAGGCCCAGCGCCAGCACCACGGTCAGCGCCATGGCCAGCACGGCCAGCGGCAGCGTCACGCGCAGGCGTTCGGCAAGAAGCTCCGCGGTGGGGGTGTCGTAGCCGATGCTGCGTGCGGTATCGCCCTGCAGCAGGCCGCCCACCCACTGCAGGTAGCGCGTGAGCGGCGGGCGATCCAGGCCCAGCTGCGCCTGCAAGGCGGCCACGGCCTCGGGCGTGGCTGTCTCGCCGAGGATGATTTCGGCTGCGTTGCCCGGCAGCAGCTCGAGCATGGCAAACACCACAGCCGACGCCACGACCAGCGTCACCACGAAACCCGCCAGACGCTTGACGACAAACCACAGCATGCCGGAATGATGCCGCATGAAAAAACAGGTGAAGGCTTCCGCAAAGGAAGCGTTCACCCGTGCGGCCACCACCTCGGTGCCAAACAGCAGCGCCCCTGGCGGGGCGCTTGAAAAAACGGCCCCGCGAGGGGCCTTCCAACCCATCGCCCCTCGCGGGGCGCGCCGGTCAGAACGAGTGGCGCAGGCCCAACTCGTAGCCCGACGAGCCGGTGCCCGGCACGAGGGTCGAGCCGGTGGCGACCGTCAGGTTGGAACGGCCGCTGTTGCTGATCTTCGAGTAGTTCGCGTACAGCGCGGTACGGCGCGACAGCGCGTAGTCGCCGCCCACCGTGGCGTGCTTGGCCGACTGGGCAGCGATGCCCGTGCCTTCCAGCTCCATCTTCTGGTACGAAGCGCGCAGCGTGATCGGGCCGAACGGGGCCGAGATGCCACCGAGGTAGTTCTTCTGGTCGGCCGCACCCACTTCGGTGGTGTTGTACATGCCGAACAGTTTGACCACGCCCAGGTCGTAGCTGCCACCAAAGTTCAACATCTTGGCATCGACGTTGCCAGTGACCTGGGTCACGCCGTAGGCCACCGCCGCAAAGATCGGACCGGCGCGATAGCCGACACGGCCACCGGTGTACTTGTCGCCCAGCGTGCCTTCACCGGCCGCGACAAAAGCGGTACCGAAGAAGCCGGTGCTGCCCGGGGTGTCATAGGAGATGCTGTTGCTCGAGCGCGAGAAGCTGTTGTACGCGCCGCCAGCGGGGATGAGGTCGCGGCTGCGCTGCAGACGGCCAGCGGCACCCATGCCGGTGTCGCCGAACGGATCAGACTGTTCCCAGTTCAGGCCGGTGGGATTCTTCTGGCGGCCCAGGCGCACTTCACCGAAAGCGCCCTGCAGGCCGATGGTGGAACGACGCTGCCAGGTCTGGCCCGTGGCGTTGCCCGTGTCGGCGTCAAGCTGACCTTCGATCCAGAAGTTCGCCTTCAGGCCACCGCCGAGGTCTTCCGTGCCACGGAAACCGAGGCGGCTGGTGTTCAAGCCGCTGGCTGCCAGCTGCTTGATCGCCGCGCCGTTGTCCACGGACCGGGCGGCCAGGTCGATGACGCCGAAGAGGGTGACGGACGACTGCGCCAGCGCCGGGCCGGCAACGGCGGTCAGTGCCGCGGCGGCCAGGGTGGTCATGGTCTTGTTCATTGATTTCCTATCAGGCTTGTGAGCCGGGCTTTGCAGCCTGGCGGGTGGTTCTGAGATACCGGGGTAATGTGCACGGCAAACGCGCGACAAGACCCCGGGGCAGGCATGAGACTAGGGAAACCCTGTGGCGTTCCCATGACAGCGTTGTTTTTTTGGCGCAATGCAGCATTCCTTGAACCGGAACAGTGCGTCGCCGCGCGCCCCCTGGATCATGCCAGCTTGTAGGTTTGGAGATGGATGCTGGTTTCAGTGCCCGCAATGCCCTTGATCAGGCGCACGCGCTCCAGCACCGCCGCCAGCTCGCCAAGGTTGCCCGCGCGCAATTCCGCCAGCAGGTCCCATCGTCCGTTGGTGTCGTGCAAGCCAGCGACACCGGGCTCTCCCAGCAAGTGAGCGATGACTTCACGAGTCTGGTTGCCATCGACGGTGATGCTCATCCACGCGGTGATGAGATCCGGCTGGCTGTCGGGCCGCAGGCGCACCGTGTAGCCGGTGATGACGCCCTCGTCCTCCAGCCGCTTCACACGGTTGGTGACGGTGCCGCGCGACACGCCCAGCTTGTTGGCCAAAGTCGCCACCGTGCTTCGGGCGTCTTGTCGCAGCAGGGCCAACAACTGCAGATCGGTGGAGTCCATTCCATCATTTTGCCAGTTTTGTTTCGCATATCGCCAGAAAGCTGGCGAAAACGCGGCACTTCTGTCGCTTCTCACTGTCAACGGGCTTGGAAACAATGGCGGTCTGCCCCTTTTCGGGCTGCGCGACCGAGATCACCCCATGACCACCCTGCTCACCACCCAGGACATCGCCCACATCGTTGCTGCCCACGGCTTGCCCGAGGTGCTGCGCCAGATGGTGGCCGCCATCGAGACTGAATTCCGCCGCTGGCCCGAGTTCGACAAGGTGCCGCGCCTGGCCAGCCACTCGCAGGCCGGCGTCATCGAGCTGATGCCGGTGGCCGACGCAGCGCACTACAGCTTCAAGTATGTGAACGGGCACCCCGCCAACGGCCGCTTTGGCCTGCCCACGGTGATGGCCTTCGGCGTGCTGGCCGAAGTGTCTACAGGCCGACCTCTCTTGCTGAGTGAGCTCACACTTACAACTGCAATGCGGACTGCGGCGACGTCGGTGATGGCCGCCAAGCTGCTGGCGCGGCCGGGTTCGCGCACGATGGCGCTGATTGGAAACGGTGCTCAAAGCGAGTTCCAGGCCTTGGCCTTTCATCACCTGCTGGGCATCACCACCCTGCGCCTGTTCGACACCGATCCGGCGGCCACGGCGAAGTTGCAACGCCACCTGCGCGGCGTGCCGGGCTTGAAGACGGTGGTTTGCGCCAGCACCGCCGAAGCGCTGCAGGGCGCGGACGTCGTCACCACGGTCACGGCCGACAAGCGCAACGCCACCATCGTGACGCCCGAGATGCTGGCGCCCGGCATGCACCTGAACGCGGTCGGCGGCGACTGCCCGGGCAAGACCGAGCTGCATCCCGGCGTGCTGGAAGCTGCACGCGTGTTCGTGGAGTACGAGCCGCAGAGCCGCATCGAGGGCGACTTGCAGCAGATGCCGGCGAGTTTTGCGGTGACGGAACTGTGGCGCGTGCTGGCGGGACACGCACCGGGGCGGCATGCCGATGCCGAGGTGACGGTGTTCGACTCGGTCGGCTTTGCGCTGGAGGACTTTGCGGCACTTCGCTTGATGGGCGCGCTGGCCGCCAAGCTGGGCCTGGGCCAGCTGATCGATCTCATCCCCGAGATGGCCGACCCCAAAGACCTGTTCGGCGAACTGATGCGGCTGCCTGAATCGGCTGGGGCCGCTTTGCGCGCCGCCTGAGCTGAGCGGCCGCTCAGCCTCCAGTGCGCAGCGTCAAAGACCGCGCTCGTGACGGTCGGCAGCGGCCATCAGATCGCTGGTGAAACGCGGGTCATGGCGCGCAAAACGCATCGCGTGACGGCGCAACTCGGCGGCCTCACCCTGGCGGTTGGCTTGCAGGCGGCGCTCGGCGCGGGCGCGCTGTGTGGTTTCTATCCAGGCCAGCAGGCGCAGCGCCAGCGTGGCCGCCCAAGCGGCGCCGCGCGGTGCCACGACCTTGATCGGTGACTGGACGGTGATGGTGCTCATGGCTCTTTCCGGTAGAGGCCCCGGGTGCGGGACCATACGCCGGATACTAGGGTTACCCCCAATGCTGCGCAATTGAATAATGCGCATGGTTGATATTCGATCTGAGAATAGACCATGCTGCTGAATTTCCGCACCCTCGACCTGAACCTGCTGCGTGTGCTCGACGCGGTGATGAGCGAAGGCAGCCTCACGCGCGCCGCCGCGGCATTGGCGATGACGCAGCCCGCCGTCAGCCACGCGCTCAAGCGGCTGCACGACGCCGTCGGCGAAGAGCTGTTCGTGCGCAGCGCCCACGGCATGAAACCCACGCCACTGGCCGAGACCTTGTGGCCCCAGGTGCGCGATGCCCTGGGCTCGTTGCGCCAGGCGCTGGCACCCGAAACCTTCGACCCCCAGCGTGACGCCGTGCAGTTGCGTATCGCGATGGCCGACGCCACCGCGGCGGTGCTGGCCCCGGGCCTGGTGGCGCGCATCGAGCAAAGCGCAGCACGCGTGAACCTGCGCGTGCTGCCGCTGACCACGCGCGACCCCCGCCGTTTGCTGGACAGCGGCGATGCCGACCTCGCGGTGGGCTTCTTCCCCGAGACCGTGACCGAGATCGTGGCCAGCGGCCACGGCGGCGTGCTGCGCCACGCGCGCCTGTATGAAACGCGGTATGTCTGCGTGATGCGCCAGGGCCACCCGCTGGCCGAGGCTCCGCTGACGCTGGACGCCTACTGCAGCGCCCACCACCTGCTGGTGAGCTTTTCCGGCCGAGCCTTCGGCTATGTCGACCAGGCGCTGCAGAGCTTGGGCCGGCAGCGCCGGGTGATGCTGACGGTGAACCAGTTCTTCACGGCCGGGCGCGTGGTGGCACAAAGCGACCTGCTGACCGTGCTGCCTGAAGGCTTTCTCGCCGCCACTGGCTATGGCGCGCAACTGGCCACGCGCGACATGCCGCTGGCCCTGGGCCCGGTGACGGTGGAGATGCTGTGGCACCTGCGCCACGACACCACGCCCTCGCACCGCTGGCTGCGCCAGCAGGTGCAGGCAGCGGCCGCTGAAGGCGCGGCCGTGGCCGTCAGTCGATGACGGCTGCGATGGCGGTCGCCGTTCTCTCGACGTTGCCGGTGTTCAAGCCCGCCACGCACAAGCGGCCGCTGCGCACCAGGTAGACGCCGAACTCCTCGCGCAGACGGTCTACCTGCGCGGCACTCAGGCCGGTGTAGCTGAACATGCCGCGCTGGCTGAGAAAGTACCCGAAGTCACGGCCCGGCTTCTTCGCCGACAGCACGCCGTGCAGGCTGCGCCGCATCGCCGCGATGCGGTCGCGCATCGCCGCCACCTCGGCTTCCCAGCTGCTGCGCAGCGCGGGGTCGGTCAGCACGCGGCTGATGATGCCCGCCGCGTGGATGGCCGGGCTGCTGTAGTTGCGCCGCACGGTGGCCTTCAGCTGGCCCAGCACCAGTTCCGCCTCGGCGGCTGTCGGGCAGACCACGCTCAAGGCGCCCGCGCGTTCGCCGTAGACACTCATGCTCTTGCTGAAGCTGTTGGCGACGAAAAAGCTCAGGCCCTCCGCCGCCAGCAGGCGCACGGAAAAGGCGTCTTCAGCGATGCCGTCGCCGTAACCTTGATAAGCCAGGTCGAGGTAGGGCAGCAGTTCACGCTCTTGCAACACCGGCACCAGGGCCTGCCACTGCGCCGACGTCAGGTCCACGCCGGTGGGGTTGTGGCAGCAGGCGTGCAGCAGCACCACGCTCTTCGCCGGCAGGCTGCGCAACGTGGCCAGCATGGCATCGAAGGCCAGGCCGCCCGTCTGCACGTCGTAGTACGGGTAGGAGTTCACCGTGACGCCCGCGCCCTCGAACATCGCGCGGTGGTTGTCCCAGGTGGGGTCGCTGACCCACAGCGCGCTGCCGGGCAGCCAGCGCTTGATGAAATCGGCGCCGACGCGCAGGCCGCCGCTGCTGCCCACGGTCTGCAGCGTGGCGATCCGGCCCGAGGTCACGGCCTCGTGAGCGGCACCGAACAGCAACTGCTGCACGGCCTGGCGCGCCGCGGCCGAACCCTCGATGGGCAGGTAGGGCTTGGGCCCGCTTTCGCCCAGCATCTGCGCCTCGGCGCGCTTCACGCTGTCGAGCACCGGAATGCGCCCGGCATCGTCGAAATAGATGCCGATGGACAGGTTCACCTTGTCCTTGCGCGCGTCTTTCTGGAAGGCGTCGTTCAGGCTCAGGATGGGGTCGCCCGCGTAGGGCTCGATGTGGCTGAAGAAGCTCATGGGCGGATGCTCTCGCGGGGTCTTTTCGGCTTCAGGCCGCCAGGGCCTTCTCGATGTCGGCACGCAGGCTTTCCGGCGTGTCGGTGGGCGCATAGCGCTGGAGCACCTGGCCGTCGCGGCCGACGAGGAACTTGGTGAAGTTCCACTTGATGGCTTGGCTGCCGAGCAGGCCGGGCTTCTCGCCTTTCAACCACTGCCACAGCGGGTGGGCGTTACCGCCGTTGACCTGGGTCTTGGCCATCATAGGAAAGCTGACGCCGTAGTTCAGCTCGCAGAAGGAAGAGATCTGTTCGTCGCTGCCAGGGTCTTGTGCGCCGAACTCGTTGCTCGGGAAGCCCACCACCACGAGGCCGCGGTCGGCGTACTCCTTCCAGAGTTTTTCCAGGCCGGCGAACTGCGGCGTGAAGCCGCAGGCGCTGGCGGTGTTGACGATCAGCACCACCTTGCCCTTCTGCGCCGAAAACTGTGCCGGCTTGCCGTGGATGCTGACGGCGTCGAAGTCATAGAGGCTGGTGGCCATGGGGGGTCCGTTCAAGAGCGGAAAGACGAGCGCGGATGTTATCGCCGCGCCACCGAAACAGGCTGTGCAACACCCGCTCGGGCGTTTGACAGCGCAGGGGCCGCCCGCCACCATCCGACGCTGGCGCGTTTGCCCGCACTGTCCGACTTTTCCGTCATGCCGCACCGCGTCGCGTTTCTGGGTTTCAGCGAGTTCGAGCGCAAGGCGCTGGCTTCGTACTTTCGCCTCGCCCACAACCGCAACCCTGCCTACGAGCAGGTTCCCACCCTCACCGACGCCGACTTCCTGGTAGCCGATGCCGACCACGGTCCCTCGGTGCAGCTGGTGCAGGCGATAGAGCGCCTGGGCGAAACCGTCTTCATCGGCGGCCAGGCGCCCGAGGGCTGCAGCGCGTGGATGATGCGGCCCATCGACGCGCTGCGCGTGATGCGTGAACTCGACGGCCTGGTGGCGCATGCGCTCGACGCCCGCGCCCCGCGCGCCGACTACGCCGGCCCCCACACCACCATCATCCAGCTGGCCCGCCAACGCCGGGGGGCGCCGCTGGCCCCTCCCGACCCGGGCGAGCACGCCCTGCTCGGCGACCTGCCCTTCACGGCGCCGCAGCCCGAGCCTGCCGCGCAGGCCGCGGCAGAGGCCGACCCGCTGACCCTGCGCGACCCGCAGCCAGGCCTTGTGCCGCCTCAGTTCGAGCACGCCGATCACGGCGAGCACTCCCCGCACGGCGATGACCTGGTCGCCCATGAACCCCCGCTGCCGCTGACGCTGCCCGCTGTGACCGAAGCCGAATGGCTGCCGAAGCCGCCGCAACCAGCGATCACCCCGCTGGCCCGGCCCTTGCCCGAAGACCGGCCAAGGCCACCCAAGCCTCCGCGCGCGCAACGCGTGCCCCTGATGCCCCCGACGCCGCGGGTCTTGCTGGTGGACGACAGCGCCATCGCGCTGAGGTTTCTGGAAGTTCGCCTGGGCGCCTGGCATCTGGACATCGACCGCGCCGCCACCAGCCAGGCCGCCATCGCACTGCTGGCGCAGCACAGCTACGACATCGTGTTTCTCGACATCGAACTCGGTGAAACCAGCGAACTGGACGGCCTCACGTTGTGCCAGCGCATCAAGCACACACCGGCGCTGCTGGGTGCGATGGTCATCCTGGTCTCGGCCCACCACAGTGAACTCGACCGCGTGCGCGGCGCGCTGGCGGGCTGCGACGCCTACCTGGCCAAGCCGCTGGACATGCGCGAGTTGCAGCGTCTGATGGACCGCCAGGGCGTGCGTGCCGTCAATGGCGAGGGCGCTGCTTCTCCTTGAAACAGCGCCCTGAATCAGTCGCGCGCAGCGAGCAGCGAAGCGCCGACGATCAGCGCGCCGCCCAGCAGCAGCGGCATCGTCACCAGGCCAGCGCCCAGCAACACCGCCGAGCCACTGGCGAAGATCACCTCGGTGATCATCACCACGGCCGTCACATTGGCGGGCAAGCGCGAGGCGCCGAACTGCAATGCCAGGTTGCCGACCAGAAAAACCGCAGCCAGCGCCAGGGCACCCATCACCCAGCCCGGCGCCGGCGTGGGCGGCCAGGCTGCCAAGCCTTGCAGCGACAGCACCACCGCCAGCGTACCGGCGACCACCGCGCCGCCCAGAAACATCGCCAGCGCACGTGCCGCCTCGGGCTGGTGGGCTTCGCGGCGCAGCATCACGTTGTTCAGCGCGAAGGTGAAGCCGCCCAGCACGCCCAGCCACTCGGGCAGCGTGCGCGGCAAAGGCAGCCCGCCCTGCAGCCCACCGTCGGGCCACAACACGATGACTGCGCCCACCAGCGCAATGGCCACGCGCAGCAGCGCCATCCCGGTGAGCGCTTCCTTCAGCAGCAGCCGCGCCAGCAGCACGGCCCACAACGGCATCAGGTAGAACAACAGCACCACGCGCACCACGTCGCCCACCGTCACGCCCCAGTTGAAGGCCGCGTTGGTGGTGCCCGAGGCCAGCACCAGCACCCACAGCGTGCGCGCCCGCCACAGCTGGCCCCAGGCTGGACGGCGCCACAGCGTGATGACCAACACCGCCACCAGGTAGATCAGCACCGTGGCCCACAGCGGATGCAGGCCGCGCGCCTGCAGCTCACGAAACGGCCACCACGAGACGCCCCAGGTGAAGGCGTTGAAGATCAGGGCCAGCGCCGGCAGGGCGCGGTGCGACGCCAGTGGCGGCGAAGGCAGAGCGGGCGTGGTCACGACACGCTCAGTGCGTGTCGGTGCGCGCAATGGCCAGCAGGCGCTCCACCTCTTCACGGTGCACCACCGTGTTGCGGCGGTGCCAGCGGCGTATCACTTCCATGATGCAGGCCACCGCCAGCCCGAACACCGTGATGGCGCCGAAGGCCGACAGACCGAACTTCGTCATGCCCACGTAGAACGCACCCAGGCCCAGGATGCAGGCCTGCTCGTTGAAGTTCTGCACCGCGATGCTGCGGCCCGCGCCCATCAGGTTGTGGCCGCGGTGCTGCAGCAAGGCATTCATCGGCACGATGAGAAAGCCGCACAGCGCGCCCAGCACGATGAGGAAGGGCGCCGCCACGTAGACGTTGGTCAGCACGTTCAGGCCGATCATCAGGAAGCCGATGACGATGCCCAGCGGCAGCACGCGCGTGGCGCTGTCCAGCTTCATCGTCATCGATGCCGTCACCGCACCGATGACGCTGCCGATGATCACCACGCCGGCCAGGTTGCTGGCCTGCGTCGTTCCATAACCCAAAGCTGCTGCGGCCCAGGCAAACACGATGACGCGCAGGTTGCCGAAGATGCCCCACAGCAGCGTGGTGGTGGCCAGCGTGATCTGCCCGAGTTTGTCGCCCCACAGCCGCGCGTTGCAGTGCGAGAAATCTCGCACCAGGCCGATGACACCACCCGTCATGGGCTGCAGCGGCGCACTGGTGCGCGGGATGTAGAGGTTGAACAGCGCCGCAATCACGTACAGGAAGACGATCAGCGAGATCGCGGCCTCGGGCGCGGTGTCCACGCCGGTGTCGATGGCGGGGAAGTCGATGCCGAGCAGTATCGGCGCCAGCTTCGGGCCCACGAGTTGCCCACCGAGCAGGATGCCCAGGATGATGCTGCCCACCGTCAGGCCCTCGATCCAGCCGTTGCCCTTGACCAGCTGCGAGGGCGGCAGCAGCTCGGTGAGGATGCCGTACTTGGCCGGCGAGTAGGCCGCCGCACCCAGGCCCACGATGGCGTAGGCCCACAAAGGGTGGCCGCCAAACAGCATGTACAGGCAGCCTGCCACCTTGACGGTGTTGCTGATGAACATGACGCGGCCTTTGGGAAAGGCATCCGCGAAAGCGCCGACGAAGGGCGCCAGTACCACGTAGAAGAGCGCAAACATCGGCGCCAGCGCGGGGGTCTGCCAGGCCGGCGCATTGCTCAAGCGGAGCAGTTCGATGGCGGCAACCAGCAGCGCGTTGTCAGCCAACGAGCTGAAGAACTGCGCCGACATGATGGTCGAGAAACCTTTTTTCATCGTGTCGGGCGCGCTTTGACGCCCTGCTTGCGGCGGGCGTGCTCTGTCTCCATCTTCGGGGCGGGCGGGTTATAGCACGCGCCCCCGAACACACGCCGCGCAGCAGGCCTGGCGCGCCACGACCCGCTGGCAGAATGCACGGCAGCCCATGCCACGCCCCATCGAAGCCCTGGTTCACCCGCCGGCGCTGGCCCACAACCTGGGCCGCGCGCGCGCTGCAGCGCCCGATGGGCGGGTCTGGGCGGTGGTCAAGGCCAACGCCTACGGCCATGGCATCACCCGCGTGTTCGAGGGCCTTCGCGCTGCCGATGGCTTTGCGTTGCTCGACCTGGCCGAGGCCGAACTGTTGCGTTCGCTCGGCTGGCGCGGCCCCATCCTGCTGCTGGAAGGCGCCTTCGAGGCGCGTGACCTGGAGCTGTGCTCGCGCCTGAATCTGTGGCACGTGGTGCATGGCCAAGAGCAGGTGAACTGGCTGGCCGCGCACAAGACGCAGCAGCCACACCGCGTCTTCCTGAAGATGAACAGCGGCATGAACCGCCTGGGCTTCACGCCGGCGGCCTTTCGCAGCGCGTGGGTGCGGCTGAACGCGCTGCCGCAGGTGGCAGAGATTTCGCTGATGACGCACTTCAGCGACGCCGACGGCGCGCGCGGCGTCGACCACCAACTCAGCGCCTTTGGCGCGGCCACACACGACCTGCCGGGCGAACGCTCTTTGAGCAACAGCGCCGCCACCTTGCGCCACGGCAACAACGCCGCACTGCACAACGACTGGGTACGCGCCGGCATCATGGTCTACGGCAGCGCGCCTGATTTCCCGGCCCACGACATCCAGCACTGGGGCCTGCAGCCGACCATGACACTGCGCTCGCGCCTCATCGCCACGCAGCAGCTGCAGCCCGGTAGCACCGTCGGCTACGGCAGCAGCTACACCGCTCGCGAAGCGCAGCGCATCGGCATCGTGGCCTGCGGCTATGCCGACGGCTACCCGCGCCATGCCGGCACCGACACGCCAGTGCTGGTGGACGGCGTGCGCACCGGCACCGTGGGCCGCGTGTCGATGGACATGCTGACGGTGGACCTCACGCCCGTGCCGCAAGCCGATGTCGGCAGCGAGGTCACGCTCTGGGGCCGCGGGCCTGTGGTCGAGGGGCGGGCGACGCTGCTGGCCATCGACGACGTGGCCCATGCGGCCGGCACCATCAGCTACGAACTGATGTGCGCCGTGGCGCCACGCGTGCCGATGCGCTGCGTCGATTGAACCCCGCCTCACCCTTGCAAAGAAAAGCGACCCCATGGAAATCCTGAGCCACATCGTTCTCGGCCTGCTCGTCGGCCTGCTGGCGCGCGGCATCATGCCCGGCGAACAGAAGATGGGCTGGGTGCTCACCATCCTGCTGGGCATCGGCGGCTCGGTCGTAGCCGGTGTGGCCGGGCGCGTCTTTGGCTGGTATGCGGCGGGTGAACCGGCGGGCTGGTTCGCCTCGGTGGCGGGCGCGCTGGGGCTGCTGTTCATCGTCGGTCTGCTGCGCAAAAAGAGCTGAAGCCATGACCCGGCGCGTGCTCGTGGTCCGCGCCGAGGTCGAGTTCAGCGCCATCCGCGCCCAGGGCGCAGGCGGGCAGAACGTCAACAAGGTCAGCAGCGCGGCGCACCTGCGCTACGACGTGATGGCGTCTTCGCTGCCCGACGACGTCAAGCAACGGCTGCTGGCGCAGGCCGACCAGCGCATCAGCAGTGACGGTGTCATCGTCATCAAGGCGCAAGATCACCGCAGCCTGCCCCGCAACCAGGCCGATGCGCTGCTGCGCCTGCAAGACATGGTGGACGAAGCCACGGTGCAGCCCACGGTGCGCCGCGCCACCAAGCCCACCTATGGCTCGAAGCAGCGCCGGCTCGAAGGCAAGGCCGTGCGCGCGGAGGTGAAGGCCGGCCGCGGACG
>JANMMD010000182.1:0-6703 GCA_031372905.1 Betaproteobacteria bacterium
TGCACGTCGGGGTTGCCGGCCTTGCCGATGGCGGCGATGCGGCAGCCCTTGATGCCGATGTCGGCCTTGACGATGCCCCAGTGGTCGATGATCAGCGCATTGGTGATGACGACGTCGTGCGCCTCGTGGTGGCCCGGGCCGTTCACCACCTGGCTCTGGCCCATGCCGTCGCGGATGGTCTTGCCGCCGCCGAACTTCACCTCTTCACCGTAGCCGCCGGCGTTCAGCGTGTAGTCCTTCTCCACCTCGACGATGAGGCCCGTGTCGGCCAGTCGCAGGCGGTCGCCGACGGTGGGGCCGTACATCTCCGCGTAGGCGCGCCGGCCGATCGTTCTGCTCATCACAGCGCCCCGTTCGTGAGGCCGCGAAAGCCCCACACCTGCCGCTTGCCCGCGTAGGCCACCAGCGTCACCGTGCGTTCCTGCCCGGGCTCGAAGCGCACGGCGGTGCCGCTGGCGATGTTCAGCCGCATGCCGCGCGTGGCCTGGCGGTCGAAGTGCAGGGCGGCGTTGGTCTCCGCGAAGTGGTAGTGGCTGCCCACCTGGATGGGCCGGTCGCCGGTGTTGGCCACCACCACCGTGAGCACGTCGCGCCCGGGGTTCAGTTCGTGTTCGCCGTCGTCGATGAGCAGTTCGCCGGGGATCATCAGGCCGCCCTCACGCAATAGGTTGGTGCACGGTCACCAACTTGGTGCCGTCGGGGAAGGTCGCTTCGACCTGGATCTCGCTGACGATCTCGGGCACGCCGTCCATCACCTCGTCGCGGGCCAGCACGGTCTTGCCCTCGCTCATCAGCTGCGCCACGGTCTTGCCGTCGCGCGCGCCTTCCATGATGGCGGCGGAAATCAGCGCGATGGCCTCGGGCACGTTCAGTTTCAGGCCACGCGCCTTGCGGCGTTCGGCCAGCAGCGCGGCGGTGAAGATCAGCAGCTTGTCTTTTTCTCTGGGAGTCAGGTCCATGGCCCAGCCTTCAGCACGATGGATGCCAATGTAACCACGGCCGACGCGCTGGCCCGCTCTGTGCAATCCCTGGCGGGGTGACGACCCCCACTTCCAGCCCGCCGCCGCAGCAACGCGTCATCAAGGTGCGCCGCGACTACAACGCCTGGGTCGCCAGCGAGACGCTCGAAGACTACGCGCTGCGTTTCACGCCGCGCAGCTTCCGGCGCTGGAGCCCCTGGCGCGTGGCGCACACCGCCCTGGGCGGTGCGGCCAGCTTTCTGGTGCTGGAGGCTTTGGGTGCCACGCTGCTGCTGCAGTTCGGCTTCATCAACGCCTTCTGGGCCATCGTGGCCACGGCGGTGATCATCTTCGCCGCCGGCCTGCCCATCAGCATCTACGCCGCGCGCCACGGCCTGGACATGGACCTGCTGACGCGCGGCGCCGGCTTCGGCTACATCGGCAGCACCGTCACGAGCCTGGTCTACGCCAGCTTCACCTTCATCTTCTTCGCACTCGAAGCGGCCATCATGGCCTACGCGCTGGAGCTGGCCTTCGGCATCCCGCCAGCCTGGGGTTATCTGGTCTGCTCGCTGGTAGTCATCCCGCTGGTCACACACGGCGTCACTGCCGTGAGCCAGCTGCAGATGTGGACGCAGCCGTTGTGGCTGGCGCTCTTGGTGCTGCCCTATGTCTACGTGTTCAATGCCCACCCCACATTGGTTGGCGATTTGCGCGTCTACGCCGGCATCGCAGGTCATGGCGGCGAATTCAACCCGCTGCTTTTCGGCGGCGCACTCACGGTGGGCGTGGCGCTCATCACGCAGATGGGCGAGCAGGTGGACTACCTGCGCTTCATGCCCGAGAAGACACCTGCGAACCGCTGGCGTTGGTGGGGCGCCGTGCTGCTGGGCGGGCCGGGCTGGGTGGTGCCGGGGGTGCTGAAGATGCTCGGCGGTGCGCTCCTGGCCCTGCTGGCGCTGAAGCTGGCGGTGCCGGCCGACCGCGCGGTGGATCCCAACCAGATGTACCTGGCGGCCTATGAGCTGGTGTTTCCGCACTACGGCTGGGCGGTGGCCGCCACGGCCCTCTTCGTGGTGGTGAGCCAGCTGAAGATCAACGTCACGAATGCGTACGCAGGGTCCCTCGCCTGGAGCAACTTCTTCGCGCGTGTGACGCACAGCCATCCGGGGCGCGTGGTGTGGATGGTGTTCAACACCCTCATCGCGCTGATGCTGATGGAGCTGGAGGTCTTTCAAGCCATCGGCGGTGTGCTGGGCCTGTACAGCAACATCGCCATCAGCTGGATCATGGCTGTGGTGGCCGACCTGGTGGTCAACAAGCCGCTGGGCCTGTCGCCCAAGGGCATCGAGTTCAAGCGCGCGCATCTCTACGACATCAACCCGGTGGGCGTGGGTGCGATGGGGCTGGCTTCGGTGCTGTCGATGGCGGCCTACCTGGGCGCCTTCGGGCCGCTGGCCGAGGCCTTCTCGGCCGTCATCGCGATGGCGGTGGCCTTCGTCACCGCGCCCTTGATCGCCTGGGCGACGAAAGGGCGCTACTACCTCGCGCGGCAAGGTGAGCCTCTGGACGACGAAGCCGGCGCCTACCTCGGCGCCAGCGCCGGCCTGCAAGCGCTGCGCCGCTGCGTCATCTGCGAGCGTGCCTACGAAGGCGAAGACATGGCCGCCTGCCCGGCCTACGGCGGCCCCATCTGCAGCCTGTGCTGCAGCCTCGACGCGCGCTGCCACGACCTCTGCAAGCCCGAGGCTGCCCGCGCCGGCGTGCAGCTGGCCGCGCTGCTGCGCCGCCTGACGCCGCGCCCGTGGTGGCCGCAGCTCGACACCGGCCTCACGCGCTACCTGCTGCTGATGGCGGCCGTGGCGCCGGCGCTGGCCGCGCTGCTGGCGCTGCTCTACCAGGCCGAACTGCGCGGCCTGGGCGCCGCGGCGGAGGTGGCGGCACCCGCGCTGCGCGCGGCCTTCATCAAGGCCTATTGCGCGCTGCTGCTGGTGGGGGCGGTGATCGGCTGGTGGCTGGTGCTGACGCAGATCAGCCGCCGGGTGGCGCAGGAAGAAAGCAACCGCCAGACCGAGGCGCTGGTCAAGGAGATCGACAGCCACGCGCGCACCGACGAAGAACTGCAGCGTGCACGGCTGGCCGCCGAAGCCGCGCGGCGCCAGGCCGAGGCGGCCAACCAGGCCAAGACGCGCTACATCAGCGCCGTCAGCCACGAGCTGCGCACGCCGCTGAACAGCATCCTCGGCTACGCGCAGCTGCTGGACGAAGACCCCACGCTGCCGGTGCACCGCAAGCAGGCCGTGGGCGTGATCCGCCGCGGTGGTGAACACCTGCTCGGGCTGATCGAAGGCACGCTGGACATCGCGCGCATCGAAGGCGGCAAGCTGGCGCTCGACCCGAAGCCGATGCGCCTGCGCCAGAGCCTGCAGCAGATCGTGCAGATGTTCGAGCTGCAGGCGGCGGCCAAGGGCCTGCGCTTCGAGCACGACGTGGAAGGCGCGCCCGAGCTCGTGCGTGCCGACGAGCGGCGGCTGACGCAGATCCTCATCAATCTGCTGGGCAACGCGGTGAAGTTCACCCAAGCCGGTCGCGTGAGCCTGCGTGCGGCGCACGTGCGCGAGATGGCGGTGTTCGAGATCGAAGACACCGGGCCGGGCATCGCGCCGGCTGATCTGGAGCGCATCTTCGAGCCGTTTTCGCGCGGCGAGCATGCGGTGGGCGGCGCGCCGTGCGGAGGCACCGGTCTCGGTCTGACGATCGCGAAGATGTTGACCGACCTGATGGGCGGCGAGATGACCGTGAGCACCACCCCTGGCGCGGGAACGCTCTTCCGTGTGCGTCTGTTCCTGCCCGCGCTGCAAGGCGTGCGCATGCCCGCCGCGGCGCCACCGCGCAGGGGCTATGCCGGGCCGCGCCGCCGCCTGCTGGTGGTGGACAACGAAGAGGTCGACCGCACGCTGCTGGCGCGCCGCCTGCAGGGCCTGGGCTTCGACGTGCTGGAGGCGGGCTCCGGCCAGGCCGCTTTGGGCTTGCTGAAGGAAGGCCCGGCGGATGCCAAAGTGGACGCCATCCTGATGGACCTGGCGATGCCCGGCATCGATGGCTGGCAGACCATACGCACGCTGCGTGCGCAGGGTCTGAGCGAGGCGCCGGTGGCCATCGTCTCGGCAAACGCTTTCGACAAGGGGCTGGACAACGATGTCGGCATCACCCCCGCCGACTTCATCACCAAGCCCGTGCGTTTCGGCGAACTGCTCGATTGGCTGGGCAGCCGCCTCGCATTGCAGTGGCACGCGGCGGCGCCGGCGCCCGCGCTGCCACCGACAGCACCGCCGCCCGATGCACCCCGGCCCACACGTGCACAGTTGCTGGCTTTGCAGGAGATGGTGCGTCTGGGCTACCCGCGCGGCGTGCAGAAGCTGCTGGTGCAGATCGCAGCCGAACGCCCCGAGTGCGCGGCCTGGCTGGCCGGGCTGCACACGCTGGCACTGGCCTTCCAGTTCGACCGCATGAGCCCGGTGATCGACGATGCCCTGGCCAGGTCGGAAGCTGCCTGAGATGAACAAGCTTCCTGCTGCCGAAAGCCTGGCGCGCACTGCCGGCCTGGTGCTCATCGTGGACGACGTGCCCGACAACCTGGCCGTGCTGCACGACGCGCTGGACGCCGCCGGCTACACGGTGTTGATCGCCACCGATGGCGCCAGCGCCTTGCAGCGCGCCGCGCAGGCCGACCCCGACATCGTGCTGCTCGACGCCGTGATGCCCGGCATCGACGGCTTCGAGGTCGCGCGGCGGCTGAAGGCGGGGCCCGAGACGGCGCACATTCCCATCGTCTTCATGACCGGCCTCACCGAGACCGAACACGTGCTGGCGGCCTTCGAGGCCGGGGGCGTGGACTACATCACCAAGCCGATACGTGCGCCGGAAGTGCTGGCGCGCATGGCTGCGCAGATGCTGGCTGCGCGCCAGGCACGCCAGGCGCGCAAGGCGCTGGACGCTTATGGCCACGCCACCATCGCCGTCAGGTTGTCGGCTGGCGCCGCCGCTGCAGCCAGCCGGCCGCGGCTGGTGTGGCAAACGCCCCTGGCGCGGCGCTGGCTGCCGGCCTACTTCGACGTCGCACCCGACGAGCTGCCCGCAGCGCTGCTGCCCTGGCTGCAGGGCGCGGCGGCAGGACGCGATGCGCGGCCGTTGTCCACCGCGCGCGGTGCCCGCCAGCTGGTGTGCACGCTGCAGGGCAAGACCGTGGACGACGACTGGCTGGTGGTGCTGCGCGAGGTCAGCGATGCCGCCACCGTGGAAGCCACGATGCTGGCCTTCGGCCTGACGCTGCGCGAAAGCGAGGTGCTCTACTGGGTGGCCAAGGGCAAGACCAACCGCGACATCGGCGACATCCTGGGCAGCAGCCCGGCCACGGTGAAGAAACACCTCGAACGCATCTACGAAAAGCTCGGTGTCGAAACGCGCACGGCTGCTGCGGCCACGGCGCTGCAGCGGGTGCGTGAACTCGCGCGCACCTGATCAGACGTCCCGCGCGCTGCCTTCCAGCCGGATGCGCGTCACCGGCGTGCCCATCTCCAGACCTGGCGCCGCCGGCACCAGCAGCAAGCGCAGCGCATGGCCGTAGTCGCGCTGGCGCGACTGCAGCAGCGCGCAGGTGGCGCGCAGGGCGGGCGTGCTCAGGCCCTGCGCCACCAAGAGCGTGGCGCGGCGGGGCTCGAAGCGCGCCAGCGCCTGCAGACCGGCCGCGGTGCCGGGCAGGAAGCCGGCGTCCCAGGCGTCACCGGGCTGGCGTTCGCGCCAGGGGCTCAGGTCATGCGCCTTGGTCTTCAGGCGCAGCGCGATGCGGCCCGCAGCGCCACGGCAGGCCAGCATCTGCAGGCTGCCGTCGCGTTCCAGGCACAGGGCCTGGGCCAGGGTGTGCGCCACGCCGGCATCGCCCCCTTCGAGCACGGCCACCGTAAGCCGCGACTGCAGCGGGCTGCTGCCGGCCAGGCACCAGGTGCGCAGCGCACGCCAGGCCGGGCGGCCCTGCGCGGCCACGGCCTGGGCCGCGTACCCCGGCTCGGGCGGCATCAGCGCGGCGAGGTCGTACCGCGCACCGAGCTGCTTCAGCGCAGCCCAGGCATTCAACACGGCGGCCGGTGCATCAACCGAAGACCGTGTCGCTTTGTGCGTGGGCATCGCCGACGAAAAGGCGCAGCACAGGGCCGTCGGCGTCGTGCTCCCACACGCGGGCCTGGATCATGAACTGGCGCCCGCCGATGCGCACCGCATCGCCCTGGGCTGGCGGTACGCCGTGGCCCTCCCAGAAAGGCGGCACGCTGATCGACGACCGGCGCAGCCAGGCCTGGTCTTCGGCGCTGAAGTTCAAGACGGTGCGCAAGGTATTGCTGGTGCTCATGTTGAATACTCCCGGGCTCGCATGCTGCACCGCCAGGGCCGTTTTGCGCAAGGCCGGGCAGGGTGGCCGCACGCTGGGCAGAATGCAACTTTCCACAGCCAACGCGCCCGCCCATGTCTGCCCTCACCTGGAACGAAGCCCTGGCCCTGCATCAGCCGCAGATCGACGCCACCCACCGCGAGTTCGTTGATTTGCTGGGCGCTGTCGAGGCCGCGCTGGATGCCGACGCGGCCACGTTGGGCGCCGCGCTGGACGCCTTCATCACCCACACCGAAGACCACTTCGCGCAAGAGAACGACTGGATGCTGCGCGTGGGCTTCGGCGCCGGCCACTGCCACGG
>JANMMD010000188.1:0-17640 GCA_031372905.1 Betaproteobacteria bacterium
ACCTTGGCGGTGCCGATCTTGACCTGCGGGTCGAGTTGCACCTGCAGGCTGCCTTCGCCGTCTTCGCCGCGCGCGGCCTTCTTCATCAGGCTGGGGAACGGAAGTGTCACGGTCTCGGTCATGCTGCTGCCCTTTCGTCAAACACGCCTTCGAGGCGGTCTTCGAGCTCTTCGCCTGCACGTTGCAGGGCCTCGAGCGTTTGTGCATCCGGCGTCCAGTACTGGCGCCGGTGTGCTTCTAGAAGTCGGTTGGCGACCTTGGCGGACGCCGTGGGGTTGAGCTTGGCCAGGCGCTCGCGCATGGCCGGGTCGAGCACGAAGGTCTCGCTCAGCTGCTGGTAGACCCAGGGCTGCACCTGGCCCGTGGTGGCGCTCCAGCCCATCGTGTTGGTGACATGCACCTCGATCTGGCGCACACCCTCGTAGCCGTGTTCCAGCATGCCCTCGTACCACTTCGGGTTGAGCATGCGCGTGCGGGTTTCGAGGGCCACCTGCTCGCCCAGCGTGCGCACGGTGCCGCCGCCGATGGCGTCATTCGTCTGGTCGCCGATGTAGACCGGCGCGACCTTGGCGTCGGCGCCTTGCGTGACGGCCTTCGCGCGCTTCACCGCCCGGCTGATGCCGCCCAGCGTGTCGAAGTAGGTGTCGATGGTGGTGACGCCCAGCTCCACCGAATCGAGGTTCTGGTAGGCCAGCTCCACCTTGGCCAGCACCGCCTGCAGCAGCTGCGCGTTCTGCACCGGGCGGCCATTGCGGCCATAGGCGAAGCCCTTGCGGCGCGAGTAGGTCTCGGCGAGCTCGTCTTCGCTGTCCCAGCGCGCGTTGTCCACCAGCAGGCTGACGTTGGCGCCGTAGGCTCCTTCAGCGTTCCCGAAGACACGCAGCGAGGCGGTTTCGACATCGCCGCCGTGTTCGGCCATGTAGGCCAGCACGTGCTTGCGAACGAAATTCATCTCGACGGGTTCGTCGGCACTGGCCGCCATGAAGGCGGCTTCGGCCAGCAGCTTCACTTGCAGCGGCAGCAGGTCGCGGAAGATGCCCGAGAGCGTGATGACCACGTCGACGCGCGGCCGGCCCAGTTCTTCCAGCGTCATCAGTTCGGCACCGGCCAGGCGGCCGTAGCTGTCGAAGCGCGGGCGGGCGCCGAAGAGCGCGAGGGCTTGCGCAATCGGCCCGCCTTCACTCTTCAGGTTGTCGGTGCCCCACAGCACGAGCGCGATGCTCTCGGGCATGCCGTTGCCATCGGACATGTGGCGGGCCAGCAGACGTTCGGCCTGGCGCGCGCCGTCTTTCACGGCGTAGGCGCTGGGGATGCGGAAGGGGTCGAAGCCGTGCAGGTTGCGGCCCGTCGGCAGGATGGCCGGCGTGCGCAGCAGGTCGCCGCCAGGGGCGGGGCGCACGAAGCGGGCGTCGAGGGCGCGGATCAGGCCGTCGATCTCGTGGTCTTCGGCCATCAGCTTGTTGCTCTCGGCCAGCTTGCCCAGCAACGTCTCGCGCTCGGCATCGCCAGCGGCCAGCTCCTGCGCGTTGGTGCCGGCCACGAGCGCCTGCACCGTCGCGCGGTCCAGGCGCTGGCCGTGGCTGGCTTCGGCCAGCGACATCAGCAGGTCGACGCGCTGCTCGGCCGTGGGCGCCTTGCCGACGATGTGCAGGCCGTGCGGGATCAGCGTGTATTCGAGCTCCAGCACGGTGTCGGCCAGGCGGGCGACGTGTTCGCCGGCGCTTTTCTCGCCGTCCCTGCCCCAGGCCGGCTCGGCCTTGGCCAGTTCCAGCGGCGCGGCTTGTGCCTGGATCATCTCGGCCAGCTCTTCGCGTTCACGCTCGGCCTCGGGCTCGAGGCTGCGGAAACGTTCGATCGCGGCCTTCAGGTCGACCAGGCCCTTGTACAGGCCGGCCTGTGCGGTGGGCGGCGTCAGGTAGCTGATCAGCGTGGCGGCCGCACGGCGCTTGGCGATGGTGCCTTCGCTCGGGTTGTTGCTGGCGTAGAGGTAGAAGTTCGGCAGGTCGCCGATCATGCGGTCGGGCCAGCAGGTGGCGGTCATGCCGTTCTGCTTGCCGGGCATGAATTCCAGCGCGCCATGGGTGCCGAAATGCAGCACGGCATTGGCGCCGAAGTCCTCGCGCAGCCAGCGGTAGAAAGCCGAGAAGGCATGCGTCGGGGCGAAGCCCTTTTCGAACAGCAGGCGCATCGGGTCGCCTTCGTAGCCCATGCCGGGCTGGATGCCGACGAAGACATTGCCGTAGCGCTCACCCAGCACCTGGATGCAGGTGCCATCGGTCTGCAGCTTGCCCGGCGCCGGGCCCCAGGCGGCTTCGATCTGCTTGAGCCAGCGCTCGCGCTTGACGTGGTCGTTGGCCGGGATGCGTGCGTGCACGTTGGCCATCGCGCCCCACTGCGCGGCGTTGCCGTTGATGACGTTCTCGCGCAGCGCATCCACGCTCTCGGGCATCGTGACGGTGTAGCCTTCGCGCTGCATCGCGGCCAACGTGTTGTAGAGGCTCTCAAACACCGACAGGAAGGCCGCCGTGCCCGTGGCGCCCGCATTCGGCGGGAAGTTGAAGATCACCAGCGCCACCTTGCGTTCGGCGCGCTGCGAGCGGCGCAGGTCCACGAGGCGGCCGACGCGCGAAGCCAGCATCTCGGCGCGTTCGCTGCAGGTGAACATGTCGTGGCCGCTGTCCTGCGTGGAGGCGTCCTTGTGCAGGGATTCGAAGGTGCAGCCGCGCTCGCAGCCGGTGCAGGCGGTGTGCGCCGCGTTGCCGCGGCCGCCGTAGACCATCGAGCCCGTGGCGCCGTCGAGTTCGGGTATGGCCACCATCATCGTGGCTTCCACCGGCAGCAGGCCGCGTTCACTGCCGCCCCACTGCTCCAGCGTCTGGAACTCCACCGGCGTGACGGCGATGTAGGGCACGTCCAGCGTGGCCAGGATTTCCTCGGCGGCCTTGGCGTCGTTGTAGGCCGGGCCGCCCACCAGCGAGAAGCCGGTGAGCGAGATCACGGCGTCGACGATGCAGCGCTGGCCTTCGAAGAAGAACTTCTCGATGGCCGGGCGTGAATCCAGGCCGGTGGCGAACACCGGCAGCACGCGCAGCCCCTTGGCCTCCAGCGCAGTGATCACGCCGTCGTAATGGCCGGCGTTGCCGGCCAGCAGGTAGGAGCGCAGCAGCAGGATGCCGACCGTGCCACGCTGCCCCTGCGTGGCAACACGCGGCAGCGCCGACGATTCGTAGGCCAGGCGTTGCGCCATCTGCGGGTGGTAGACGCCGAGCTCGGGGTAGTCCACCGGCTCGTGCGTCTTGGCCGCGCCGCGCAGCGCGCTGCGCGAGTCGTCGGCGTAGCGGTCGACGAGGAAGTGCACCATGTGGCCGACGTTGGCCTCGCTGCCCGCCAGCCAGTACTGCAGCGTCAGGAAGTAGGCGCGAACGTCCTGCGCGGTGCCGGGAATGAAGCGCAGGATCTTCGGCAGGCGGCGCAGCATCGCCATCTGCTTGGCGCCGGCCGTGGTCTTGGCGCTGTTGTCGGCCTTGTTGTCGGCGGTTTGCTGGCCCTTGCCGCGCAGGCGCTTGAGCAGCGTCATCAACCCGCTGGTGGGCGCCGACATGTCGAACTTGCCCATGCGCGTGAGCTTGGTCACCTCGGCCGCGCTCATCGCGCAGACCATCGCATCGCAGTGTTCACGGCGCGCCTGCAGCACGGGCAGCAGCGGCAGGAAGTGATCTTCCAGGAACAGCATCGTGACGATGACGATGTGGCCCTCGGCGATGGCGGCCTTGCAGCGCGCGAGTGCGTGGTCGTCGTTGCCCCATTCGTCGGCGGCGTGCACGCTGAGCTGCAGGCCGGGCAGCTCGCGCGCCAGGCTGCGCGCGGCGCGTTGCGCGGCGCTCGCCAGGTGGCTGTCCATCGTCACCAGCACGACGTTCATCGGCGCGGGGTTCACCACCGCGCGGCTGGCCGGCTTGGCCTTCGGGACAGCGCGCTGCGTCAAGCGGCTGAGCAAGCCGCCGATGCCGGCATCCGCCGGCAGCGTGCCGCTGCTCGTGGCCAGAACGGTGCCGGCGATCTCAGCGGCTGAAGTGGGCTTTGGCATCGTAGAGGGTCTCAACGGTGATCTGCGTCAAACCACGTTGGCCCGCATAGGCTTCCGTGTTGCGCTTCGCTTTGCCGCGCACGAAAAAGGGAATCTTCTTGAGTTCCTTCTCGGCATCGGCCGTCCACGGCGCCGGGCCGCTGGTCGTGACGATCTGGGGCGCGGCAGCGGCTGCGACCTGGGCCACCACCACTTCGGGTTCAGCCAGCGCCACCTCGGTATCGGCCGGCTCGGCGGGTGTGGCTTGGGCGGCGCCATCGGGGCGGCGCGCGGCCGAACCCAGGTGCGACGGGGCGGCGCCGTCGTGGAACTCGAAGTCACCGCGGAACATGTTCAGCAGGTGTTCTTCCAGGCCCATCATCAGCGGGTGCACCCAGGCGTCGAACATCACGTTCGCGCCTTCGAAGCCCATCTGCGGGGCATGGCGCGCGGGGAAATCCTGCACGTGCATCGGGGCGCTGATCACCGCGCAGGGCACGCCCAGGCGCTTGGCGATGTGGCGTTCCATCTGCGTGCCCAGCACCAGCTCGGGGTGCAGCTCGGCGACGCGGTCTTCGACTTCGAGGTAGTCGTCGCTGATCAGCGCTTCGCAGCCGTAGAGCTTGGCGGCGTCGCGCACGTCGCGCGCAAATTCGTGGCTGTAGGTGCCCAGGCCGACGACTTCGAAACCGAGTTCCCTGGCCGCGATGCGCGCGGCGGCGATGACGTGCGTGGCGTCGCCGAAGATGAAGACACGCTTGCCGGTGAGATAGGTCGAATCAACCGACTTCGAATACCAGGGCGAACGGGCGCGCGGGTCGTTGAGCAAAGGCTTCGGGTCAGCACCACTCAACGCGGCCACTTCCTTGATGAAGTCGCGCGTGGCGCCGACGCCGATGGGCACGGTCTTGACGACCGCCTGGCCGAAGCTGCGCAGCAGCCACTGCGCGGCCTGCATCGCCACTTCCGGGTACATCACGACGTTGAAGTCGGCCTCGACCAGGCGCGTCAGGTCGTGCGGCGTGGCGTCCAGTGGTGCCACGACGTTGATCTCGACGTCCAGCTGGCGCAGCAGGTCCAGCACTTCGCGCAGGTCGTCCTTGTGGCGGAAACCCAGGGCCGTGGGGCCCAGCACATTGCAGCGGATCTTCTGGCCGGCTTCGCGCTCGCGCTTGGTGCCAGGCGCGGGCACATGCGGCGTGCACAGCGCGCGAACGAGTTGATAGAAGGTCTCCGACGCGCCCCAGTTTTCCTTGCGCTGGTAGGCCGGCAGTTCCAGCGCCACCACCGGGCAAGGCAGGTTCAGCGCGGCGGCCAGGCCACCCGGGTCGTCCTGGATCAGCTCGGCGGTGCAGGACGCGCCAACGATCATGGCCTGGGGCTTGAAGCGTTCGTAAGCGTTGCGCGCGGCGCTCTTGAAGAGCTCGGCCGTGTCGCCGCCCAGGTCACGCGCCTGGAAGGTGGTGTAGGTGACCGGCGGGCGCGCGTCGCGGCGCTCAATCATCGTGAACAGCAGGTCGGCGTAGGTGTCGCCCTGAGGCGCGTGCAGCACGTAATGCAGGCCCTTCATCGCGGTGGCGATGCGCATCGCGCCGATGTGCGGCGGGCCTTCGTAGGTCCAGAGGGTCAGCTGCATCTCAGGCCGCCAGCTCGGTGGAAAGCAGCGCGCGTCGGCGCAGCGGGCGGGCAAACAGCTCGGCAAGATCGCCGGCCTGCTCGTAGCCGTGGATGGGGCTGAACACCAGCTCGATGGCCCACTTGGTGGTCATGCCCTCGGCTTCCAGCGGGTTGGCCAGCCCGAGGCCGCAGACGACGATGTCGGGCTGCTGGGCGCGGCAGCGGTCGAGCTGCTTTTCCAGGTCCTGGCCTTCGCTGAGCACGGTGCCGGCGGGCAGCAGGGCCAGCTCTTCGGCCAGATGCTCGCGGTGCAGGTAGGGCGTGCCGACTTCGGTGAGCTGCATGCCGAGTTCACGGGCCAGGAAACGCGCGATCGGGATTTCCAATTGCGAATCGGGGAAGAAGAAGATGCGCTGGCCGGCCAGCGTCGCGCGGTGGCGGGCCATTGCAGCATCGGCACGTGCACGGGGGGCCGCGGTAGCCGTTTGCACGGTTTCTGCGCCGATGCCGAAGGCCGCGGCGGCGGCCGTCAACCAGGCCGTCGTACCTTCTGCGCCCAGCGGGAACGGGGCGGCGATGCGCTTGGCACCGCGGTTTTCCAGCGCGCGGGCGGTATCGGCCAGGAAGGGCTGCGCCAGCAGGTAGCGGGTGTTCGGGCCGACGGCGGGCATCGCATCGCTGCGACGCGCGGGCAGGTATTGCACCGGCGGCAGACCGATCTGCTGCATCAGGCGCGTGAACTGGTCTTCGACGACATCGGCCAGAGCGCCCACCACAACCAGTTGCGCGGGGGCTGCGGCGTCCGGCACCGGCAGGCCGGGCACCAGCGAAGCCAGGCAGGCGTCTTCGCCCTGCGTGAACGTGGTTTCGATGCCGCTGCCCGAGTAGTTCAGCACGCGCACTTGCGGCGCGAAGCGGGTGCTCAGGCGCTGCGCGGCGCGCGACAGATCGAGCTTGATGACTTCCGAGGGGCAGCTGCCCACCAGGAACAGCGTGCGGATGTCGCTGCGGCGTTCCAGCAGACGGGTGACGACGCGGTCGAGCTCGTCTTGCGCATCGGCCAGGCCGGCGAGGTCGCGCTCATCGATGATGGCGGTGGCAAAACGCGGCTCGGCGAAGATCATCACGCCAGCGGCGCTCTGCACCAGGTGGGCGCAGGTGCGGGAGCCGACGACGAGGAAAAACGCGTCCTGGATCTTGCGGTGCAGCCAGACGATGCCGGTGAGGCCGCAGAACACTTCGCGCTGA
Organism: Betaproteobacteria bacterium; assembly: GCA_031372905.1. Lineage (GTDB taxonomy): Bacteria > Pseudomonadota > Gammaproteobacteria > Burkholderiales > Burkholderiaceae_C > Rubrivivax. Next base: position 6,932 of record JANMMD010000188.1, read on the forward strand.
CCACGCTCTTTCAACACTGGGGCGGTGCTGCAGCCGCCATTGGCTTCCACATGCAGGGGAATGACGGCGTTCATGCGGCCACCCCTTGCCCAGCTTGCATCGGCGCGGTGGCGCGGCGGGCCGCTTCGTCCAGCCGCGCCAGGCGCAGCTTCCAGATGAACTGCGCGGCGTTGATCACATAGGTGGCATAAGCCGCCAGCGCCAGCAGCATCTGCCCGCGCGAGCCCAGAGCGCCGGTGAACAGCGCCACCAGGTACGCCGTGTGCAATGCCAGCACGAGGAAACTGAACACGTCTTCCCAGAAGAAGGCCGGCGCAAACAGGTACTGGCCGAAGACGACCTTCTCCCAGATCGCCCCGGTGACCATGATCGTGTAGAGCACCAGGGTCTTCACCACCACCGAGATGGAGGCCGCGAACAGGCCCTCGCCGGTCGCCAGGAAGCGCAGCACCAGCACGGCGCTGACGAGGAACACCAGGAACTGCACCGGCGCCAGCAGGCCCTGCACCCAGGTCCAGGCCGTCTGGTCACGGCGCACGCGCTGCTCGGGGGTGTACAGCGGGGGGCGCTGTACCGCTGCGCCGGGGGCCGTGGAAGGCCGCTGTGTTCGATTCATGGAGCGGAGACTAGGTGCTGAATCGGCAACTGTCAATCCAGGTAGACGTAAATCGCGGTTGACACAAAGACAGCCGGGCGATGGGCTTCGCCAAGCCGCCCCCACCTATGTCGTCTAGGACAAATCGACCCCTCCCGGCTGCGACAGGCTGTCGGTGGGGAGGCCTTACGCTTGGTGGAAACACCGAGCGGATTCTTTTGACGGCCGAGCCGGCGGCGGTTTACAACCCCCAGCGCCGTGATGAAAAGATCAAGATCCTTAGAGCCGCTGATGTTGGGCAGGCTCATGAACCCCGAGGCTCATTGCGCAGTTGCACTGCCAGCCGACCACCCGGGCTGCGCAAACAAGCTGCCGTGCGCCTTGCAGGAACGACATCACCGCGCCCCAGCGCCAGGAGGCCGCGATGCAAGGTGACCCGAACCGAAGTTCTGCCAGCCAGGGGACCGAAACCCGCGACCGGGAGTGGGCCAACGAAGAGCCCACGGCCGGTGGCAACGAAGGCCAGGCCAGCCGCGATGCGGCTAAACACCGGCTCGCGCGATTGGCGCGCACCATCGAATCCGACGTCATCCCGCGGCTGGTGCAAGCGCACCGGCCCGGCGCTGCCAACCCGCAGCCCGGCTCAGCGGCGCCGCTGCCGGCTGACGTAGACAGCTTCCTCAAGCAGATCGTGCTCGGCAGCGAAACCGAAACACTCGCCCTCATCGATGGCCTGCGCGAGCGCGGAGTTTCGGTGGAGTCTTTGTATCTCGACCTCTTCGGCCCCATTGCGCGCCGCCTCGGCGAGATGTGGGAAGACGACGCCTGCGACTTCAGCACCGTCACCGTGGCCCTGGGCCGCCTGCAGCGCCTGCTGCGCGAGTTGAGCCCGGCCTTCGGCACCGAGATCGAACACCCGGCCAACGGCCGCCGTGCGCTCTTTGTGCAGCCGCGCGACGAACAACACAGCTTTGGCCTGTCGATGGTGGCGGAGTTCTTCCGCCGCGACGGCTGGGACGTGATCGGCGGCGTCGGCGGCGCCGTGGCCAGCCCTGTGGCGATGGTCCGCGATGAGTGGGTCGATATCATCGGGTTTTCGGTGGGCAGCGATGTGCGACTGCCGTGGTTGCAGGAAACCATCGCTGCCGTGCGTGCCGCATCGCGCAACTCGGCACTGGGCGTGCTAGTGGGTGGCCCGCCGTTCGTGGCCCGACCCGAGCTCGCGATGGAGCTGGGTGCCGATGGCACGGCCCGCAATGGCAAGGAAGCCCCGCTGGTGGCGGAACGCTTCATGGGCAACCACCGCCTGCGAAAAAAATAATCGAGGCGGCCACATGCCGCTGTAAGTTTTGATTGACAATTCAATCTGTCAACCAAGCCTAACAATCCAGCCCATGCCCCGCACTCCCGTCGAGCCGCCCGCACTCGGCGCACTTGACGCCAAAAGCGCTTCGCGCTTGGTGCAAGCCGCCAGCGACATGGCCTTGGTGATGGACCACGAAGGCACCATCCTCGACGTCGTCGTGAATGGCGACGATGCTGCGGCCAAGCGTGTGCGCGCCTGGCGCGGCCAGCCCTGGGTGCAGATGGTGGCGCCAGACAGTCGCCAGAAGGTCGAGGCCCTGCTGCGGGACGCGCAGGCTGCGGTGAACGCCGATGTCGGCCGCTGGCGCCAGGTCAACCACCCGCCCGAAGACGGCGACGAGTTGCCGCTGCTCTATTCGGCCGTGCGTCTGGGTGACGACGCGCCACGTGGCAAGGGCCGCATCGTGGCCTTCGCCCGCGATCTGCGCGCGATGGTGGCGCTGCAGCGGCGCCTCATCGACACGCAGCAGGCGATGGAGCGCGACTACTGGCGCTCCCGCGAGGCCGAAACACGCTATCGCCATCTGCTGGAGACCTCGGCGGAGGCCGTGCTCATCGTCGATGGCAGCACGCAGAAGGTGCTGGAAGCGAACCCCGCCGCGCGTGCGCTGTGCGCGAGCACACGCGCCAAGCTGGTGGGCGCACCGCTGCCTTCGATCTTCGAAGCTGCCCACGGCGAACGCCTGCAAGACCTGCTGGCAGCCGCACGCTCGGTAGGCAAGAAGGACGCCGTGCGCGTGCGCTTGCTGGATGGCAGCACCGAGGTGGCAGCTTCGGCCTCGGTCTTCCGCCAGGAAGACGCCGTGCTCGTGCTGGTGCGCCTGACCCCGGTCGCGCAAGGCGCCGCGCTGGCCACACGCCCGGGCCGGCGCACGACGCCCGAGCCCGGCCAGAGCTGGGAAACCACGCTCGCCGCCTTCGTGCAGAACTCGCCCGACGGCCTCGTGTTCTGCGATGAAAACGGGCGCGTGCTCAGCGCCAACCGCGCCTTCCTCACCCTGGCCGAGCTGAGCACCGAAGACCAGGCACGCGGCGAAGCCCTCGACCGCTGGCTGGGCCGCACGGGCGTTGAACTGGGCGTCCTGATCACCAACCTGCGCCAGCGCGGCAGCGTCGGCCGCTTCGTCACCGCGCTGCGCGGCGAATACGGCACCGAGGTCGAGGTCGAGATCTCGGCGGCGCAGCTCTCACCGGGCACCGACACCGTGCTGGCCTTCGCCATCCGCGACATCGAGCGGCGCATCAAGCCCGAGGCCGAAAACGGCAAGGCGATGACGCGCTCGGTGCACGAGCTCACCGAGCTCGTGGGCCGCACGCCGCTGAAGGACATCGTCAGCGAAACCACCGACCTCATCGAGCAGCTGTGCATCGAAACGGCGCTGCAGATGTCCAACGACAACCGCGCCTCGGCGGCCTTGCTGCTGGGGCTGTCGCGCCAAAGCCTGTACGTCAAGCTGCGCCGTTATGGCCTGGGCAGCCTCGGCGGCGACGAGTAGCCGCGCGACGGCGCTCATCGACAGCGCTCATCGACAGCGCACATTGACAGCGCGAGTTGACAGATTCAAGTGTAAACATAGATTGACGCCCGAGAGCGACAGGTGCAAGATGCACCGATGAGCTCTTCGGCCCAACCGGCACCCGTCACCTTTCCAGCCCCTTCGGTGATTGCCGAACTGCTGAAGCCGGTGACCTGGTTCCCACCGATGTGGGCCTTCAGCTGCGGTGTCATCGCCTCGGGCGTGCCGCTTGCGGGTCATTGGGGCCTGATCTTCATCGGCGTGCTGCTCAGCGGGCCGCTGGTCTGCGCCACCAGCCAGGCCGTGAATGACTGGTTCGACCGCCATGTCGACGCCATCAACGAACCCCACCGCCCCATCCCTTCGGGCCGCATGCCCGGGCGCTGGGGTCTGTATGTCGCGGTCATCTGGACGCTGCTGTCGCTGGCCGTGTCCACCTTGCTCGGGCCCTGGGGTTTCGGCGCTGCCTGCGTGGGCCTGCTGCTCGCCTGGGCCTACAGCGCACCGCCCTTGCGGCTGAAGCAGAACGGCTGGTGGGGGTGCCTGGCCTGCGGCATCTGCTACGAAGGCCTGGCGTGGGTGACCGGCGGGGTGGTGATGGCCGGGGGCCAGGCGCCGGCAGCCGCGTCGCTGACGCTGGCGCTGCTGTACAGCCTGGGGGCCCACGGCATCATGACCTTGAACGACTTCAAGGCCATCGAAGGTGACCGCCAGACGGGCATCGGCTCGCTGCCGGTGCGCCTGGGCGTGCCAGGCGCTGCGCGTGCCGCCTGCCTGATCATGGCGCTGCCGCAGGTGGTGGTGATCGGCCTGCTGCTGGCCTGGGGCCGGCCCTGGCATGCGCTGGCCATCGTCGGCTTGCTGATCGGGCAGGCCTGGATGATGCGGCGCTTCCTTGCCGACCCCGTGCGGCACGCGCTCTGGTACAGCGGCTTTGGCGTGCCGCTGTTCGTCAGCGGCATGATGGTCAGTGCCTTTGCGCTGCGCGGTTTGGCGAGCCTGGCGGCGGCCGCGACATGAACAACGCCAACGCCTCTCTCGGCTGGCTGGGCATCGCCCGGCTGGGCCTCGTGCAGGCCATGCTGGGCGCGGTGGTGGTGCTGACCACCTCGACGCTGAACCGCGTGATGGTGGTGGAGCTGGCGCTGCCCGCGCTGCTGCCCGGCCTGCTGGTGGCGCTGCATTACGCGGTGCAACTGAGCCGCCCCCGCATGGGTTTTGGCAGCGATGTCGGCGGGCGCCGCACCCCTTGGATCCTGGGTGGCATCGTCGCCCTGGCGCTGGGCGGCTTCGGCGCTGCCGTGGCCACCACCTGGATGGCCACCGACCGCAGCCTGGGCATCCTGCTGGCGATGCTCAGCTTCATGCTCGTGGGCCTGGGCGTGAGCGCCGGCGGCACCTCCTTGCTGGTGCTGCTGGCCAAGCGGGTGGATGCACCGCGGCGCGCGTCGGCCGCGGCGCTGGTGTGGGTGATGATGATCGTCGGCTTTGCGGTCACCGCGGGCGTGGCCGGGCGTTTCCTCGACCCCTATTCGCCAGAGCGGCTGATGGCGGTGTCGGGCGTGGTCTCCGCGCTGGCCGTGCTTGTGGCAGCGCTGGCGCTCTGGGGGCTGGAAGGCCACGCCCGCAACGCGGCTTCCACGTCGACCTCGGCCGCCGGCAAGCCCGACTTCCTGGCCGCGCTGCGCGAGGTCTGGCGTGAACCCGACGCGCGCCGCTTCACGATCTTCGTCTTCGTCTCGATGCTGGCCTACAGCACGCAGGACCTCATCCTCGAGCCGTTTGCCGGCGCGGTGTTCGGCTACACGCCGGGGGCATCGACCCAGCTGGCCGGTGTGCAGCACGGCGGCACCTTGATGGGCATGCTGCTGGCGGCACTGGCCGGCCGCCGTGTGGCCGGTGCGCGCCTGGGCTCGCTGCGCGCCTGGATGGTGGGCGGCTGCATCGCCTCGGGCCTGGCGCTGCTGGGCCTGGTGGTGGCGGGGGCGCAGGCACCGCACTGGCCGCTGCGCGCGAATGTGTTCATCCTGGGCGTGGCCAACGGCGCGTTTTCCATCGCCGCCATCGGCTCGATGATGAGCCTGGCCGGCACCCACAGCGCCAGCGGCGAGGCCCGCGAAGGCACCCGCATGGGCCTGTGGGGCGCAGCGCAGGCGATCGGCTTTGCGGTGGGCGGCCTGTTCGGCGCCGCCGCCAGCGACGTGGCGCGCTGGGTCATCGGCGACCAGGGCAGCGCCTATGCGGCGGTGTTCTTTCTCGAAGCCGGCATGTTTGTCGCGGCCGCACTGCTGGCCGCGCGCATCGCTGCACCGGCCCTGCGGGCCGCCAGCAGCAGCACACCCCTTTCACACGTTCCCGCAATATCGGCCGGAGGTTCCTGATGAGTTTGATCGACACCCACAAAGCCTATGACGTCGTCGTCATCGGTGGCGGCCCAGCCGGCTCGACAGCGGCCCATGACCTGGCCAGGCAAGGCCGCAGCGTGCTGCTGCTTGACCGCGACGGCCGCATCAAGCCCTGCGGCGGCGCGATACCGCCGCGCGCCATCAAGGACTTCCAGATCCCCGATCACCTGCTGGTGGCCAAGGCGCGCTCGGCGCGCATGATCTCGCCGAAGGACCGCAAGGTCGACATCCCCATCGAGAACGGCTATGTCGGCATGGTCGACCGCGAACACTTCGACGAGTGGCTGCGTGAACGCGCCGCCGGCAGCGGCGCCGTGCGCGCCACGGGCACCTTCGAGAACGTGGAGTACACCGACGACGGCCTGGCCGTGGTGCACTTCCGCGCTCGCACGAACGACGGCCCCAAGGCTGGCCACGCAGCCTCGGTGCGCGCGCGCTGCGTGATCGGTGCCGATGGCGCGCGCTCTGCGGTGGCCCGCCAATGTGTGCCCGGCTCGGAAGACACCGAATACGTCTTCGCGTACCACGAGATCGTGCGCGCCCCGGCCGAAAAGCCGGCGGGCTACGACGCCACGCGCTGCGACGTCTACTACCGCGGCGAACTCAGCCCCGACTTCTACGGCTGGGTCTTCCCGCACGGCGACACGCTGAGCATCGGCACGGGCAGTGCCGACAAGGGCTTCTCGCTGCGCGGCGCCACCGCCACGCTGCGCGAGGCCGCCGGCATGCAGCACTTCGAGACCATCCGTCGCGAAGGCGCGCCGCTGCCGATGAAGCCGCTGAAGCGCTGGGACGATGGCCGCAATGTCGTGCTTGCGGGTGATGCCGCCGGCGTGGTGGCGCCCTCATCCGGCGAAGGCATCTATTACGCGATGTACGGTGGCCGCCTCGCCGCCGAGGCCGCGCAGGAGTTTCTGAACACCGGCAAGACCGCGGCGCTGGCCACGGCGCGCAAACGCTTCATGAAGGCCCACGGCCGCGTGTTCTGGGTGCTCGGCATGATGCAGCGCTTCTGGTACAGCAGCGATAAGCGCCGCGAGAGCTTCGTCAATATCTGCATGGACAAAGACGTGCAGCAGCTCACCTTCGAGAGCTACATGAACAAGGAACTGGTGCGCAAGAAGCCCATGGCCCACGTGCGCATCTTCTTCAAGGACATGGCCCATTTGCTGGGGTTGGCGCGCGTCTGACCCGCGGCCCCTTGCCAAATCAACGCAGGTTGCCCGGGCGGCCTGTGTGGCCAACTGCCCGCCTAAACTCCGACGCAGTTGTCTTCCATCCTGGTCACGACACGTTTCCCACGGAAGGACAGCCCCTTGAGCCGCCACCCTGACCCACCGGTCGATCTGGGTGCCCTGTCCGGTTGCGCGGCGGGGCTGGCGCGCGCATTCGTGTCGCTGTCCTCTGACATTGCACTCGTCATCGACGAGGCCGGCATCGTCACTGCGGTGGCGCAGAACGAAAAGACGCCGATGAACCCCGGTGCGCACGCCTGGGTGGGCCAGCCGTGGGCGCAGACCGTCACCGGGGACACGCGCAGCAAGATCGAAAGCCTGCTTGCCGATGCCAGCGCGGGCGGGCTGGGGCGGCGGCGCGAGGTCAACCACTCGGCCGAGGCCGGCGACGAACTGCCCGTGGCCTACACCGCGCTGCGCCTGGGCGAACACGGCCCGGTGCTGGCCGTGGGGCGCGACTTGCGCAGCCTGGCGGCCATCCAACAACGGTTTCTCGACACCCAGCAGGCCCTGGAGCGCAGCTACTGGCGTGCGCGCCACGACGAGGTGCGTTTCCGCCTGCTTTACCAGGTGACCACCGACGCCGTGGCCACCGTCGACCTCCATCGCCAGAGCCTGGTGGCCGTCAACGCCGCGGCAGCGCGGCTGCTGCAGGTGGATGGGCCATCGGCCCAGGGCCGCCTGCTGAGCGCGCATTTCGATGCCACCTCGCGCCCGGCCGTCATCGCGCTGCTGGCACGTGCCCATGAGGGCACGGACGCCGCGGTGGCACAAGTGCGGCTGGCCGGCTCGCACATTTCCGTGGCGCTGACCGCCACCCGCCTGCCCACGGCCCGCACGCCCACCGTGCTGCTGCGGCTGCGCCAGGCCGACCCACCGCACGACGACCCGCTGGCCCTGGGCTCGGCGCTGGCGCGCCATGTCGACGGCACACCCGAGGGCATCGTCGTCACCGACAGCGCCGGCCGCGTGCGCGAAGCCAACATGGCCTTCCTGCAGATGGCGCAAGCCACCGACATCGAAGCTGTCATCGGCCAGCCGCTGGAACGCTGGGTGCCTGCCGCCGGCGCGGCCGTCATCAGCAGCCTGCGCGCACATGGCCTGATGCCCAGCCAGCGCGTGACGCTGCTGCGCACCGGCGCGCTGGAATTGCATGTCGACATGGCGGGCTCCTTGCTGGCCGACACCGCCGGCGGCGACATCGGCATCACGCTGCGGCCTTGCGGCAGCGATGTGCTCACTGCCGACGCCCGCGCAGCGGCACTGCTGCTGGCCATCGATGCCCTGGCCGGTGAGCTGGGCAAGGCGCCGCTGCCGGAACTCTTGCGTCAGGCCCAAGCCCTCGCACAGCAGCACTTCGTGCGCACGGCGCTCGATCGCCATCCCGGCGACATCGCCGCGGCGGCCCAGCTGCTGGGCATCAGCCCCGCAGAGCTGGCGCGCCTGCCGCGCTAGCGGCGGTGGACGGCCGACACTTCAGGCGCTGGCGTTGTCCAGCGCCTGGTGGTCCTCGTCGCCCAACGGCAGCCGCGTGGCCGCAGCCAGTTCCGCCAGCTGTGCCAACGAGGTGGCGCTCGCGATCGGCGCCACGATGCCCGGCCGCTGCATCTGCCAGGCCAGCGCCACCTGGCCGGGCGTGGCGCCATGGCGCGCAGCCACCACATCCAGCGTGTCCAGGATCTTCAGGCCGCGCTCGTTCAGGTAGCGCTTGACCACATTCGGGCCGCGCGCGCTTTTGGCAGCATCTGCCTCGCTGCGGTACTTGCCGGTGAGAAAACCCGCTGCCAGCCCGTAGAAATTGATCACGCCCACGCCCTGCGCCACGCACAGCGGCTGCAGTTCGTCCTCGAACACGGCGCGGTCGATCAGGTTGAACAGCGGCTGCAGGCTCTCGAAGCGCGGCAGGCCGAGTTCGGCACTCGTGCGCAGCGCTTCGGCCAGGCGTGGCGCGCTGTAGTTGGAAGCGCCAATGGCGCGCACCTTGCCCGCGCGCATGAGTTCATCGAAGGCGCCCAGCGTCTCGGCCAGCGGCGTCTCGGCGTCGTCATCGTGGGTCTGGTAGAGGTCGATGTGGTCGGTCTGCAAGCGGCGCAGCGAGGCCTCCACCGCGCTGCGGATGTAGGCCGGCTTCAGGCCCTGGAGCTCGGGGCCCATGGGCTTGCCCACCTTGGTGGCCAGCACCACCTGCCCGCGCCTGCCGCTGCGCGCGAGCCACTTGCCGATGATGGTTTCGCTCTCGCCGCCAACATGGCCCGGCGCCCAGATCGAATAGACATCGGCCGTGTCGATGAAGTTGAAGCCGGCATCGAGCCAGGCGTCCAGCAGGCTGAAACTGGTGGCTTCGTCGACGGTCCAGCCGAACACGTTGCCGCCGAAGCACAGCGGCGACACCTGGAGGCCTGAACGGCCGAGTTCGCGTCGGCTGGCCGGGGTGAAAGAAACTGCTGCAGTCATGGGGTGGGTCCCTTCCCGGAGCAGTTTAGTCGTGCCCCGGCAGAGCCAGCTGGCGCGGGCCGGGCGCTGGCACGGGTGCCAGGCTGGCCCACACCGCATCACCGCGGCGCAGGCGCCCCCCCTGCACCACACGCGCTGTCAGCCCGCCATGGCCACGCATGGCGTTGTAGCCACCGCGGCCGAGCGCCGCTTCCATCTTCGAGCAAGGGTCGCAGGGGCCGGTGAGTTCGAGCAACACCTCGTCTCCCAGATGCAGATGAACACGTTGGTCGGCGAACGGCGACCGCGCGCCCAACAGGTTCAGCCCCGACACCACGAGGTTGCGGCGCAGCACCTGGGCGTCCAGAGCAGGCATCCCGGCCCAGGCCGCGATGAGTGGCAGGTGCTCGGCTTGCAAGAGCGTCACCTGGCGTTTGCCGCCGGCCACGGCAGCGCTGCGCCTTTCGGCCGTGCGGTCGCCCTGCAAGCCCCGGCCGGCGATGGCGGTGGCGGCTTCGACCACGAGACAGGGCTCGTGACGCGCGGGGCGCAGAAGGATGGTTTCGAGCCGGCCGCGCTGCGGCCAGACGCTGGTGAGTTCGCGCAGATTCGGGGCCATGTGCGAGCATGCCACGGCGCAGTGCGCGCACCGAGCAGCAGCCACCAAGACCAACGGCCCAGGCATCGCTGCCTGGGCCGTTGATGATGTTGGTGGGCCCCGACAGATTCGAACTGTCGACCAACGGATTAAGAGAACCGCGAAGAGTTAGTTTCTGCGCGAGTAAGTTGAAGATTTTCAACGTGTTTTTCTTGTGCCCTCGCGTTTCGGTCCGGGCACCGAACCCAGACCGAACCACTATGCGCCCCGCCGGATTAACTCATCACTTTTTGAGAGTGGAATCATCGAGTTACCCCTACCGAACTCCGAACCGAAACCGAAACTCGCAGCTGAACTGCCGCCGAGTGCTTGGCTTGGCGCGGAGCAACGCCGAGGCCCATTACATCCTCGGCGGTGACCACCGATCTAGTGACCACGTCCGTCCCAACCCGGCGACGCGCAGTCTCCAGGGTCTCACGAACTTCGAATGCGGAAGCGCCGCTGTGCAACCCTTCGGATACGCGGCATTACGCAAAGCAGCGCAAGGCATGCCAGAGCAAA
>JANMMD010000189.1:0-5546 GCA_031372905.1 Betaproteobacteria bacterium
TGCATTGCGACGAAAGCGACGACCCGCTCTCGCGCCACATCGAGACGCTCGCCTTTCACACCCAGCGCCTGGGGCTGCAGGGGCGGGTGACCGGCTCGCACCTCACGTCGATGCACTCGATGGACAACTACTACGTCAGCAAGCTGCTGCCGCTCATCGCCGAGGCCGGCGTGCACGCCGTGGCCAACCCGCTGATAAACATCACGCTGCAGGGCCGGCACGACAGCTACCCCAAGCGCCGCGGCATGACGCGGGTGCCCGAGCTGATGGCCGCCGGCGTGAACGTCGGCTTCGGCCACGACTGCGTGCTCGACCCCTGGTATGCGCTGGGCTCGGCCTGCATGCTGGAGGTGGCGGCGATGGGCCTGCACGTGGCCCAGATGACCTCGTCGGCCGGACAGCGCGCGTGCTTCGACGCCGTGACCGTGAACAACGCCCGCATCCTGGGCCTGGAGGGCTACGGGCTGGAGGTCGGCTGCCGCGCCGACATGGTGCTGCTGCAGGCGCGGTCGCCCGAGGAAGCCTTGCGCCTGCGCGCGCAGCGCCTGTGCGTGGTGCGCGCCGGGGCGGTGGTCGCGCGCATGGCGCCGGCGGTGGCCGAACTGGCCCTGCCGGGGCGCCCGCTGGCGGTTGATTTCACCCGTGGATCCGGGACGACAGAGGGGGGATGTCGGCAACCGCCCCCTCGCTAGAATCGTCACGATCCCAGGAGGACTTGGGGACACGCACAACAGGCACCAGCGCACGGCGCGGCACAACATGAAACTCATCGGTTCACTCACCAGCCCTTACGTGCGCAAGGTCCGCGTCGTGATGGCCGAGAAAAAGCTCGAATGCGAGCTGGTGCTGGAAGACGTCTGGGGCAACGACGCCATCCTCAAGAGCAACCCGCTGGGCAAGGTGCCCTGCCTGGTGCTGGACGGTGGCGAGGCCATCTTCGATTCACGCGTCATCGTCGAGTACCTCGACACGCTGTCGCCGGTGGGCAAGCTCATCCCGCCCAGCGGCCGTGAACGCACCGAGGTGCGCACCTGGGAGGCGCTGGCCGATGGGCTGCTGGATGCGTCCATCCTGGCGCGCCTGGAAGCCACCTGGACCGGCCGCACCGCCGAGCAACGTTCGCAGGCCTGGATGGACCGCCAGATGCGCAGCGTGCACCACGCACTGAAGTCCATCAGCCAGGGCCTGGGCGAGAAGCCCTTTTGCGCCGGCAACCACCTGAGCCTGGCCGACGTGGCCGTGGGCTGTGCCCTGGGTTACCTCGACTTCCGCTTCCCCGCCATCGACTGGCGCGGCAGCCACCCGAACCTGCACAAGCTTTTCGACAAGCTGGCCGCGCGGCCGAGCTTCATCGATTCGGCACCGCCTGCGGCCTGAACGGCCGTGCTGCTGCAGAGTGATTTCCACAGCTACGAGCCCCGCGCGGGCCACGGGCTGCCGCACGACCCCTTCAACGCCATCGTCGGCCCGCGGCCCATCGGCTGGGTCAGCACGCGCGCGGTGGACGGCACCTTGAACCTGGCGCCCTACAGCTTCTTCAACGCCTTCAACTACACGCCGCCGCTGATCGGTTTTTCCAGCACGTCGGAGAAAGACAGCCTGCGCAACGCGCGCGCCACCGGTGAGTTCGTGTGGAACCTCGTCACGCGCCCGCTGGCCGATGCGATGAACGCCACCTGCGCCGCGGTGCCGCCCGAGGTGGACGAGTTCCAGCTCGCCGGTCTGACGCCGGTGGCTTCAGAACGGGTGAGCGCGCCGCGTGTCGGCGAAAGCCCGGTGGCCTTCGAGTGCCGCGTGACGCAGGTCATCGCGCTGCAGGGCGCCGACGGCGCCCCGGCCGGCGCCTGGTTGACGATGGGCGAGGTGGTGAAGGTGCACATCGCGCGCCACCTGCTGGTAAACGGCCTCTACGACACCGCCAGCGCGCAGCACATCCTGCGCGGCGGCGGCCCGGCCGATTACTTCGACATCGGGCCGGCGCAGCTGTTCAAGATGCACCGGCCTCGCTGAGCGGGGCCCAAAGCCGGTGCCCGCCGCGCTGAGCTTTCAGGCCGGCGTTGCTTCTGGCCGCAGCGCTTCGCGCGCCGGCACCGGGCCGTCACCTTGTGATGGCGCAAAGCTGCTGCTGCGGGCCAAGGGCCAATACAACTCGTAGACCTTGTGCGGCCACGGCGCCTGCCCGGCCATGGCCGACACCAGCGCGCCGGGCTTGACGAAGGACAAGGCGTTGGCGAGCAGCCGCACGTCGTGGTCGGCGCGGCGGCGCACGTTGTGGCTGGAGCTGATCTCGCGCGGGTGGTGCAGCCCGGCGGCCTGCACCAATTCCTTCAGCGCCTCCAGCGTGTTCTGGTGAAAACGGAAGACGCGCTCGATCTTGTCGGGCACCACCAGGGCCTTCTGGCGCTGCGGGTCTTGCGTGGTCACGCCGGTGGGGCAGGCGCCGGTGTGGCAGGTCTGTGCCTGGATGCAGCCGAGCGCGAACATGAAGCCGCGCGCGGCGTTGCACCAATCGGCACCCAGCGCCATCGCGCGTGCGATGTCGAAGGCGCCGATGACCTTGCCCGCACAGCCGATCTTGATGCGGTGCCGCAGGTTCAGGCCGGTGAGCGTGTTGTGCACCAGCAGCAGGCCTTCCTGCAAGGGCGCGCCGACGTGGTCGGTGAATTCCAGCGGTGCCGCGCCGGTGCCGCCCTCGGCGCCGTCGACCACGATGAAGTCGGGCGTGATGCCTGTTTCCAGCATGGCCTTGCAGATGGCGAACCATTCCCAGGGGTGGCCGATGCAGAACTTGAAGCCCGTGGGCTTGCCGCCTGACAGCACACGCAGCTTCTCGATGAACTGCAGCATCTCGACGGGCGAGCCGAAGGCGCTGTGGCTGGCCGGGCTGACGCAGTCCGCGCCCACCGCCACGCCCCGCGCCGCGGCGATCTCGGGTGTGACTTTCGTGCCCGGCAGCACACCGCCGTGGCCCGGCTTGGCGCCCTGGCTGAGCTTGAGCTCGATCATCTTTACCTGGGCGTCGGTGGCGTTGGCGACGAACTTCGCCTCGTTGAACGTGCCGTCGTCATTGCGGCAGCCGAAGTAGCCGCTGCCGATCTCCCAGATCAGGTCGCCACCGTGCACGCGGTGGTGCTGGCTGATGCTGCCCTCGCCGGTGTCGTGCGCAAAGCCGCCTTTCTTGGCGCCGCCGTTCAGCGCCAGGATGGCGTTGGCGCTCAAGGCGCCGAAGCTCATCGCCGAGATGTTGAAGATGCTGGCGTCATAAGGCTGCGTGCAGCTCCCGCCGCCCTGGCCATCGCCTGCACCGATGCGCACGCGGAAGTCGTGCGTGGCCAGCACGGTGGGGCACATCGAATGGTTGATCCACTCATAGCCCGAGGCCTGCACGTCGAGCTGCGTGCCGAAGGGCCGCTTGTCGGCTTCGCCCTTGGCGCGCTGGTAGACCAGGCTGCGCTGCGTGCGTGAAAAGGGCGTGGCGTCGTTGTCGCCTTCGATGAAGTACTGGCGCACTTCCAGCCGCACGAATTCGAGCAAAAAACGCAGATGGCCGATGACGGGGTAGTTGCGCAGCACCGAGTGCCGGCGCTGGTGGGTGTCGCGCCAGCCCAGGCCGACGAGGAACAGGCACAGCAGCGCCAGAAAGCCGCCGGTCTGGAAGGCGACAAAAGTGAAGCTGAAGTGCAGCAGCCCGATGGCACTGAGCAGCCATGCCGTGTAGCGCACCGGAAAGTGCTGGTCGATCTTGTGCAGCCATGCGTGCATGTGCTGGCCTCATGGGTTGCCCGGGGTGCGGCCGATGCTAGAGACAAGCGGGCGTTCTGAAGCTGCGAACAAGCCCGGATTCCAGACCGTGCTGGCTACAATGACAACCCAAGTTGCCCGGCATCCACCTCGTGTGGCGCCGGGTTTTGTACGTCATGGCCGCCACCCTCCTCGTCACCGCGCAGCAGATGCACTTCAGCGAGCCCTTGCCGCTGAAGAGCGGGGCCGTGCTGCCCGACTACCACCTCAGCTTCGAGACCTGCGGCACGCTCAACGCCGCGCGCAGCAACGCCGTGCTGGTGTGCCACGCGCTGAACGCGAGCCACCACGTGGCGGGCATCGACGAACGCGGCGTGAAGGGCTGGTGGGACAACCTCGTGGGCCCCGGCAAGCCGCTGGACACAACCCGCTTCTTCGTCATCGGCGTGAACAACCCGGGTTCTTGCTTCGGCAGCACCGGGCCCATGCATGTGAATGCGGCCACCGGGCGCGTGTGGGGCGCAGATTTTCCGGTGGTGACAGTGGAAGACTGGGTCGATGCCCAGGCCCGGCTGGTGCAGCGCCTGGGCATCACGCAGCTGGCGGCGGTGCTGGGCGGCAGCCTCGGCGGCAAGCAGGCGCTGGCGTGGACCTTGCGCCACCCCGAGAAGCTGCGCCATTGCGTTGCGGTGGCGACGGCGCCCAACCTGTCGGCACAGAACATCGCCTTCAACGAGGTGGCGCGCCGCGCCATCGTCACCGACCCCGATTTCCACGGCGGCCACTTCTACGAACACGGCGTGCTGCCCAAGCGCGGCCTGCGCGTGGCGCGCATGGTGGGCCACATCACGTATCTCGCCGAAGACGCGATGGACAGCAAGTTCGGCCGCGAGCTGAAGGCCGCGGCCTTGCGCTACTCCACGCAGGACATCGAGTTCCAGATCGAGAGCTACCTGCGCCACCAGGGCGACAAGTTCGCCGAGTACTTCGACGCCAACACCTACCTCTTGATCACGCGCGCGCTCGACTACTTCGACCCCGCAGCCGAACACGGCGGCGACCTTGCGCGCGCCTTCGCCGCGAACCCAGCCACGCGTGAGAAAGGCTTCCTGCTCGTCAGCTTCACCACCGACTGGCGCTTTGCGCCCGAACGCAGCCGCGAGATCGTCAAGGCCCTGGTCGACAACCGCGTCGCGGTGAGCTACGCCGAGATCGACGCGCCGCACGGCCACGACGCCTTCCTGCTGGAAGACCCGCGCTACCACGCCGTGATGCGTGGCTACTTCGACCGCATCGCAGCCGAGGTCTCGAAGTGAGCGAGCGCAAGGACCTCGAACTCATCGCCGATCTGGTGCCGGCCGGCAGCCGCGTGCTCGACCTGGGCTGCGGCAACGGCGAACTGCTGGCGCATCTGCGTGATCACAAGGGCTGCAGCGGCTACGGCATCGAGATCGCCGACGCCAACGTGCAGGCCTGTGTGCAGCGCGGCATCGACGTCATCCAGCTCAACCTGGAAGACGGCCTCGCGCTGTTCGGCGACCGCAGCTTCGACGTGGTGCTGCAGCTCGACACGCTGCAGCACCTGCACCACACCGAACGCATGCTGCGCGAAACGGCGCGGGTGGGCCGCATCGGCATCGTCAGCTTCCCGAACTTCGCGCACTGGCCCAACCGCCTGCAGGTGTTGACGGGGCGCATGCCGGTGACGCGCGCCCTGCCCTACGAGTGGTTCGACACGCCCAACATCCGCGTCGGCACCTTTGCCGATTTCGACGTGCTCGCACGTCGCTGCGGCCTGGCTGTCA
>JANMMD010000267.1:0-38356 GCA_031372905.1 Betaproteobacteria bacterium
GAAGCCGTCATCACGGTGCCGGCCTACTTCAACGACAGCCAGCGCCAGGCCACCAAGGACGCCGGCCGCATCGCCGGTCTGGACGTCAAGCGCATCATCAACGAGCCCACCGCCGCAGCCTTGGCCTTCGGCCTGGACAAGCACGGCAAGGGCGACCGCAAGATCGCGGTGTTCGACCTGGGCGGCGGCACCTTCGACATCAGCATCATCGAGATCGCCGATGTGGATGGCGAGAAGCAGTTCGAGGTGCTGTCGACCAACGGCGACACCTTCCTGGGCGGCGAAGACTTCGACCAGCGCATCATCGACTACATCGTCACCGAGTTCAAAAAGGAACAAGGCGTCGACCTGACCAAGGACGTGCTGGCGCTGCAGCGCCTGAAGGAAGCGGCCGAGAAAGCGAAGATCGAGCTGTCGAATTCGACGCAGACCGACGTCAACCTGCCCTACATCACGGCGGACGCTTCGGGCCCGAAGCACCTGAACATCAAGCTCACGCGCGCCAAGCTGGAAAGCCTGGTCGATGAGCTGATCGCCCGCACGATGGAGCCGTGCAAGATCGCGGTGAAGGACGCCGGCGTGAAGCTCTCCGACATCGACGACATCATTCTGGTGGGCGGCATGACACGCATGCCCAAGGTGCAGGAGAAGGTCAAGGAGTTCTTCGGCAAGGAACCGCGCAAGGACGTCAACCCCGACGAGGCCGTGGCCGTGGGTGCGGCCATCCAGGGCCAGGTGTTGGGCGGTGAGCGCAAGGACGTGCTGCTGCTCGACGTCACCCCGCTGAGCCTGGGCATCGAGACGCTCGGCGGCGTGATGACGAAGATGATCAAGAAGAACACGACCATCCCGACCAAGTTCAGCCAGACCTTCAGCACCGCCGATGACAACCAGCCTGCCGTCACCATCAAGGTCTTCCAGGGCGAGCGCGAGCTGGCCGTGGGCAACAAGAGCCTGGGTGAGTTCAACCTCGAGGGCATCCCGCCGGCACCGCGCGGCCTGCCGCAGATCGAAGTGACCTTCGACATCGACGCCAACGGCATCCTGCACGTGGGCGCCAAGGACAAGGCCACCGGCAAAGAGAACAAGATCACCATCAAGGCGAACTCGGGCCTGAGCGAGGCCGAGATCGAGAAGATGGTGAAGGACGCCGAAGTCAACGCTGGTGAAGACGCCAAGAAGCTGGAACTGGTGCAAGCGCGCAATGCCGCCGACGGCATGATGCACAGCGTGAAGAAGAGCCTGGCCGAGCACGGCGACAAGCTCGACGCTGGCGAGAAGGAAAAGATCGAGGCCGCGCTGAAGGAGGTGGACGAGGCGCTGAAGGGTGACGACAAGGCCACCATCGAAGCCAAGACCGAGGCGCTGATGACGGCCAGCCAGAAGCTGGGCGAGAAGGTCTATGCCGACGCGCAGGCGGCTGCCGGTGCTGCCGGCGGGCCGGAAGGCGCTGCGGCTGGTGGTGCCGGGGAAGGCGCGCAGCAGGCTCCGCAGGGCAAGGCGAACAAGGCCAACGACGACGACGTGGTCGACGCCGACTTCAAGGAAGTCAAGAAGTGATCGGCCGTCAGGCCTGCGGGCCTGACGAGCATTCGCGCCGCGTTCGAGCGCCGGGCCCCCGCCCGGCCCTCCACGCGGCGGTTTCACTTCCTACGAGCTGAGAATTTCCATGGCAAAGCGCGATTTCTACGACGTCCTGGGCGTGCCCAAGAACGCCAACGACGACGACATCAAGAAGGCCTACCGCCGCCTGGCCGCCAAGCACCACCCCGACCGCCACCAGGGTGACGAGGCCAAGGCCGCCGAAGAAAAATTCAAGGAGGCCAAGGAGGCCTACGAGATGCTCTCCGACCCGCAGAAGCGGGCCGCCTACGACCAGCACGGCCACGCCGGTGTCGACCCCAACATGGCCGGCCGCGGCGGCCCGGGCGCCGAAGGTTTCGGCGGTTTTGCCGAGGCCTTCGGCGACATCTTCGGCGACATCTTCGGCGGCCAGGCCGGCGGCCGGCGTGGCGGCGGCGGGCAGCAGGTCTACCGCGGCAGCGACCTGAGCTACGCGATGGAGATCACGCTGGAAGAAGCGGCCTACGGCAAGGAAACGCAGATCCGCGTGCCGAGCTGGGACAGCTGCGACACCTGCAAGGGCACGGGTGCGAAGCCCGGCACCAGCGCCAAGACCTGCACCACCTGCAATGGCGCCGGCAACGTGCACATGCGCCAGGGCTTCTTCAGCATCCAGCAAGCCTGCCCACATTGCCACGGCAGCGGCAAGATCATTCCCGAGCCCTGCACGGCGTGCAACGGCGCGGGCAAGATCAAGAAGCAGAAGACGCTGGAGGTGAAGATCCCCGCCGGCATCAACGAAGGCATGCGCATCCGCAGCGCGGGCAACGGCGAGCCAGGCACCAACGGCGGGCCGGCGGGCGACCTCTACATCGAGATCCGCGTCAAGCAGCACGACATCTTCGAGCGCGACGGCGATGACCTGCACTGCACCGTGCCCGTGGGCCTGACCACGGCGGCTTTGGGCGGCACCATCGAAGTGCCGGGCCTGGCCAGCAAGGCCGAGATCGAGCTCCCCGAGGGCACCCAGCACGGCAAGACCTTCCGCCTGCGCGGCAAAGGTATTAAGGGTCTGCGCAGCAGCTACCCCGGCGACCTGTACTGCCATGTCAGTGTGGAGACGCCGGTGAAGCTGACCGAGCACCAGCGCAAGCTGCTGAAGGAACTGGACGAGAGCTTCAAGAAAAGCGGCGACCGCCACTCGCCCAACTCGAAGACCTGGACCGACAAGGTCAAGGATCTCTTCAAGTAAGCCTTCAAGTACGCGGCCCCGCGCGCCGATAGCCAGGGGATGATCGATCGCGACATCCACCTGGCACGCGCCCTGCTCGTCGAGGGCAACCCCTTGTTGCGCAGCGTCGCGGCCGCGCAATTGCGCGACACCGGCGTGGGCCACGTGAGCTCGGTGAACCGCGTGAAGGACGCGCGGCTGCTGCTGGAACGCGAGTGTTTCGACATCGTGCTGTGCAACCGCGAGTTCGAGGACAGCGACTACTCGGGCCAGGACCTGCTGGACGAATTGCGCCGTGAGAAGCTGCTGCCGCACAGCACCGTCTTCCTCATGGTCACCGCCCAGGCCAGCTACAACCAGGTGGTGGAGGCGGCGGAGTCGGCGCTGGACGGTTTTCTGGTGCGACCCTACACCGCCGCGACGCTGGGCACCAAGCTGCTGGAGGCGCGCAACCGCAAGCGTGAACTGGCGCCGGTGCTGCGCGCGCTGGACGACGGGCAGTCGCAGGTGGCGCTGGTGCACGCCATCAAGCGCTTCCAGGAGCAGCAGCCCTACTGGGCCTACTGCGGACGCCTGGCCGCCGAGCTGATGATGACAATGCAGCGGCCGGAAGACGCGCGGCGGCTCTTTGAACATCTGGTGAAGGCCAAACCTACCGCGACCTGGGCGCACCTGGGCGTGGCCCGTGCGCAGGCTGCGCTCGGCGACAAC
Source organism: Betaproteobacteria bacterium (assembly GCA_031372905.1). GTDB lineage: Bacteria > Pseudomonadota > Gammaproteobacteria > Burkholderiales > Burkholderiaceae_C > Rubrivivax. Next base: position 3,506 of record JANMMD010000267.1, read on the forward strand.
GCCGCAGCGCGGCGCACCGTGCAGGCCGCACTGGCACAGGAACCGGGCTCTGCCGACGCCCACGATCTGCTGGGCCGCTTGTGGGTGGAGCAATGCGACTTCGAGGCCGCGCTCAACGAGTACCGCACGGCCGCCGGGCTGACGCCGGGCTGCCTGCTGCGCAACCAGCACGCCGGCGCCCTGGCCTTCTACCAAGGCCAGGCGGACGATGCGCTGAAGTTTCTGGACCGCACCCTGAGCATGGGTTTGCAGAGCAAGCTCTTCGACCCGCTGAGCCTGCTGCTGATCGCGATGCTGCGATTTGACCGCAGCGACACCACGCAGGTGACGGCGATGCGCGAGCAATTGCGCCGCCAGCATGCGCGCCAGCCCGAATCCGCGCGCCTGGCGCGTTTCGGGAAGGCCGCGGACGCCTTGGCTGGCCTGCTATCGCCCAAGCCGGAAGACACATTGCCGCTGCTGCGTGAGTTCCTTGCCGACGCGGGCAACGATCACTTCGACCTGGAAGCCGCCAACATCGCGCTCTCGCTGTGGGCGCGGGTGCCGGCGAATGTGCGTCCGGCTGCCGACCACGAGGCGCTGATCGAGAAGATCGCCCTGCGCTTCTGCACCAGCAAGGCGGTGGGCGAGGTGCTGTGCGCTGCCGCGCGGCGTGCCGACGACGCGGTGGCGATGATCCGCCGCTGCCAGGCGCGTTTGCTGGCCACGACAGAGAAGGCCATGGAACATGGCCTCAAAGGCGAGCCTGCCCTGGCGGTGCAGATGCTGCTGGATGAAGGCGAAACGACGCTGAATGCCAAGCTGCTGGAGATGGCCGCGTTGCTGGCACGCAAGCACGCGGGAACCTTGCCCGATGCCGAGGCACTGGCCGCACGTGCCGCCGAACTCGTGCGTCGCACGGTGCAGTCAGGCGGGCACATCGCCGGCATCCAGCGGTCGGGGCGGTCGCCAGGTGGCTTGCAGCTGCGCGGCAACACCCCGCCAGAGCCCACCGCACCGGTGCCACCGGTAGCAGCTGTGGCGGCTGCCGCTGGGGCGCAGCCAGAGCCACCGGCGCCAGTTTCCAGCGACGCCACCGCATGAGCCTCGGCCCCGCTAGAACAAATGCCCCTGCCCCGCCCACGCCGAAGGCCTGCGGAAGCGCGTGAGATCGAGCTCCACGCGCCGGCGATTCAGTCCCAAGCGCTGACTAGCCTTGTGCACGCGTTGACGCAGCAGGTCCGCCCACAGACCCTGCCCCGTCATGCGGCTGCCGAACTGGCTGTCGTTGTCTTTGCCGCCGCGCATCTCGCGCACACGGGCCATGATGCGCGCCGCGCGCTCGGGCACGTGTTCTTCCAGCCAACGCTGGAACAACGGGTTCACCTCCCAGGGCAAACGCAGCACGATGCTGAACGCCGAGCTGGCGCCGGCATTGCGCGCCGCTTCCAGGATATGTTCGAGCTCGGGTTCGTTGAGAAACGGAATGATGGGCGAGACGCTCACGCCCACCGGGATGCCGGCGCGCGCCAGCGTCTCTATCGTGCGCAGCCGCCGCTGCGGTGATGCCGCCCGCGGCTCCAGCTTGCGCGCCAGCTCGCCATCCAGCGTGGTGATGGAGACATACACCGCCGCCAGTCGCTGCGCCGCCATTGGCGCGATGAGGTCGATGTCGCGCTCGACCAGGCTGCTCTTGGTAATGATGGAAAACGGGTGCTGCGCTTCGGCCAGCACCTCGACCACTGAACGTGTGATGCGCAGGCGGCGCTCAGCCGGCTGGTAGGCGTCGGTCACCGAGCCGATGTTCAGCTGCCCGGGCGTGTAGCTGCGCGCAGACAGCGCTTCGCGCAGCCGTTCAGCGGCGTTCACCTTGGCGACGATGCGGGTCTCGAAGTCGAGGCCCGGCGACAGGTTCAGGTAACTGTGGCTGGGCCGGGCGTAACAGTAGATGCAGCCGTGCTCGCAGCCGCGGTAGGGGTTGATGGAGAGGTCGAAGCCGATGTCGGGTGAATCGTTGCCCGACAGGATGCCGCGCACGTTCTCCTCGATCACCTGCGTGGCCGGCACCAGCTGCTCGGCCGTGGCTGCTTGTTCCAGCGTACCCCAGCCGTCATCGAACTCCTGCCGCGTGGCCTGGCTGAAGCGGTGCTCGATGGCCCACACCGTGCCGCGCCCTCTGCCCGGCGCTGACCCACTGGGCGGGCGCATCAGCATCAAGGTGGCGGCAGGCAGAGTCTTGCTGGGCATACTGTGAATATATACAGACCTCTCGCCCAATGCAAATGCCGCTGCAGCGGGGCGGCCACCTCACGCTCACAACTGCCGCGGCTTCATCCGCTCGCCGTCCAGCCAGGCACGCACGTCCCGGCCTGCCTGCTCAGCCAGCTGCAACACCGTGTTGTGGGCCAAGCGCACCAGGCCGTCTGCAGGCAGCTCGCGCGCGTGTGGCGGCCGTTGCCAGAGCACGCGGCCCGAGTCGTAGCGACGCGTCCACCAGGGCCGCCCGCGTTCGTCCAGCATCTGCAGCTCGAAGCTCAGCTGCAGGCTGGTGTCGCTGTCCGTGATGAAGAGGATCCCCGGGATCGGCACTGGGATGATGTAGCGCAGGCTCTCGTCGTCTTTGAGCGCCACTTCGGTGACGCGCAGCACGGCGGCAAAGCCGCTCTCAGGGGCGGCGTCCACCCGTTGCACGCCCGCGCTGAAGTGGCGCTCCAGGACTTGCAGCAAGGCCATGGCCACCAGGCGCCCCGCCGGCCACTGCAGGCGTGTGGGCGTTGCGCCGCGCAGGCGGTCGCCGGTGAATCGCGCTTCCAGCACGGCAGGTGGCATCACCAGCACGACGCGGCCCGGCAGCGGGGCCGCGGCCGCCTCTGGCGGCGCTGGCTGGGTCGCAAAACGGGCCACGTCGATATCGACGACACGCACGGTCTCACAGCCCACCAGGGCCAGGCCGGCCAGGCAAAGAAAGAGGCGAAGGGCGCGCAGATCGAGGTTCAAGGCGGTGCCCAAGCCGGTTGCACGAGCAAAAAATCCAGCGCCTGCCCTTCGCGCCAGACGCGCAGGCTGAGCGTTTCACCAACGGCCAGCGCCTGCACCAGCACCTGCAGGGCTGCGGCGTCGGCAACGGGCCGCGCCTGTGCCGCCAGCACCAGGTCGCCGGGCCGCAGGCCGGAGCGCGCAGCGGCACTGCCGGGCGTGACGTCGGTCACCTCCAACGCCACGCCGCTGTGCGTCGGCGCGAGGCTCAGGCGTTGCTGCGGCGTCAGGCCGCGAATGCCGAAACCCAGCGGCGCGCGGGACGCACCGCGCGCCAGCTCCACGGCGGGGCCGCAGTTCATCGGGATGGTGATGAGCTCGGGGTAACGGATGTCGCGCTGATGCGACTCGATGGCCTGGCCCGAGGCGGCGCCGACCGCGGTGCCGAAGGCCGCGATGATGACGCCCAAGGGCGGAATGAACACCATCGCGGGCGCGGCGGCGGCCAGGCCGACGCCCGTGCCGACCACGCCGCCCATCACGGCGCCCCCATGGCCGACGGCAGGCAGTGACGATGCCGCGCCGGTCTGGCCCTCGCTGCCGTCCGCGCTGCGGCAGACCACGCGCAGGGCGTCGTGGGAACTGGTGACGGTGATGCTGCCCGGCGTGCTGGACAGTTCCCAGCGGCCACGCTCGTTGCTGAGGCTGCATTGCGCTTGCGGGCAGCCCGGCGTCTCCACCCGCAGCGTCTGTTGCACGGGCTGGCCCGGGGCGGCACAGCCCTGCAGCAGCAGCAAGGCAGTGGCCGAGCCGAAAGCAAGTGCGCGGGAGCATCGACGTCGCAGGCTGACCATGGCGGATGGGTGCAGTGAGGCCTTCCCCGCATCGGCTCAGGGCGGGTCTGGCGGCGATGTCGATAGTGGGCGCGTGGCTGCGCGGCTGCCTTGCGTCAGGTCAATCCTGCGCAGGCCCGGAGCGCTGAGCCACGATCAGTACTCGTCGCCCGCCGCACCCGGTGCCAGGTTCTCAAAGCGCGTCAGCGGCTTGATGAAGGCCAGCTTCACGGTGCCCACGGGGCCGTTGCGCTGCTTGCCGATGACGATCTCGGTGACGCCCGGCTCCTTGCTGTCCTTGTTGTAGTAGTCATCGCGGTAGATGAACATGATGATGTCGGCGTCCTGCTCGATGGCGCCCGACTCGCGCAGGTCGCTCATCATGGGCCGCTTGTCGGTGCGCTGCTCGACGCTGCGGTTCAGCTGGCTCAGCGCGATCACCGGGCACTGCAACTCCTTGGCGAGTGCCTTCAAGCCCCGGGAGATCTCGCCGATCTCGGTGGCGCGGTTTTCGTCGCTGTTGCTGCTGCCGCTCATCAGCTGCAGGTAGTCGATGACGATCAGCCCCAGCGTGCCGAACTGGCGCGCCATGCGGCGGGCACGGGCACGCAACTCGCTGCTGGTGAGCGCCGCGGTTTCGTCGATGTAGAGCTGCACCTGGCCCAGGCGCTCGACGGCGTCCGTCAGGCGCTCCCACTCGCCGCTGTCAAGCCGGCCCGTGCGCAGGTTCTGCTGGTTGATGCGCCCCAGGCTGCCCACCAGGCGCAGCGCCAGCTGCGCGGCGCCCATCTCCATCGAGAACACCAGCACCGGCAGGCCTTCCTGCACCGCCACGTGTTCGGCGATGTTCAGCGCAAACGCGGTCTTGCCCATCGACGGCCGTGCGGCCAGCACGATGAGGTCGCCCTTCTGCAGGCCGGCGGTCATGCGGTCGAGGTCGTAGAAGCCCGTGCGCACGCCGGTCACTTCCTCGGCGCCGTTGTCGTGCAGTTCCTGCACGCGGTCGATGAGGTCGACCACCAGCTGGTTGATGCCCTGGAAGCCCTGCTTCTGGCGCGAGCCTTCTTCGCCGATCTGGAAGATCTTGCTCTCGGCCTCGTCCAGCACCGTGCTGACCTGGCGGCCGCCGGGGTTGAAGGCGCTGGTGGCGATGTCGTCGCTGGCGGCGATCAGCTTGCGCAGGATGCTGCGTTCACGAACGATCTCGGCATAACGACGCATGTTCGCCGCGCTGGGCACGCTCTGCGCCAGCGCATTCAGGTAGGCCAGGCCGCCCACGTCCTGTGCCTTACCCAGGCCTTGCAGCTGCTCGAAGACGGTGATGACGTCGGCCGGCTTGCTCTGGCCCACCAGCACGCCGATGGCGGCGTAGATGAGGCGGTGCTCGTGGCGGTAGAAATCGCTGTCGGTCAGCAGGTCGCCGGCGCGGTCCCAGGCCAGGTTGTCCAGCAGCAGGCCGCCCAGCACGCTCTGCTCGGCTTCCACCGAATGCGGCGGCACACGCAGGCGCGCCACCTCGTCGTCGCGGGGGCCGATGGATTCACGGGGGTTGAAGATCGCGGACATGGCTGTGGACAAGGCTGTGGAGCGAGCGTGGGCCACGCTGTATGCCCTGTGCATGAACACCGGGCCAGAAATGCAGAAGGCCGGCAAAGCCGGCCCTCCTTGAACTGAGAACAGCTTACGCCGGATCAGTCAGCTTGCGCAACCACATGCACGGTGATTTCAACCACCACATCGCCATGCGGCGCCACCGACACCGGGTGCTCGCCCACGGTCTTCAGCGGACCGTTCGGCAGGCGCACCTGAGCCTTGGCGATGGCGTTGCCCGCCTTCGTCAGCGCTTCGGCGATGTCGGCGTTGGTGACGCTGCCGAACAGACGGCCATCGACGCCGGCCTTCTGCGCGATGCGCACCGTCTTGCCAGCCAGGGCTTCACCCACGGCCTGGGCAGCGGCCAGCTTGGCGGCTGCTGCCTTTTCCAGTTCAGCACGGCGGCCTTCGAATTCCTTGATCGCCGCTTCGGTGGCGCGGCGCGCCAGCTTCTGCGGGATCAGGTAATTGCGGGCGTAGCCCTGCTTGACTTTGACGACATCACCCAGGTTGCCGAGCTTGGCGACCTTATCGAGAAGAATGATTTGCATGGTGTGCTCCTCAGACCTTGTGCTGGTCAGAGTACGGCAGCAGCGCCAGGAAGCGCGCACGCTTGATGGCGGTGGTCAGCTGGCGCTGGTAGTAGGCACGCGTGCCGGTCAGGCGGGCTGGCGTGATCTTGCCGTTCTCGCCGATGAAATCGCGCAGCACGTCGACTTCCTTGTAGTCGATCTCTTCGACCTTGGCGACGGTGAAGCGGCAGAAACGCTTGCGGCGGAACAGCAGCGACTGGTTGTTGCGCTTGGGGCGCTTGTCCTTGGAAAAACGACCTTTACCACGTGGTGGGGGCATGTCAGCTCCTACTTGAATTCTGTTGAACTGGATCCGGGTGCGCCTGCGGGTTCTGCAGGCTCGACCGAGGTGATGTGAAACAGCAAACCGCGTCCGTTGCGTGCACTGGTGATGAAGCCGGCATAGAGCCCCGCGCTTCCCAACTCAGCTTTCAGCAAGCCTTGCGTCACCGCACCGATGGCCACCGCGCGCATCTCCATCGAGACCTTGCGGGGCTGGCCGTCTTCTGTGAGCGCGGACTCGTGCTTCAAGCCCAAGTCGAGCGCCGGAAGACCGGCCGGGGTGTAACGCAGGGCCGCCCGCTCCACCAGCGTGGCCGACAGCAGCAACCTGTTCAAGACAGGCCGCGGCAGCCAGCCGGCCGGCAGCAGACGCGCTGCACTGTCAGGCCGAAGCCTCCTGGCGTTCCTTGCGGGCTTCTTCGCGCTCGACGGCCTTCATCATGATCGACGGGGCGGTTTCGGCCTTGGCCTTGCCCACGGTCATGTGACGCAGCACGGCGTCGTTGAAGCGGAAGCCAGTTTCGATCTCGGTCAGCGTCTCGATGCCGCACTCGATGTTCAGGCACAGGTAATGCGCCTTTACCAGCTTCTGGATCATGTAGGACAGCTGACGCCGGCCCCAATCTTCCACACGGTGCACCTTGCCACCGCTGGCGGTGACCAAGGTCTTGTAGCGTTCCAGCATGGCTGGAACCTGTTCACTCTGATCCGGATGGATCAGCAGGACGATTTCGTAATGACGCATGAATACTCCTTGTGGATTCCAACAGCGAATTTGAAGTTGTCACTGCCGGGCGTGGAAGCCGCCCCGATGCGTCAACATGACGGGTGCGGCAAGGAAAGCCCATGAGTGTAGCACCGCGTCTAATGCTCATCGGGGCCCGGGAAGCGCATGCGGTCCACCAGGGCCAGCTGCTGGCGGCTGGGGCCGGGCGTCAGGCGGCTGACGATCAACATCATCGCCAGGCCCGCCGGAACACCGAAGACGCCGGCGGCGATGGGCTCGACACCGAACCAGCTGCAATCCGCCAGCGGCCGACTGACGCCAAAGATCTGGCGCAAAAGCGGCAGGTTGGTGGCCATGTACCAGCCTGTCACGCCCAGGCCCGTCAGCATGCCGGTCACGACCCCGGCGTGGTTGGCGCGACGCCAGAAGATGCCCAGCACCAGCGCCGGGAAGAAAGCGGCGGCGGCGAGTGAAAACGCAGCCGAAACGAACTGCAGGATGTCGGTGATCTTCAGCGCAGCAATCAGCGCCGCGGAAAAGGCCACCACCATCACCAGCACCTTCGAGGCGATGACGCGCCCCGCCGCGGTGGCCCGCGGATTGACGACTCGGTAATAGATGTCGTGCGACACCGCGTTGGCAATCGTCAGCAGCAGACCATCGGCGGTGGACAGCGCTGCAGCGAGGCCACCGGCGGCGACGAGACAGGTCACCCAGTAAGGCAAACCACCGATTTCCGGCGCCGCCAACACGATGATGTCGCCAGCCAGGCGCAGCTCGGCAAGCTGCAGCAGGCCATCGTCATTGATGTCCCGCACCGAGACCAGGCCAGGGTCGACGCGCGACCAGCGGTTGATCCACTGCGGCAGGTGGTCGATCGGCAGGCCCACGACGTTGTGCAGCACCTCGAACTTCACCAGCACGGCCAACACCGGTGCACACACGTACAGCAGCACGATGAAGAGCAAGGTCCAGCCCACCGAGCGCCGTGCTTGCGAGGCCGAGGGCGTGGTGTAGTAGCGCGTCAGCACATGCGGCAACGCCGCCGTGCCCATCATCAAACACAACATCAGGGCGATGAAGTTGACGCGTGCGTTGTCAAAGAGCGCGCGGGCGGTGGTGTCACCATCAGGCTCCCCGGCTGCGAAGGCCAGCGTTTGTGGCGGCATGCCACCCAGAGGCTGCGCACTGGACAGCGCGGCATTGCGCTCACGCACGTAAAGCGCGCGCGCTTGCGCTTCACTGCGCGGCCGCTGTGCGTATTCGCGCTCCGCGCGCTGTATGCGCACCAGCGCCGCGTTGTCGGCACGCAGGGTGGCCACCTGCTGCAGCTGACGGGCCTCGTCGCGCAGCATTGCCGCCGGCACGTCGCTCAGCTTGGCCTCGGCTTCACCGGCGCGCAGCTGCAGGCGCTGCCTCACATCACGCTCGGCGGGGTCTGCTGCCAGCACCTTCTCGCGCTGCGCCACCTGCTGCAGTTGCTGGCTGTAGGAAAACATCGGCAACACACTGCCCGTCTGCTTCACCGACAACCACACCAAGGGCACCAGGTAGGCCACGATCAGCACGAGATACTGTGCGACCTGCGTCCACGTCACCGCGCGCATGCCGCCCAGAAAGCTGCACACCAGCACACCGCCCAGGCCCACGAAGATGCCCAGCTCGAAGCCGAAGCCGGTGAGGTGCGACGTGATGAGCCCCACGCCGTAGATCTGCACCACCAGGTAGACAAACGACACGGCCACCGTGGCCGCGGCGCCTATGAGGCGGGGCAGACTGCCACCGTAGCGTTCGCCCAGGAAGTCGGGCACGGTGTACTGACCGAAGCGGCGCAGGTAAGGCGCCAGCAACAGCGCCAGCAGCACATAGCCGCCGGTCCAGCCCAGGATGAAAGCCAATCCCGCCTGGCCCTGCAGGTACAAGACTCCCGCGGTGCCCAGGAAGGAGGCCGCAGACATCCAGTCGGCCGCAGTGGCCAGGCCGTTGAAGATACCCGGCACACGCCGCCCGGCAACGAAGTACTCGGCCTCATTGGAAGTGCGGCAGATGAAGCCGATGCCGGCATAAGCTGCCACTGTCAGAACCAGGAAGCCCGCACCCAGCCAGGAGCGCGCCACTCCGGCGCGCTCGGCCATGGCCATCAGCCCGATGAGCACCCAAAAGCCGAGCAGGAAGGCGGTGTAGCGCATCGCGAGCACGCGCGAGAAGCGGCGTGCGGCGTCGTCGGCGCGGCCCATGTCGCTGGCTCAGCCTTCGTCGCGCAGGACATCGACGCCGGTAGCCGCCACGCGGTACGCAGCCCATGCAGTTTCCAGGCGGTCCATGACCAGCACGTAGATCGCGATGAGCCCGACATACACAAACAGCGCCCCCTCGGCGGCCAGCCAGTACCCGAGGGGGAAACCGAGGACGCTGTAGCGGTCGAGCTCACGCGCGAACCAAGGCACGGCCAGACTCACCACCAACCAGGCCGCCAGCAGACCGAGCGTCCAGCGTCGGGTCTTCAACCAGAAGGCGTACCGCGCTTGATCGAGCATGCTGTGGATTCTGATCCAAGCTGTTGCTGGCATGCAGTGCCGGTGTGGGCTCAGAAAGTCAAACGGGCCAATCCTTGAGAGGACTGACCCGTTGATTCAAACCTTTGGTCGGGGCGGCGGGATTCGAACTCGCGACCCCTTGCACCCCATGCAAGTGCGCTACCAGGCTGCGCTACGCCCCGACTGAGCCTCGCAGTATAGCCGCAGCAACGGCACTCAGACGGACAGGAGTTCGCGTATCGACAACAGCTCAGCACGCAGTTGGCTGGCAGGCAGGACGGGAGACTCGGCGCCCGAGGCATGACCATTGGGGATCGCAGGGCCCATCACGCCGTCGTTGACCATGTCGGGCTCTTCCAGCCCCATCTCAGCGGCTGGTGGCAAAGCATCGGCCAAGCGATTGCGGGCGCCGCTGATGGTGAAGCCCTGGTCATACAGCAGGTCCCGAATGCGGCGGATCAACAGCACTTCATGGTGCTGGTAATAACGCCGGTTGCCGCGGCGCTTCATGGGTTTGAGCTGCGTGAACTCCTGTTCCCAGTACCGCAGCACATACGGCTTCACCCCACACAGCTCGCTCACCTCACCGATGGTGAAGTAGCGCTTGGCCGGTATGGATGGCAGTGCTTTCTCCATTGAAATCAATGGGATCGGTGGGGAAAGCTAGACTCTACTCGAAGTCTCCTTCGACGGGCGTGTCACCCTGCACAACGGATTTCAGCTTGTGACTGGCGTGGAAGGTGACAACGTTGCGCGCCTTGATGGGGATGCTCTCGCCAGTTCGCGGGTTGCGGCCCGGGCGCGGTGCCTTGCGCCGGATGTTGAAGTTGCCGTACCCCGAAAGCTTGACGTCCTGACCCTCGACGAGGGTGCGATGCACGATCTCGAAAAAGGCCTCCACCATGTCCTTGCTCTCGCGCTTGTTCAGTCCGAGGCGGTCGAACAGCAGTTCAGCCAGCTCGGCCTTGGTGAGTGTGGGCGCTTCCAGTGAGGAAAGGATGACGGACGCGCGTGGGCTTTCTTCGTCGATGGCCATGGTCGTGGTGTCCTTCATCAGCCGCGCAAACGTGCGCCAAGTGCGTGGGCCGCACGCGCCACAGCCGCAGCGACCACGGCATCGATGCGTTCGTCGTTCAGCGTCACGTTGTCGTCACGCAGCTCCAGGCGCACGGCCAGGCTTCGTTCACCCGCCTGGAGGCCGGCGACAGCCGCCGACGGCTTGTAGATGTCGAAGAGCGTCGCGCTGCGCACGAGGCCCTCGGGGTCAGCCTGCAACTGCGCCATCAAGGCGGCGTGGGGTACCTCATCGCGCATGACAAACGCCACATCGCGCTGCACCGCCTGCTGACGAGACACAGGCTGGAACTCGGGCAGCGGCTGGTCGAGCACGGCCTCGAAATCCAGCTCGAAGAGCACGGGTGCCTGTCCCTGGAAGTTCGGCAGCTCGTAGGCCTGGCGCCACTTCGGGTGCAGCTCCCCCACGTGGCCGATGACGCACCCTCCGATCGAGATGCTGGCGCAGCGCCCGGGATGTAGCGCCGGGTGGACGGCGGCGGCAAACACCGGTCGCTGCGGCGTCAGCAGCGCTTCGATATCGCCCTTCACATCGAAGAAATCGGCGCCCTGCTCCTTGACGCCCCATTGCAGGGGCAGCGCGGCACCATAGACCAGACCGCCGACGCGCTGCGGCTGCTGCACGCCCGCCACGCTAAGCGGGCCGTCGGTCGCAGCCGCATCGCGAAGGAACACGCGGCCGATCTCGAAGACGCGTACGCGCGGCGCCTTGCGTGCCAGGTTATGGCGCAGCACCTGCACCAGACTGCCCATCAGGCTGGAACGCATCACTGCCAGCGGTGACGCGATGGGATTCAACACGCGGATGGGGTCGGCGTTGCCGGCGAGCTCGCGCTCCCAGCGCTCTTCGACGAAGCTGAAGCTGATGGTCTCCTGGTACTCCAGCGCCGCCATCGCACGGCGCACCACATGGCTGCTGCGGCGCGCCTCGCGGCGCAAGCGCGCAGTCACGGGCGCCTCGGGCGGCGTGGCCGGCAAGCTGTTGAAGCCGATGACTCGCACCACCTCTTCGATGAGGTCTTCTTCGATCTGCAGGTCGAAACGCCAGCTCGGCGGCGTCACGGTGAGAGCGCCTTCGGCTTCCGTGTAGGCCAACCCGAGTCGGCGAAACACATCCGCGCACTGCGCCTGGCTCACCGGCATGCCGATGACCTTGGCCGCACGCGCCACACGCAGCGTCACGGGCTTGGCGTCGGGCAGACGCAGCACCTGGTCGTCCATCGGGCCGCAGGCGGTGCTTGTGCCGCCGCAGATCTCGACGATGAGCCGCGTGATGCGCTCGATGTGTGCCAAGGTGCCTTGCGGGTCGACACCGCGCTCGAAACGGTGGCCGGCGTCGGTGCTGAAGTTGTAGCGGCGAGACCGCCCGGCCACGGCTTCGGGCCACCAGAAGGCGGCTTCGACATAGACGTTTTTCGTGTCGTCGCTGACGGCCGTGGCGTCACCGCCCATGATGCCGGCCAGGGATTCCACCGCCTGCTGGCCGTCGTGTTCATCAGCGATGACGCCGACTTTTTCGTCGATCGTGATGGTGTTGCCGTTCAGCAGTTTCAACGTCTCGCCCTCACGGCCCCAGCGCACCACCAGCTTGCCGCTGATCTTGTCGAGGTCGAAGATGTGCGAAGGCCGACCAAACTCGAACATCACGTAGTTGGAGATGTCGACCAAGGCGGTGACGCTGCGCTGGCCGCAGCGCGCCAGGCGATCGACCATCCAAGCTGGCGTCTTGGCCTGCGGGTTCACGCCGCACACCACGCGGCCGGAAAAGCGGCCACACAGATCGGCAGCTTGAACGTCCACAGCCAGCCGCTGGGAGTTCGTGACTTCGACCGGCTTGATCACAGGCTGCTTCAATGGTGAGCCAGTGAGAGCGGCCACCTCGCGTGCGATGCCGAAGACACTGAGGCAGTGGCCCAGGTTGGGCGTGAGTTTCAGCGTGAAGATGCTGTCGTCGAGTTTCAGCCAACTACGGATATCGGCGCCCACCGGCGCGTCGATTGCCAGTTCAAGCAGCCCGCCGTGGTCGTCAGCAATCCGGAGTTCGCGTGCCGAGCACAGCATGCCGCGGCTCTCGACGCCGCGCAGCTTGCCCACCCCGATCTTGAACGCAGTGCCGTCCTTGCTCTCCGCTGCGGGCGGCAACTCGGCACCCACCATGGCCAGCGGAACCTTGATGCCGACACGCGCATTCGGCGCACCGCAGACGATCTGCAGCGGGCCGTCCTTGCTGAAGGCGCCGGCATCCACCGTGCATACGCGCAGGCGGTCGGCCGACGGGTGCTGCTCGGCCGTCAAGATCTCGGCCACCACCACACCGTGGAAAGGCGGCGCCACGGGGCGCACTTCTTCCACTTCCATGCCGGACATGGTGAGCAGCTCGCTCAGCCCTTGGGTGCTCAGTGGCGGGTCGCAGAACTCGCGCAGCCAGGATTCGGGGAATTGCATGGTCAGTTGAACTGCTTGAGAAAGCGCAGGTCGCCGTCGAACATCAGGCGCAGGTCGTCGATGCCATAGCGCAGCATGGCCAGACGGTCGGGGCCCATGCCAAAGGCAAAGCCGATGTGGGTCTCGGGGTCGAGGCCGTAGTTGCGCACCACGTTCGGGTGCACCTGGCCCGAACCCGCCACTTCCAGCCAGCGCCCGGCCAGCGGGCCACTGCGGAACGAGATGTCGATCTCCGCACTCGGCTCGGTGAAGGGGAAGAAACTGGGCCGGAACCGCACATCGAAATCGTCGGTCTCGAAGAACTGGCGCACGAAGTCGCTGAAGACGAACTTCAGGTCCTTGAAGCTGATGTTCTGGCCGATCCACAGGCCTTCGCACTGGTGGAACATCGGCGAGTGCGTGGCGTCGCTGTCGACGCGGTAGGTGCGGCCCGGCGCGATGACGCGGATCTCGGGCATGGGCACCTGCCCTGCGTGCTTCTTCGCGTGCGCCTGGGCATATCGCACCTGCATCGGGCTGGTGTGCGGGCGCAGGCACAGCCAGCGGCCCTCGGAATCTTTCACGTCGACGTAGAAGGTGTCCTGCATCGAACGAGCCGGGTGGTTTTCCGGGTTGTTCAGCGCCGTGAAGCTCATCCAGTCGGTCTCGATCTCGGGGCCTTCGGCGACGTCGAAACCCATGCTGCCGAAAATGGCCTCGATGCGCTCGATGGTGCGGCTGACGGGGTGCAAACCGCCGGTGCCACGGCCACGGCCGGGCAGCGTGACGTCCAGCGCCTCGGCGCGCAGTTGCGTTTCCAGCTCGGCTTCGGCCAGGGCCTCTCGGCGCGCCTGCAGCGCGGCCTCGATGGCGGCCTTGGCCTGGTTGATCTCTGCGCCGCGTGTCTTCTTCTGCTCGGGCGGCATCGCGCCCAGGCCCTTCAGCAGCTCGGTGACACGGCCGCTCTTGCCCAGGAAGCGCGCCTTGGCGTCTTCGAGCGCAGCGCCCTGTTGGGCTGCTGCGAAATCGGCCTGCGCCGACAGCACCAGGGTGTCGAGGTCGTTCATCGCGTGAGGAGACGGAAGAAAGAAGTGGAGGACAAAAACGAGAAAAAAAGGCCGCCACGAGGTGACGGCCTTCGGATGCTTGACGCGCCGCCGGTGCGAACACCGGTGGCACGAAATCAAGCCAGCTGAGCCTTCACCTTCTCGACGATGCTGCCGAAAGCAGCCGGATCGTGAATGGCCATGTCCGACAGCACCTTGCGGTCGATGTCGATGCCGGCCTTCTTCAGACCGGCCATGAACTTGCTGTAGGTGATGCCCAGACCCCGGCTCGCCGCGTTGATACGGGCGATCCAGAGCTGACGGAACACACGCTTGCGCGTGCGGCGGTCACGGTAGGCATATTGACCCGCCTTCATCACCGCCTGCTTGGCGATGCGGAAGACGTTCTTGCGCCGGCCGCGGAAGCCCTTGGCGAGCTTCAGGATCTTCTTGTGGCGGGCGTGTGCGGTGACACCACGTTTGACGCGAGGCATTCAGTTCTCCTTGTGCGTACGTTGAAGTGGGGTCAGAGACCGGCCATCGGCAGCATCTTGGCGATGCTGCCCAGGTCGCTCTCGTGCACGTTGGCCGGGCCGCGCAGATCGCGCTTGCGGCTGGTGCTCTTCTTCGTGAGGATGTGGCGCTTGAACGCCTGACCGCGCTTGACGGTGCCACCCGGACGCACGCGGAACCGCTTCTTGGCGCCGCTCTTGGTCTTCATTTTGGGCATGACTGCTCCTTCTTCGTTTGCTGCGACAGGCGACCCCGGGAGACCCGTGGTACTTGTTGGCCTGTCACCGCTTCTATTCGCCGCTGCAGTGACCAGACCGCAGCAGCGACATTCTTCAAAACCTGCTTACTTCCGATATCACTTCCGCTTCGGCGCCAGCACCATGATCATCTGGCGGCCTTCCAGCTTGGGCATGTTCTCCACCACCGCCACATCGGCCAACTCGTCACGGATGCGTTCCAGCATTCGCATGCCGATGTCCTGGTGGGTGATTTCGCGCCCGCGGTAGCGCAGCGTGACCTTGCCCTTGTCGCCGTCTTCGGCAATGAAGCGTCGCAGGTTGCGCATCTTGATGGCGTAGTCGCCATCGTCGGTGCCCGGGCGGAACTTCACTTCCTTGATCTCGATGACCTTCTGCTTGCTCTTCGCTTCAGCGGCCTTCTTCTGCTCTTGGTACTTGAACTTGCCGTAGTCCATGAGCCTGCACACCGGGGGGTCGGCGGTGGCAGCGATCTCCACCAGGTCGACATCCAATTCCCCTGCCATGCGCAACGCGTCCATCGTGCTGACGATGCCGAGTGGCTCGTTCTCGACCCCGTTCAGGCGCACTTGCGGCGCCATGATTTCCCGGTTCAGACGGTGTTTGCGCTCCGCGTTCGGCACGCGGCGGTCCATGAAAGTAGCGATGGTTCCAGCTCCTGTGGCAGCCCGAAGGCAATCGGGCCACGAAAAAATCTTCAACGCGCCTGGGGTGACTACACCTTCATGGCGATGTCGCTGGTGATCTTCTGGAGGAAGTCTGCCAGCGGCATCACACCAAGGTCTTGATTGCCCCGGGCGCGCACGGCAACGGCCCCGTTTGCCTTCTCCTTGTCGCCAACGACCAGGATGAACGGGACCTTCTGCATCGAATGCTCGCGGATCTTATAGTTTATCTTCTCGTTGCGCAAATCCAGGGAGGCTCTAACTCCTTGTTTTTGCAGCGATTTCGCCACGCTGGCCGCGTATTCGGCCTGTTGTTCGGTGATCGAGCTCACCACCACCTGCACCGGGGCCAGCCAGGCGGGCAGCGCGCCAGCGTGCTGTTCGATGAGGATGCCGATGAAGCGTTCCAGGCTGCCGACGATGGCCCGGTGCAGCATCACGGGGTGCTTGCGGCTGCTGTCCTCGGCCACGTAGACCGCGTCCAGGCGCTCGGCCATGCTGAAGTCGACCTGCATCGTGCCGCACTGCCACTGGCGGCCGATGGCGTCCTTCAGCGTGTACTCGATCTTCGGGCCGTAGAAGGCACCGTCGCCAGCGGCGATCTCGAACTCGCACCCGCTCTGGCGCAGGCTCTCCATCAGCGCGTGCTCGGCCTTGTCCCAGATCTCGTCCGAGCCGATGCGCGCCGCCGGGCGCGTGGCCACCTTGTAGATGATGTCGCTGAAGCCGAAGTCTTTGTAGACCTGCTGCAGCAGCGCCGTGTAGGCCACGCACTCGGGCAGGATCATGTCCTCGGTGCAGAAGATGTGGCCGTCGTCCTGCGTGAAGGCGCGCACGCGCATGATGCCGTGCAGGCCGCCGGTGGGCTCGTTGCGGTGGCACTGGCCGAACTCGCCGTAGCGCAGCGGCAGGTCGCGGTAGCTCTTGATGCCCTGCTTGAAGATCAGGATGTGGCCGGGGCAGTTCATCGGCTTCAGCGCGTAGTCACGCTTTTCGCTCTCGGTGACGAACATCGCATCGCGGTACTTGTCCCAGTGACCGGTCTTCTCCCACAGGCTCTTGTCGAGGATCTGCGGGCCCTTGACCTCGTGGTAACCGTTGTCGCGGTAGACGCCGCGCATGTATTGCTCGACCTGCTGCCAAAGCGTCCAGCCCTTGGGGTGCCAGAACACCGTGCCAGGGCTGTGCTCGTCCATGTGGAACAGGTCGAGTTCCCGGCCGAGCTTGCGGTGGTCGCGCTTCTCGGCTTCTTCCAGCATCGTCAGGTACCCCGCCAGCGCTTCCTTGCTGGGCCAGGCCGTGCCGTAGATGCGCTGCAGCTGTTCGTTGGCCTGGTCACCGCGCCAGTAGGCCCCGGCCACCTTCATCAGCTTGAAGTGCTTCAGACGGCCCGTGCTCGGCACGTGCGGGCCGCGACACAGATCCTCGAAGCCGCCCTCGCGGTAGAGGCTCACGTCCTGGTCGGCCGGGATGCTGCCGATGATCTCGGCCTTGTAGTGCTCGCCCATGCCCTTGAAGTGCGCCACGGCCTCGTCGCGCGGCAGCACACGGCGTTGCACCGGCTCGTTCTTCGCGGCGAGTTCGCCCATGCGCTTCTCGATCGCCATCAGGTCTTCGGGCGTGAAGGGGCGCTTGTAGGCGAAGTCGTAATAGAAGCCGTTCTCGATGACCGGGCCGATGGTCACCTGCGCCTCGGGAAAGAGTTCCTTCACCGCATAGGCCAGCAGGTGCGCCGTGCTGTGGCGGATGATCTCCAGCCCGTCGGCGTCCTTGTCGGTGACGATGGAAAGCTGCGCGTCGGCTTCGATACGGTGGCTGGTGTCGACCAGCTTGCCGTCCACCTTGCCCGCCAGCGCGGCCTTGGCCAGGCCGGCGCCGATGCTGGCGGCCACATCGGCCACCGTCAGGGCTTGCGGGTACTCGCGGCGTGAACCGTCAGGCAAAGTGATCGTGATCATTCTCGGAACTCCAGAAACGAAAAAAGCGCGGTGGGTGCCGCGCTTGTCTTGAAGGGAAAGGTGGGACGTGACAGCGCAGCCGACTTAGATCTCGGTAAAAAACCGGGTAGTCCGCGGTGTCATAACCATGATGCCTTTCCCTGCCCTTGTTGGGTTGCGAAGGCGCTGAGTGTAGCCGAGCGCATTCCGCACTAGACCAGCGGCAGCGCTTCAAATGGCCGGCCATCCCGCACCAGTTCGGCAAATTCATCGGCCAGGCGCTGGCTCTCGGCCAGTGCGCCGCGCCACAGGCGCTGGCGGCTGGCGTGGTCGTCGCCGAAACGCTTGAAGTCGCTGCGGTCGGGCAGCTTGCCGCCGGGCAGGCTGCGCACCCACTCGGGCCGCGGTGACAGCAGCACCATGTTGTCCAAGGCCGGGCTGGCACGGTGGCGGTGTTTCCAGGCCTTGTCCAGCCAGCCCGGCACCACCTGGGCGCTGAAGTGCGGGTAGAGCACCAATCCATCCGCCATTGCGGCATAGGGCAGGTGCAGGTGGTAGTCGACGATGCCGCCATCGAAGTAGGTGCCGGCGGGGCCGCCAGGCACGTCCTGCACGGCTTCCAGCCAGAAGGGGATGGTGCAACTGGCCAGCACCGCGCTGCTGAGGTTGCTGCGGGTCAGCGCGACCTGGCGCGTGGGGAAGTCGCTCAAAGGCAGCGGCAGCGCATCGCGCGGGTCGCTGAAGACGACACGCTCCATCCAGCCGCCCAGGGCACTGCGCGATGTGGCGTTGGCTGCGAAGGCCGCCATCCAGCCCAGCGGCATCTTCACGCGTCCGGGCCGATGCAGTAGGCGGCGACCGCGACTTGTGAAGACGTGAAGGCGAAAGCGCGGGTGCGCCAGCAAGGCCTCGGCCTGCACACCGAGCCGTTCTTCCAGCTTGCTGCGGAAGACTTGCGTCACCACGCGCGGCGTCGGCGGCTTGCCCGGGGCGCTGGGGTAGCTCTGGGTGATGTAGTCCTCGGCCAGCTGGGCCAGCGCGGCATCGGGGTCGGCCGCGCAGGCCGCGGCCATGCGCCAAGCGCCGATCGACGCACCCAGCAAGTGCACCGTCTGCGGCGCCTCGCGCAGCCAGTGCGCGAAGACAAAACGGTCCAGCGGCACCAGCGCCAGGCCTTTGGGGCCGCCTGCCGCGGCCGGCACCACGCGAACATCCGCGGGGCGCAAGCCCTGCCGGCAAAGCTGTTCACGCGCGCGCGGGCCTGCGTGCACGGCCAGGGCCTTCATCTCACTTGCGGCCCTGCAGTTTCGAGAAGGCCGCGGCCATGGCGCTGGCGCCCGCCGGTTCAGGCGCGCGGCCACGCGCCTGTTCGCCACGTGCAGCCGGGCGGAACTTGTTGTCGGCGCCCGAGGCACTGCGTGCGGCGCCGGTCGGTGCGTCCAGCTTCATCGTCAGGCTCACACGCTTGCGCGCCAGGTCCACCTCCAGCACCCGCACCTTCACCACCTGCCCAGTCTTCACCACCTCGCGTGCATCGCTGACGAACTTGTTTGCCATCTGGCTGACGTGCACGAGCCCGTCCTGGTGCACGCCCAGGTCGACGAAGGCGCCGAACTGCGCCACGTTGCTGACCATGCCTTCCAGCACCATGCCGGGCTGCAGGTCCTTGAGGTCGGACACACCCTCGTTGAAGCGCGCCACGACAAAGTCCGGGCGCGGGTCGCGGCCCGGCTTCTCCAGCTCGTTGAGGATGTCTTTCACCGTGATCGCGCCGAACTTGTCGTCGGCAAACAGCTCAGGCTTCAGCGTGCGCAACACCTCGCTGCGGCCCACCAGGTCCTTCACCTCGCGCCCGGTGCTGGCCATCATCTTCTGCACCACCGGGTAGGTTTCGGGGTGCACGCCGGTCATGTCCAGCGGGTTGTCGCCGTCGCGGATGCGCAGGAAACCCGCCGCCTGCTCGAAGGTCTTGGGGCCGAGGCCCGCCACGTCCAGCAGCTGCTGCCGGTTGCGGAAGGCGCCATGCGCATCGCGCCAACGCACGATGCTGGCCGCCACCGCCGCGCTCAGGCCCGACACACGCGACAGCAGCGGCGCGCTGGCGGTGTTCAGGTCCACGCCCACGGCGTTCACACAGTCTTCCACCACCGCGTCCAGGCTCTTGGCCAGGCCGCTCTGGTTGACGTCGTGCTGGTACTGGCCAACGCCGATGCTCTTGGGGTCGATCTTCACCAGTTCCGCCAGCGGGTCTTGCAGGCGCCGCGCGATGCTCACCGCGCCGCGCAGGCTCACGTCCAGCTCGGGCAGTTCCTTGCTGGCGAACTCGCTGGCGCTGTAGACGCTGGCGCCGGCCTCGCTGACCACCACCTTGTCCAGCTTCACGTCGGGTGCCAGGCCCGCGATGCGCTTGATGAGGTCAGCGGCCAGCTTGTCGGTCTCGCGGCTGGCGGTGCCGTTGCCGATGGCGATCAGGTTCACGCCGTGCGTGGCCACCAGGCGGCCCAGGGCGTGCAGCGAGCCTTCCCAATCCAGCCGCGGTTCGTGCGGGTAGACGGTGTGCGTGTCGAGAACTTTCCCGGTGTCGCTGACCACCGCCACCTTCACGCCGGTGCGGATGCCGGGGTCCAGGCCCATCACCACGCGCTTGCCGGCGGGGGCGGCCAGCAGCAGGTCGCGCAGGTTGTCGGCGAAGACCTTGATGGCCACCGTCTCGGCCTCTTCGCGCAGGCGGCTAAAGAGGTCGCGCTCCAGGCTCAGGCTGAGCTTGACCTTCCAGGTCCAGGCGATGCTCTTGCGGATGAGTTCATCGCCGGCGCGCTTGGCGTGGCGCCAGCCCAGGTGCTGGGCGATGCGGCCTTCGGCCAAGGTCGGCTGCCCCGGCACGACTTCTTCATCGAGCACGAGCTTGGCGTCCAGCCATTCCTGCGTGCGGCCGCGAAACACCGCCAGGGCGCGGTGGCTGGGCACGGTGCGGATGGCTTCGGCGTAGTCGAAGTAATCGCGGAACTTCGCCGCGTCGGCGTGGTTGCCGTCCTTGCCGTCCACCAGCTTGCTCTGCAGCCGGCCCTCGGCCCACAGCCATTCGCGCAGCTTGCCCACCAGCACCGCGTCTTCGGCCCAGCGCTCGCTGAGCAGGTCGCGCACGCCGTCGAGCAGGGCGTAGGCGTCGGCAAAGCCCGCCTCGGCGTTCACGAAGGCCGGCGCCTCGGCCAAGGGGTCCAGCGCGGGGTCGGCAAACAGCCGGTCCGCCAGCGGCTCGAGGCCGGCCTCGCGGGCGATCATGCCCTTGGTGCGGCGTTTCACCTTGAACGGCAGGTAGAGGTCTTCCAGCTCCTGCTTGGTGGGCGCGGCGCCCACGGCGGCGCGCAGTTCAGGCGTGAGCTTGCCTTGTTCTTCGATGCTCTTGAGCACCGCGGCACGCCGATCTTCAAGCTCACGCAAATAGGCGAGGCGGGTTTCCAGCTCGCGCAGCTGGATGTCGTCGAGGCCGTCTGTCGCTTCCTTGCGATAACGGGCGATGAAGGGCACCGAGGCACCACCGTCGAGCAGTTCGACGGCCACCTGTACCTGGGCCAG
The DNA here is from genome assembly GCA_031372905.1 of Betaproteobacteria bacterium. Taxonomy (GTDB): domain Bacteria; phylum Pseudomonadota; class Gammaproteobacteria; order Burkholderiales; family Burkholderiaceae_C; genus Rubrivivax. Next base: position 24,497 of record JANMMD010000267.1, read on the forward strand.
CCTGGCCTTCAGCTCGGCGGCAATCTGCAGGAGGATCTTGTCCAAGAAGCGAAGGGGCCACGCCTGCGCGTGGCCCTCAAAGAATGAAGCGCGCAGTTTAAGCGGCGGCCACTGCTCGGCTCGCCAGCCAGGCCGCTGCACCCTGCCCCACTGCGCGGCCGCTGGCAAAACAGGCCGTGAGCAGGTAGCCGCCCGTCGGCGCCTCCCAGTCCAGCATCTCGCCGGCGCAGAACACGCCGGGCAGAGCCCGCAGCATCTGCCGCTCGTCCAGGGCTTGGAAACGCACACCGCCGGCGGTGCTGATGGCCTCGGCGATGGGGCGTGCAGCGCTCGCGCGGATGGGCACGGCCTTGATGGCAGCGGCAAACCGGCCCGCGTCGGCCTGCACCTCCCTGGGCACCGTTTCCCAGATCAGGCCGGCCTTCACCCCTTCGAGCTTGAGGCGGGTCTTGAGGTGCGTGGACAGCGAGCGCGGGCCGCGCGGATGCGCGAGCTCGGCGGTGATCCACTGCAGGCTGCGCTGCGGCATCAGATCGAGGTGGAACACCGCCTCGCCGCTGCGCGCAATGGCCTCACGCAGAACGGCAGAGGCCGCGTAGACCAAGCTGCCCTCCACACCGCCGGCCGTGACGACACATTCGCCGGCCTGCTTCCAGCCTTCGAAAGCCAGGGCCACCCCCTTCAGCGGCTGGCCGGCGTGGCGGCTGGCGAAGTGTTCGCTCCAGGCGACATCGAAGCCGCAGTTGGAAGGCCGCAGCGGCGCCACGTCCACCCCGCGTTCGGCCAGCAACGGCACCCAGGCCCCGTTGCTGCCCAGCTGCGGCCAGCTTGCACCGCCCAGGGCCAGCACCGTGGCTGCGGGCGTCAGGTTCAGATCCCCATGGGGCGCAGCGAAGCGCAAGGCACCGCCTTCACCAAAGCCCAGCCAGCGGTGGCGCATGTGAAAGCCCACGCCCTGCACCCGCAGGCGGTGCAGCCAGGCGCGCAGCAGCGGCGCGGCCTTGAGGTCTTTCGGGAAGACGCGGCCCGAGCTGCCGACGAAGGTGTCAACGCCCAGCGCTGCCGCCCAGGCGCGCAAGGCATCAGCGCCGAAATCCTGCAGCACGGGCTGCAGCGCCGGCGCGGCTTCGGCATAGCGCGCGAGGAAGGGCGCGAAATCTTCGCTGTGCGTGAGGTTGAGCCCGCCCTTGCCCGCAAGCAGGAACTTGCGGCCCACGGACGGCATGGCGTCGAAGACCTCGACGCGATGGCCGGCCGCGGCCAGGCTCTCGGCGGCCATCAAACCGGCAGGGCCGCCGCCCACCACGGCGACCCAGGACTGTGTCGTTGTCATCGTGGCATCGTAGTCGCTGGCCCGGGTTGAACATCGCGCGTAAGGTGCCGCCGACGGGCGCGACTGAGTGGGCAGTTGATGCGTCAAGGAGATCGACGATGAAGTGCTTGACCCTGTGTGCGGCCTTGCTGCCGGCGCTGGCCATCGCCCAAGGCACCTGCACGGCGCGTTCCAGCGCGGTGGCGCCGACGGTGGTGGAGCTCTACACCAGCGAGGGTTGCAGCTCGTGCCCGCCTGCCGACCGCTGGCTCTCGACGCTGAAGGGCCGGCCGGACGTGCTGGCCCTGTCCTTCCACGTCACCTACTGGGACCGCCTGGGCTGGCCCGACCGCTTTGCGCGGCCCGAATACACGCAGCGCCAGTACGCGCTGGCGCAGCAGGCCGGCAGCGCCAACGTCTACACACCGCAGGTGGTGGTGAACGGGAAAGACTGGCGGCGCTGGCCGCAACTGCCTGCGGCCACCAACGCTGAAGGCCCGATGCTGAGCCTGGCGCGAGCCGGTGAAATGGTGACGATGACAGTGGCGCCCAGCGGCAATGCAGGCCAGCGCTGGGCGGGCCACTGGGTGGTGCTGGAAGACGGCCACCAGAGCCGCGTGAACGCCGGTGAAAACGCCGGCGAGACGCTGAAGCACGACCACGTGGTGCGCCAGTTCCAGCCCGTCGCCGCGTGGGCTGCGGCGGCGGGCCAGAAGCAGCAGTTGCGCGTGTCGCGCGGCGACGCCAACTTTCCGCGTCGCGTGGCCTTCATCGTGGTGGATGCGGCCAGCCAGCAGCCCCTGCAGGCGGTGGTCCTGGCCTGCTGAGGCTGCCGAAGCGGAACGCAGCTCAGTGCGCCGCTGCGGGCAGCCGTTCCGAGGCCTGCTGACGCCGACGCGCCAGCACCAGCGAGATCATCGCCAGGCCCGCCAGCATCGCCGCGTACGTGGTCGGTTCCGGCACCGCGGAGGTGATGGGGATGGTGTTGGCGGTGCCGAGGGTAAAGCCCGTGAGATTGGGCAAACCGAACAGCGTCGTCAGCGCGCCGGCCGCGGTGCTGGTGAGCGCCAGGTTGAAAGGCGACACCGGGTTGCTGCCGAAGCTCAGGTTGAACAGCGGCACCGCACCGAGCGACGTGCCACCTGTCGCGGCCTGTCCGGTGAGCGTCAAGGCGGTGGTGTCGATCACGAAATTGGTGAGGTTCAGCGTCGTGCCCCCGCTGCTCAAGGACAGCCCGCTGCCAGCGTGCTGGATGCTGCCTGCGAAGGTGGCGGTGTTCTGGCTGCCACCGGTGATAGGGAAATAGACCAGCGGTATGCCGGCCGAGCCTGGCGAGAACTGGGCGCTGCCCAGCGTGCCCACGCTGAGGCCCACCGACGCCAAGGTGGGGGCCGAGGTCAGGGTGACCGAGGTGACGCCACCCACGATGGGCAGGGCCTGCGCTGAGGCTGACGGGGCGTGCAACCCCGCCGCCAACGCCGCGGCTGCGGCAATGACAGATAACTTCATCATGCGACTCCTGGCTGACTGAACAAGCTGTGGTTGGGCGCTCGCTGTGCGGGCGCTCTGGGGCCACAGAAACCCGAGGGTCTCGTCGTGAACCCTTCAGTCTCAGAAGATACCTAAAAGTCGCCCTTCGATCGTGACAGTTGGCAAACCGAGGCTCAGAGCATCCCCCCGGATCGCGGGGGGTGGTGCTCAGCCGCCGCGCAGCGCCCGGCGCAATTTCTCGCCGATCTCCGGCTTGGCCGCGAAAGGGCTGGTCGGGTTGCGCGGCGTCATGATGTCTTCCAGCCGCACCTGCACGCTGGCCAGCGCCTGCGGGTGGCTGTAGATGTAGAAACGGCCGGCGTCCATGGCGTCGAAGACAAACTGCGCCACCTGCGCCGCCGTGAGCTTGCCGCGCGTCACGGCCTGGTCGCTCATGGCCTGGGCGATGAGCTGGCTGCGCGTGGGCCCGGTCTGCGCCTTGAATTCGGCCGGGCGATTGCGTTCGCTCTGGTGGATGCCGGTGGGCACGAAGAACGGGCACAGCACATGCGCCTGCACCTGCGCGGTGACGAGCGCCAGGTCTTGGAAGAGCGTCTCGCTCATCGCCACCACCGCGTGCTTGGTGACGTTGTAGACGCCCATGTTCGGCGCGTTCAGCAGCCCCGCCATGCTGGCGGTGTTGACGATGTGGCCGCGGTAGCTCGGGTCTTTCTCGGCCGCAGCCAGCATCAACGGCGTGAAGACGCGCACGCCGTGGGCCACGCCCATCAGGTTCACGCCCACCACCCACTCCCAATCCTTCTGCGTGTGTTCCCAGATCAGGCCACCGGCCCCGACGCCGGCGTTGTTGAAGACGAAGGTGGGCGCGCCGAAGCGGGCCAGGGTCGCCGCGCCCAGGGCTTCCACCTCGGCGGCCTTGCTGACGTCCAGCCGGAAGGGCAGCACTGGCGCGCCCAGGCCGGTGATCTCGGCCACCGCGCGGTCCAGCGCTTCCTGCTGCACATCGGCCATCACGAGGGCCATGCCACGCGCCGCGGCAATGCGGCTGGCCTCGAGGCCGAAACCCGAGGCCGCGCCGGTGATGACGGCCACGCCGCCGCTGAAGGTGCTCATGCGGACTTCTCCGTGGCTTGAGGTTTGACCTGGAAGCCGGCGCGCGGAAAGTGCACGTGGACGGTGCCGGCGCGTCCATCGCTGCGGCGCACGACGATCTCGTGCGCATCCAGGCCCATCAGCGTACCGGCCACGGGGTCACGGCCGTAGTCGGTGGGGGTGACGGTAACGGCCTGGCCGGCTTCGAAGCCCTGCCCCGGTGCCACGGCGCAGGGGGCGTGGCTGTTGGTGGCCCCGGCGGCCGCGGCAATGGCCAGCGCCTCGTCGCTGCCCATCTTCTCGGGCCGGCCGTGGCCGAAAGCCTGCATGCCGGCAAACCAGGTCTTCAAGGCGCCATGGGGCGCCAGGATCTCGGCCACCGGCCCACCGCTGCTGACGAACCACACGCAGTGCGCCACCGCGAAGTCGGCGATGCTGACGTCGCCGAAAAGGAAGGGGCCGCCGGCCACCAATTGCGCCTCCAGCGCCGCAAGCTGCGCACGCAGGTTCACGGTGGCGTCGGCCACGGTCTGGCGCGTCATGCCGGCGGTGAGCGCGGCGCGGTCGGCAGCGAAGGCCTTCATCACCTCGGGCGGCGCGCCGGCAAAGCGATGGGCGGCACCGGCGGGCTGCAGCGTGTAGGGCACGGCGGTCCAGAACATCGTGAAGTCGGCCCACTGCGCCAGCAGCGGCGCCAGGGGCAGGTGCGGCGGGAAGAGCCGCGGCGTCGGCGCACGCGCTTCCAGCAAGCGCGCAATGAGGGCCGTGTCGCAGTAGACATCGGCGCCCACCTGCATGAAGGGCGTGCGGCGGTAGCCACCGGTCAGCGCCACCACATCGGGCTTGGGCATCACAACCGGCACCTTCACCGAACGCCAGGCCAGGCCCTTGTAGCCCAGCATCAACCGCGTTTTTTCGGCGAAGGGCGAGCCGTCGTAGTGGTGCAGGATCAGTTCGTGGGTCATGCGGTCTCCATAGTGGTGTCAGTGGGCACTGGCGCGTGCAATCAAGGCGCCGACGTCGTGGTGGGCGGGCAGCAGGCCGTAGACATCGCTGCCTCGCGCCAGGCGCGCGTCGCAAAAGGCATCGAACACGAAGGCCGGCGCGGTGCGGCGCAGCAGCGCGGCCTGCAGCACCAGCGCGGTGTCGCGCGCCAAGGTGCGCGCCTGCGCTTCTGCGGTGATGCCGTCGGCGCGCTGCAGCACGCTGGCGGCCAGCGCATCGAAGGCGGCGTGGGTGCCGCGCGCGGCAGCAAATTCATGCTCGAGGGCGGGCGCGACATCGGCACCCCGCAAGGCGCGCAGCAGATCCAGCGCCATGATGTTGCCGGCCCCTTCCCAGATGCTGTTCAGCGGCATCTCGCGGTAGATGCGCGCCATCACGCCCTGCCCGCCTTCCTCGACATAACCGTTGCCGCCCAGGCATTCCATCGCCTCTTGCGCGAAGTGGCTGCCACGTTTGCACACCCAGAACTTGGCCACCGGCGTGAGCAGGCGGCGCATCGTCTTTTCATGCGCACTGTCGGTGTGTTCGCTGCGGTCCACCGCCACGGCCAGGCGCAGCGCCAGCACCGTGGCGGCTTCGCTGTCCAGCGCCAGGTCGGCCAGCACGTTCTGCATCAGCGGCTGTGCCACCAGCGTCTTGCCGAAGGCCTGCCGCTGGGCGCAGTGGTGCAGCGCCAGGCTCAGCGCCTGGCGCATCAGGCCGGCGGTGCCCAGGGCACAGTCCAGCCGCGTCAATGCGCCCATCTGCAGGATCTGCGCGATGCCTCGCCCTTCTTCGCCGACCAGCCAGGCCTGTGCACCGTGGAACTCCACTTCGCTGCTGGCAATGGCGTGGTTGCCGAGCTTGTGCTTCAGGCGCTGGATGTGGATGGCGTTCAAGACGCCGTCGCCGTGTTCGCCGCCCACCCAGCGCGGCAGGAAGAAGCAAGACAGGCCCGCCTCGGCTTGTGCCAGCACCAGGAAGGCGTCGCACATCGGCGCCGAGAAGAACCACTTGTGGCCCGTGAGCGCATAGCGACGGCCCCAGGTGTCCTCGCCTTCGAACACGGCCCGCGTGGTGTTGGCGCGCACGTCCGAGCCGCCCTGCTTCTCGGTCATGCCCATGCCCATCGTCAGCGTGGCCTTCTGCGCGATAGGCACAAAACGTTCGTCGTAGACGGTGTTTGCGAGCTTGGCGCCCAGCGCCGCCTGTAAAGCGGGATGCGCGCGCAGCGCCGGCGCGACGGCATAACTCATCGACACCGGGCACAGCACGCTGGCCTCGAGCTCGGTGAAGAGCATGAAGGCCGCCGCACGCCCCACATGGGCACCCGGGCCCTCGGCCCAGGGCGCGCCGTGCAGGCCGTGGCGCAGGGCGGCGCCGAGCAGCACGTGGTAACTCGGGTGGAACTCCACCTCGTCGATGCGCCGGCCCACGCGGCTGTGCGTGTGCAGCACCGGCGCATGCGTGTTGGCCAGGCGCGCGTGCTGCTGCATCGCGGCGCTGCCGAACTCGGCGCCCGCGGCGTGCAGGCTCGTGGTGTCCAAGGCGGGCATCAACACCGCCAGCGCATCGCGCAGCGGCCGGTTGGCGGCAAAGAGGTTCACATCAACCCAGGGCGCTGGCTGGTTGTAGACCTCGTGGGTGGCGTTCATGCCAAGGCAGGCGCCGGCCGCACCATCTCGCAGTGGGGAATGCCGTCTTCGATGTAGTCGTCGCCTTCGCGCACAAAGCCGTGGCGGGCGTAAAAGCCTTCCAGCCGCGCCTGGGCGCCGATGCGGATGGGCTGGCCGGGCCAGGCCGCACTGCAGTGCTGGATACCCTCGGCGACGAGCTGATGGCCCAGGCCCGTGCCGCGCGAGGCCTCGGACGTGATCACCCGGCCTATCGACGGCTCGGTGAACTTCACGCCCGGGTCGACGATGCGCAGGTAAGCGTGCAGCACGCCGGCCTCGTCGCGCCCCAGCAGATGCCCGCTGGCGCGGTCGGCGCCGTCGGCATCGAGAAAAACGCAGTTCTGCTCGACCACGAAGACCTGCGATCTCAGCGCCAGTGCGTCGTAGAGATCGTCAACACCGAGTTCACAGAAGCGCCGGTAGGCCCAGTTCAAATCAACTTCACCAGTTGCTTGCCGAAGTTGCGGCCCTTGAGCAAACCCAGAAAAGCCTCGGGCGCTGCCGCGAGATTCGGCGCGATGCTCTCGCGGTACTTCAGCTGGCCGCTCGCCACGAGGCCACCGAGTTCCTTCAGTGCCGCGGGCCACAAGGGCATGTGTTCGCTGACGATGAAACCCTGCAGCCGCAGGCGCTGCGTCAACAGCAGGCGCGCGTTGCCGATGGCCAGCGATTCGCCGTCGTAGCCCGAGATCAAGCCGCACAGGGCGACACGGCCGAAGGCGTTCATGCGCGACAGCACGGTGTCGAAGATCATGCCGCCGACGTTCTCGAACAAGCCGTCCACGCCCTGTGGCGCGGCGGCGTCCAGTGCCGCGCCCAGGGCTTTGGCATCGCGGTGCGCTTTGTAGTCGATGCAGGCGTCGAAGCCGAGTTCAGCGACCACATAGCCGCATTTGTCGGCACCGCCGGCGATGCCCACCACACGGCAGCCGCGTGCCTTCGCGAGTTGGCCCACCACGCTGCCGACGGCGCCGCTGGCGGCATCGACGACGACGGTTTCGCCAGCCTTGGGTTCGATGAAGTGGATGAGCCCGACCCAGGCCGTGACGCCCGGCATGCCCACGGCGCCCAGGTAGGCGGAGAGTGGAATGTGGCTCGCATCGACCTTGCGCAGCGCGCCCGGCACGGCCGCGTTCACCACCGCGAACTGCTGCCAGCCGCCCATGCCCACGACGCTGTCGCCCACCGCGTAGTTGGCATGGCGCGAGGCTGCCACCACGCCCACGGTGCCACCGATCATCACCTCGTCCAAAGCCTGCGGCGCGGCGTAGTTCTTCGCGTCGTTCATGCGCATGCGCATGTAGGGGTCCAGGCTCAGGTAGTGGTGGCGCACCAGCACCTGGCCGTCTGCCAACGCAGGCACCGGCACTTCTTCCAGGCGGAAGTTGCTGACGCTGGCTTCGGCCGCGGGGCGCGAGGCAAGGACGATGCGTTGATTCATCTCAGTCATGACGAGGCTCCGGTTCAATCCGATGCGTTGAGTTTCTGGATGCGCTTGCCGCCGACCGGCAAACCCTTCATGTACTTGAAGGTGCCGCTGGCGTGGCCCACCAGCACACCTTGCGTGTCATGCACATAGCCTTCGCAGAACGCCAGCGACACCGTGCGGTGCAGGCGCTTGCCGGTGGCCACCAGCGTGCCCACGCCGGGGCGCATGAAGCTGGTCTTCATCTCGATGGTGACGACGCCGGGCAGCGGCTCGGCCCCGGGGGTTTCTGCGCTGCGCGCGGCGTGAGCCATCACCACGTCCAGCAGCGTCATCGTCACGCCGCCGTGGGCCACGCCCCAGCTGTTGGTGAATTCCTCGCGCAGGTCGAGGTGGATCTCGGCCTCGCCCGCGGCCATGCGCTCCAGGCGCATGCCCAGCATCTTCACGAAGGGAATGTGGACCTTGAATTCCATCATCAGCGCTCGTTCAACCGCCGCCGTGCACGCAAGAGACACCGCCGTCCACCGCCAATATCTGCCCGGTGATGTGCTTACCCGCAGCGCTGGCAAAGAGCAGCACCGCGCCCTTCAAGTCGTCGTCGTCACCCAGGCGTTTCAGCGGCGCGCCGGCAGCCAGCTTTTCGGCACCGAAGTGCTGCAGCACGCCGGCCGTCATCTTGCTGGGGAAGAAGCCCGGCGCGAGCGCGTTGACGGTGATGCCGTGCGCGCCCCACTCGCCCGCCAGCGTGCGCGTGAAGTTCACCACCGCGCCCTTGCTCGTGCCGTAGGCGATGAACTTCACGTCCAGGCTGCCCGACAGGCCCGCGATGCTGGCCACGTTGATGATGCGGCCCGACTTGCGCGGAATCATGCTGGCCTTGCCCACCGCCTGCGCGAAGAGAAAGAGGCTGCGGATGTTCAGGTTCATCACCTTGTCCCAGGCCTCCAGCGGGTAGTCCTCGGCCGGCGCGCCCCAGGTGGCGCCGGCGTTGTTGACGAGGATGTCGATCTGGCCGCAGCGGTGCATGGTGTCGTCCACGACGCGCTGCACCTCCTCGGGTTTGCTCGCGTCAGCCGCGATCCAGCGCGCGTCGATGCCCTTGGCAGACAGCTCGGCCGCAGCCTCTTCCAGGTCGGCGGCCTTGCGCGAGCTCAGCATGATCTTGGCGCCGGCTTCGCCGAGTGCCTCGGCCATCTGCAGGCCCAGCCCGCGTGAGCCGCCGGTGACCAGGGCCACCTGGCCCGTCAGGTTGAAGAGTTGCTGAACGGGGGTGCTCATGGGCTGTTTCCTCGGGGTGTCAATCGTGCAGTTCCAGCACGACGCTGCGGTTCTCGGACGCCGGCCAGCTGCGGCCGACGATGCGTTCGCCGTTGAACTCGGCCACCACGGCGCGCGGCGCGGCGGATGGCGATGGTGGCAACTTGATGCGCGAGTCGGCCACGCCGGCGACGCCGGGCGTTATGCCGGGTGCGGGGCTGATGCCGTCAAAGCTGAAGCGGTCGCGCGGCACGCCGAAGTAGCCGCGCGGGCGGGCAAAACGCAGCACCGAACCTGCGGCCCTGTCGGCCTCGGGCAGTGCACGTTCGGCACGCAGGCCCACGAACCTGGACGAGCGTGGAAACGGCGACCGGTAGATGTGCGCCACCGCATACCCCGGCGCCGACACCACGAACTCGTAAGGCGTCTGGCCATCGGCTTCGAAAGGCCCCCAGCGCCCGTCAGCGCCCACCGTCTTGCGCCAGCGCGCGGGGCCCACGCGTTCACCGGTGCGCGCATCCGTGGCGTAGACCTCCACCGTGGCGCCCACCAGCGGCAGGTTGGTGGGCGACGTACCCTTGGCCGGGTCGTTGTCGACACCGAAGCCGCTGACCAGGCCGTCGAGCACCACGCGGGCTTCCGGCACGGCCTGCAGCGTGGCCGGCTCGCTGCCGGTGAGAAAACGCCAGGCCGCGGCAAAAGCCTGCGGGCCGTAGCTGGTTTCGCGGTGGTCGACGCCGGGCAAGACCACGTTGGTGGCGCCCTTCAACTCGGGGCCGGCCGCGGTGACGTTGGTCGCACGGCCCGGCGCGCCGATCCACACACCGTCGGGCTGCGCGAACTTGTCGTTGTCGGCACTGCGCACCGTGAGCCAGCGCACCCCCAGCGTGATTTCGACACCCACGCCGCCCTGGTTGTTCAAGGCCGTCAGGAAAGGCCCGGCGCCGTTGAATTCGTTGGCAGCGCGGAAGCTGGCGTCGGCCCACACGCCGTGGTTGGGCGTGCCGCCGAGAATGGCATGCGAGACCTTGGCCGCGCCGCCTTCTTTGGCGGCCTGCGCGATGACGCTGCGGATGGCATTGCCACCGCGTGAATTGCCGATCAGCACCACCTGCTTCGCACCCGTGGCCTGCAGCACCTTGTCGATCTCTGCGGCGAGGTAGGCGCGGTGTTCTGTGCTCGACGAGCGCCCGGGCTGCGCCACATCGTCGGCATCACGCGCCAGCGGGTAGGGGTGGTCGATGGCGAACAGACGCTCGCGCGGCCAGCCGTTGCTTTCGAAACGCCAGATCGTCGTGTGCCACTGCGCCGCGGTGTCGCCGTTGCCATGCACGAAGACGATGGGCGGGCGGCTGTCCGCCTGCGGGGCCTGCGGGTTCTGGGCACATGCCGCCAGCAGCGCAGCGCCCGCCAGCAGGAAAACTCGGCGCTTCATCGACAACAACAGCTTCATTCGCGAGGACCTTTCTTCGCAGCCACGGGCTCATCCATGCGGGCACGCACCACCACCAGCGCAGCGCCGACGGCGGTGACGACGATGCCCGCGGTCAGCATCGCCCAGCCCATGGCGTCAGCGCCCGCGCGCAGCACAAACACCGCCACGCACACCGTCAGCAGGCCGGCGTAGACCAGCACCCACACCCAGGTTTCGACGCGCGTCTTGTCCATCAGCGGCGGCGCTTCAGAACCACGCGTCCTGCATTTCGCGCGGCAGGCTCTCGGCGCGCGACACCGGGCCCAGCCAGGCCGAGATCTTGGGCAGTTCGTAGGCGTAGAAGTAGCGCAGCGCCGCCATCTTGCCGGGCTGCAGGCGGTGGCCCTGCGCCGCAATCGCCACTTCCAGCCACATCCACGCCATCACCACGTGGCCGAAGGCCTGCAGGTAGAGCGTGGCATTGCAAAGGGCCTGTTCAGGCTCGCGGCCGGCCCAGGCGGCCTGCGTGCCGAGCGCCAGTTGCTCCGCCGCGTAGCTCAGCGCCTCGGCGTAGTCGGCCAGCTCGGGCGCGCCGCCCGCACGCCCGGCCGTGGCGGCCACACGCGCCAGGAACAGTTGCAGCCCCGCGCCTTCCTTCATCACGACCTTGCGGCCCAGCAGGTCCAGTGCCTGGATGCCGTGCGTGCCTTCGTGAATCATGTTCAGGCGGTTATCGCGCCAGTGCTGTTCCACCGGGAAGTCACGCGTGTAGCCATAACCGCCCAGCACCTGGATGGCCAGCGAATTGGCCTCCAGGCACCACTCGCTGGGCCAGCTCTTGGCAATCGGCGTCAGCACTTCCAGCAGCAGGTCGGCCTCGGCCTTCTGCACGTCATCGCCGGTGTTCAGCTCGTCGACCAGGCGCGCGCAGTAGAGCTCCAGCGCCAGGCCGCCTTCGACGTAGCTCTTCTGCGCCAGCAGCATGCGCTTGATGTCGGCGTGTTCGATGATGGGCACGGGCGGCAGGCTGGCGTCCTTGCCCGAGCCGGCGCTGTTTCTGGTGACAGGGCGGCCCTGGGCGCGCTGGCGCGCGTAGTCCAGGCTGGCCTCGTAACCCGCATAGCCCAGCATCACCGCGCCGAGACCCACGCCGATGCGGGCTTCGTTCATCATGTGGAACATGCAGCGCAGGCCCTCGCCGGGCTGGCCGACGAGATAGCCCACCGCGCCAGCGCGGCCGGCCACCGGGAATTTGCCCTCGCCGAAATTCAGCAGCGTGTTGGTGGTGCCGCGGTAGCCCAGCTTGTGGTTCAGGCCCGCCAGCGCGACGTCATTGCGCTCGCCGGTGAGTTCACCTTGTTCGTTCACCAGCTTCTTGGGCACGATGAACAGCGAGATGCCCCGAGTGCCCGGCACCAACTTGCCGTCTGAGCCGGGAATCTTGGCCAGCACCAGGTGCACGATGTTCTCGGTGAGCTCATGCTCGCCGCCGCTGATCCACATCTTGTTGCCGCGCAGGCGGTAGCGAGGGCCCAGGGCGTCAGCAGCGAAGTCCTCACCATCCGGGGTGGCGCGCGTGGCCACATCGCTGAGCGACGAGCCGGCCTGCGGCTCGCTCAGGCACATCGTGCCGAACCAGCGGCCGGCGAACAGGTTCTTCGCGAAGACCTCGCGCTGCGCCGCCGTGCCGTGCACGCGCAAGAGGTTGGCGTTGCCGGTGGTCAGCATCGCGTAGCCGCCCATGGCCACGCTGCCCATGCTGAAGAAGGCCTTGGCCGCCATCTGGATGACGCAGGGCAGCTGCATGCCGCCCATCTCGAAGTCTTGCGCCGCGGCCAGCATGCCCGATTCGACATAGGCCGCCATCGCCTCGTACGTGGCCTTCGGCAGGTGCACCTTCTCGCCATCGAAGTGCGGTTCTTCGGTGTCGACGAGACGGTTGAAGGGCAAGAACTTCTCGCGCGCGATGCGCTCGCAGGTGTCCAGCACCTGCTGAAACGTCTCCGCCGAGTGCTCTTCGAAACGCGGGCGCTGCAGCAGCGTGCCGACCTGCAGCCAGTCGTGCAGCAAAAAGTCGAGGGTGTCGCGCATCGGCATGGGGCAGCCTCGTTCAGGGTTCAGGGTCGGCGGCGCATCGTCAGGGCGCCAGCCGCTCAGACGGCACAGGCGACCGAGGCCGCCCGCTGGGGGAGCCTCACAGCACCTCGAAGACGCCCGCCGCGCCCATGCCGCCACCGATGCACATCGTGACCACCACGCGCCTGGCGCCGCGGCGCTTGCCTTCGATGAGCGCGTGGCCGGTGAGGCGCTGCCCGCTCACGCCGTAGGGGTGGCCCACCGCGATGGCGCCGCCATTGACGTTCAGGCGGTCCATCGGGATGCCCAGGGTGTCGGCGCAGTAGAGCACCTGCACGGCGAAGGCTTCGTTCAGTTCCCAGAGGTCGATGTCGGCCACCGTGAGACCCAGGCGCTTCAGCACCTTGGGCACCGCGAACACCGGGCCGATGCCCATTTCGTCGGGCTCGCAGCCGGCCACCGCGAAGCCGAGGAAGCGACCTATGGGCTTCAGGTTCTTGCGCTGCGCCACGGCCTCGTTCATCACCACGCAGGCACCGCCGCCGTCGCTGAACTGGCTGGCGTTGCCGGCGCTGATCAAGCCGCCCGGCAGTGCCGAGCGCAGGTTGCAGATGCCTTCATAGGTGGTGCCGGGCCGGATGCCTTCGTCGTTCGCGACGGTGACTTCCTTGCTGCGCAGGCCCATCACGGGGTCGGCCACGCCGGCGGTGACGGTGATGGGGGCGATCTCGGCCTTGAAGAGACCCGCTTCCAAAGCCGCAGCGGCCTTCTGCTGGCTGCCGGCACCGTAGTGGTCCATGCGCTCGCGGCTGATCTTGTAGCGCTTGGCCACCTGCTCGGCGGTCTGCAGCATGTTCCAGTAGATCTCGGGCTTGTTGGCCTTCAACCACGGGTCATGCAGCATGTGCGTGTTGGCCTCTTGCTGCACGCAGCTGATGCTCTCGACACCGCCACCGATGAAGATGTCGCCTTCGCCCGCGATGATGCGCTGCGCCGCCATCGCGATGGTCTGCAGGCCGCTGCTGCAGAAGCGGTTGACGGTCATGCCGCTGGTGGTGATGGGCAGGCCGGCGCGCAAGGCCACCTGGCGTGCGATGTTGCTGCCGGTGGCGCCCTCGGGCGTGGCGCA
>JANMMD010000287.1:0-3176 GCA_031372905.1 Betaproteobacteria bacterium
ACAGCTTCTTCGAAGGCATCTGGCAGAACCTGCGCAGCAACCTGCAGTGGAACAGCCGCTTCAGCGAATCCCAGCGCATCGAGCTCAAGCTCGGAGCGCAGGCCAGCAAGAACCGCTTCGAAGGCCTGACCAGCGCGCAGCGTCGCACCGAAGCCAGCAACCGCGACCGCAGCATCACGCAGGCGGGCAAGTACGGGCAGTTCATCGGCGAAGCACACACGCTGTCGGCGGGCTGGGAACTCGAATGGCGGCAGCGCGATGAGAAGCGCACCGTCACCGAGAACGGCCGCCCGCAGCTGGTCGATTTCGAAGGCCAGCCCTTCGGCGCCCGCATCGAACGCCAGGCCCTCTTCATCCAGGACGAATGGGAGATCTCGCCGCAGTGGTCCACCTACCTGGGCCTGCGCAGCGAGCGCATCGCCACGCGCAGCCAGGGCCTGGACGAGCCGGTGCGCAACGTCAGCCGCGTCACCACGCCGCTGTGGCACCTGAACTACAAGCTCGACCCGCAGGCGCGCGACATCATCCGCGCCAGCCTGACGCGCAGCTACAAGGCACCCGAACTCACCACGCTGCTGGCGCGGCCCGCGCTCAGCGGCCTCTTCATCGACACCACGCGGCCCAACACCGAGGCCTCGCCCGACCGGCGCGGCAACCCGGGCCTGAAGCCCGAGCTGGCTACCGGCCTAGACGTGGCCTACGAGAAGTACCTGGCCGGCGGTGCGATGTTCAGCATCGGCGCCTTCCACCGCAGCGTGAACGACCTCGTGCGCAACGTCGTCAGCCTGCAGACCGTGCCCTACGCCACCGTGCCGCGCTATGTCAGCACCCCGGTGAACTTTTCCAAGGCGCGCACCACGGGCCTGGAATTCGAGATCAAGGGCCGTGCCGCCGAACTGCTGCCCAGCGTGTTCGACACCAAGACAGCGCTGAACCTGCGTGCTTCGCTGAACTACTACCGCTCACGCGTGGATGCGGTGGAAGGCCCGAACAACCGGCTCGACAACCAGCAGCCCTGGTCGGGCAACCTGGGTTTCGATTACCGGTTCGGTGGCATGCCCATGAGCATCGGCAGCAGCCTGGCCTACACGCCGGGCTACCTGACGCGCCAGACCAGCGTGCAGCAGCTGGAGCAGTCACGCGCGCGTTCGCTGGACGCGTTTGCGCTGTGGAACTTCAGCCGCACGGTGTCGCTGCGCGTGTCGGCCAACAACATCGCGCCGCTGGACGCCGTGACACGCAGCAGCTTCAGCAGCAGCGGCGACGCCACGCGCACCGACCGCGACGGCCGCACGTTCTACAGCGCCAACCTCGAAGTCAGGCTGTGACGGCGCCCGCCCGGGTGGCGGCCATCACGTACTTGCACTTGCCCGAGGTCTTGGCCTGGTACATCGCTGCATCAGCGCGCTGGCACAGCGCCTGCGGCGTTTCCGGGGCGGCAAGGACGGCGGCGCCGACGCTGGGCGTGGCGGTCACCCCGCGTCCGGCCACCAGGTGCGGGGCCATCAAGGCCTGCACCACGCGCGCGCACAGGTCGCAGACGTCGCTCTCCGACCCCGCGCGCTCTGCAAGCACAACAAACTCGTCGCCACCCAGGCGGCACACGGTGTCGGTCTCGCGGACCACGCCCTTGAGCCGGCGGCCGACCTCGATGAGCACGGCGTCACCGGCCGCGTGGCCGAACGTGTCGTTGATGCCCTTGAAGCCATCGAGATCGATGTAGATCAGGGCCATCGTCTCGCCGCTGCGCAAGGCCCGGGCTCGCGCCACTTCCAGAATTTCCTCGAAGTGCCTGCGGTTGGCCAACTGCGTCAGCGCGTCGCAGCGCGCCGCGTCGGCCAGCTTCTGTTCTGCCAGGCGTGTTTCGGTGACGTCTCGCGTGATCAAGGCCACGCCGTCGTCCAGCGGCACCCACTGGTGATGCAACCACCGGCCGGCAAGGTGCGGTTCGGTCGCCGGCACCTGGGTCTGCAGACTTTGCCGGGCCTGAATCACCTGTTCGAACTGCGGCAGCAACCCGGCCATCGACGGGGCCAGGTCGAACAGGTGCCTGCCCAGCACTTGCTCGCGTTCCAGTTGCAACAACGATGCGCCAAGGGTGTTGCAGTCGGTCACTGTGAGGTCGAGCAGCACGCCCGCGGCGTCGCGATGTGCGGCGAGGATGGTGACGGCGTCCAGGCTGCCTTCCATCGTGGCGCGGAATGCGGCTTGGGCCTGGCGCGTGCGCTGGCGGCTGGCGTCGAGCCGCTTCACCTGGGCCAGCGTGATGCCCCCGAAGAGAAGAATGCCGGCGGCCACGACAGTGGCCCAGGTCAGCACCTGCTGGCGGGTTTCGCGATAGCCCTCCATGGCGGCCTCTGCATCCACCGCCACGACGGCGTACAGCGGGTACTTGTCCACCTTCACGGCAGACAAGAACCGCGACACACCGTCGATGGGGCTGCGCGTGGGCAGGCCCGTCCTCCGCACCTCGGCGGCGCGCTCCATCAGCCGCGCCGGGTCGGCGCGGTCACCGACGGAGAGCCTGCCGTCCACGGTGCGCGAGCGGAAGACGCCGTCCACACCCAGCACCCCGATGGCAGTGCCCTGGGCTTCGGTTCTGGCATAGGCCACCGACAGCGCAGCGGGGTTCACGGTGGCGGCCACCAGACCCTCGAAGGCGTTGCCCGCACCCAGCCGGCGCGTGACGGGGATGCCCGGCGCGCCGCTGATCGGATTCGTCCAGACCGGCGCAATGGCGACGTCGAGGTCCGCCTCCCGTTTGTGGAGTTTGAAGAAGTCTTCGTCCGCCACATTGGCCGCCGACAGGCCCGCGGTGGTGTCGATGACAAAACCCTGCTGGTCGGCCACGTAGACGAACTGCACCAGATCGTCTGCGATGACACCCGCTTCGCGCAGCGAGAGCAGCGGCGGCAGCGTGCCCTTCTGCGACAGGTACTTGACCAGCAAGGTGGCCTGGTTGACGCGGTCGAACACCTCGGTGGTGCGCGCACCGAGCTTCTGCGCGGTGCGGTCACCGGCTGAAAGTATCACCACCACCTCGTTCCGGTACTCATGGCGCAACATGCGCGCCACCTCGAACACCAGCACGCCGAACATCAGCAGCATGCCCACGAGCACGAGGCTCTGGGCACTGCGAAGCTTCGACAGGGACAGGGTGTGGGGCACGGCGGCTT
>JANMMD010000306.1:0-5619 GCA_031372905.1 Betaproteobacteria bacterium
GGGTGGGCGAGTACGCCGCCATGAAGCGTGCGCTCAAGGCATCCGAGTGCCCTGTCGTGCTCCTGGAGCAGGTCGTCACCTTCGACGAGATCACCTGGAAGTCGCTGAACTCGTACGTGCACGGTGGCATTCATGCGCTCAAGCGCGGCGAGGATGGATTCCCGCTCTGGCTTGCGCTGCAGGTAGTTAAGACCTCCAACGCACTGGCGACCATGGCTGCGGCGCTGCTAGCCAAGCTGACAGGCGAGGACCGTGGCTTGCCGGAGATCAATCGCCTGTTGCCGTCGTTCCAGGATTGCCTCCCGGAGTTGCATGCCAGGAAGCGTGCATAGGCGCGCATGCGCCAGTCGTCCGTGCTCCGCGGGGCGGCGTACGGAGGCATGCGGGCGGGTATGCCCCGGAGCGACTGCCCGCGGGCAACGGGTTTTTTTGGAATCAGTTTCGCAGCACCCAGGTCTTTCTTGCGTCAAAGCGAGCGTTTTTGGAATGCGAATCCTTCAAAAACCCGCGCCGTTGCTGGATGCATCCCCCGGCCTGTCACGCCGGGGGTCGCGGGTTCGAGTCCCGTCCACTCCGCCAAAAATCACTATCGGGACAAGCGCTCACCAGCGCTTGTCCCGTTTTTGTTGGTACGGACGATCGAAGGCGCAGCGCCGTTGCAGCTAGAGTCCGATCGTGGTGAAACTCATCCGTACATCCTTGGCCTTGCCCGTGTCGCTTCCGACGCGGGGGGCCTTCGCGGTGTCACTCGCGCTCATGGCTGCGGCCACCGCCGCTGTGGCAGGCGATGTGAGCCGCGGGCGCGCGTTGCTGCTGGACCGCCAGGCCTCGGGCTGTGTGCTGTGCCACGTGGTGCCGGGCTTGCCGCAGGGCGGGGCGCTGGGGCCGCCGTTGGGCGGCCTGGCGCAGCGCTACACGGGCATTGACCTGCGCGCGCGCATCGCCGATGCGCGGCGCGCCAACCCGGAAACCATCATGCCGCCCTACTTCAGCACCGAAGGCCTGCACAACGTGGCGCGCGCGCAAGCCGGGCAGACCGTGCTCAGCGAGCAAGGGCTGGCCGACATCGTGGCCTACCTGCTGGCGCAGCCGGCATGGCCGCAGGCGCAGGGGCGGGCGCCGTCTGGCGGCGGCCGCCCATGAGCACGGCCCGCACGCAGCGGCGCAGCTGCCTGCGAGGCATGGCGACCGCGGTCCTGCCGGCATTTCTGCCCGTGTGGGTGGCCAATTCGGCGCGGGCCCAGCCTGCATCCGGCCCGCCGCAGCTGACGCTGCAACAGATGACGGCAGAGCTGGTGGGCGATGCGCCCTTGCGTCGGGAAGGCGTGCGGCTGGAGATGGCGGCCTTGGCCGACAACGGCCATGTCGTGCCTTTGCGCGTGACGGTGACCAGCGCGATGACGGCCGCCGAACACGTCACCCGCATCTGGCTGTTGTCGCCGCGCAACCCGGTCACGCGCATGGCCGTGTTTCACCTCGGGCCCTGGTCGGGCCGCGCGGAGATCGCCACCCGCGTGCGCCTGGCCGGCACGCAGGAGGTGGTGGCGCTGGCGCGCTTGTCGAGCGGTGAGTTCCGCTATGCGCAGGCCGAGGTGGTGGTCACCGAATCAGCCTGCCTGGACGCCGGCTGATGGCGCTGGCGCGCTTGCTGGTGCCGGAACGCGTGGCCCTGGGCGACGTGATCACCGTGCGCCTGCTGATCCAGCACGGCATGGAAACCGGCTACCGCCAGGACATGAACGGCCGCGTCGTGGCGCGCAATGTGGTCCGCCTGGTGCGCTGCGAACTCGGCGGTGTCGAGGTCTTCCGCGCCGAGCCTTCGTCCGGCATTTCCGCCAACCCCTACTTCGAGTTTTCGGTGCGCGTGCTGCAGGCCGGCCCCTGGCTCGTGCAGTGGGAAGACGATGCCGGCGTGAAGGGCGAAGTGCGTCAGGCCATGCTGTTGGCTTGAGGGCTTGAGGCCGATGCGACGGTTTCTCGTGCAACGCTCAGCGCAACTGCTGCGGCTGCTGCCGGGTTTGCTGGTGGCCGGCACCTGCCTGGCGCAGGAGCGATTGCTGCCGTTGGCCGCCGTGCGCAGCGGGCTTGAGTTCGCAGGTCGCGACGTGAAGGCTCTGCAGGCCGACGTGCAGACCAATCCAGCCCAGTTATGGTTGGCCCAGGGACGCTTGTTGTGGGCCGCGCCAGCCGGTACCGCGCAGCGCGCCTGCAGCGGCTGCCATGGCGAGGTGGCGGGCATGAAGGGTGCTGCCACGCGTTTCCCGCGGCTGCATGGCGCCTCGGGCCGGCTCTTCAACCTCGAAGACCAGATACGCCACTGCACGGCTGAGCGGCAGGGCGCACGCGCTCCGGCCTTCGAGTCGGATGAACTGCTGGCGCTCACCGCCGTCGTCACGCAGGCCTCGGCTGGCATGCCCTTGCGCAGCGAGCCGCAGCCCGGCCCCGAATTGCTGTCGCACCGCCTGGCGGGGGCCGCGCTGTTTCAGCGCCGCCAGGGCCAGCTGAACCTGGCGTGCACGCAATGCCACGACCGCCACTGGGGGCAGCGCTTCTACACCGACACCTTGAGCCAGGGCCAGCCCAACGGCTACCCGCTCTACCGCCTGGAGTGGCAGACCCTGGGCTCCCTGGAGCGTCGCCTGCGCAGCTGTTATGTCGGCGTGCGCGCCGAGCCGCCGGCCTTCGGCGACCTGGCCTTGCGCCAGTTGAGCCTGTACCTGAACTGGCGAGCCGAGGGCCTGGCGATAGAGATGCCTGCCGTGCGCAAGTGAGGCCGGGCGATGGCGTTGCGGCGGCGGTGATGCGGGACAACGCCCATTGATCTGCCGCAACCCAGCCCCTAGCGTGGCGCCGGGCCGCTGCTGCGGCGAACACCACGCCTTCGAAGGACGCGCATCTTGATCAAGCTCAACGTGAATGGAAAAGACAGCTCGCTGGACATCGAGCCCGAGATGCCCGTGCTGTGGGCGCTGCGCGAGCAGCTCGGCCTGACCGGCACGAAGTTCGGCTGCGGCATCGCGCAGTGCGGCTCTTGCACGGTGCTGATGGACGGCCAGCCGATGCGCTCTTGCGCCTTCCCGTCTTCGGCCGCGCAGGGCCGCAAGATCACCACCATCGAAGGTCTTTCGCTCGACGCCAGCCACCCGGTGCAGAAGGCCTGGAAAGAGCTGGACGTGCCGCAGTGCGGCTACTGCCAGGGTGGCCAGATCCTTGCCGCCGTGGCGCTGCTGCAGCGCAAGCCCAAACCCACCGATGCCGACATCGACGAAGCCATGACCAACATCTGCCGCTGCGGCACCTACGTGCGCATCCGCGCGGCCATCCACCGCGCGGCGGGATCGCCCAACGCGGTGGCCTCCATCGTTCACATGGCGGGCTTGCAGCCCGGCCAGGGTGGCGTTGGCGAAGGGAGCGCCGCATGAAGCGCCGCAGCGTCATCCTCGCTGGCCGTCGCCGCTTCCTCGTCGCCTCCGGCCTGTCGGCCGGCGGCCTGGCACTGGGGTTCCACCTGCCGGCGCTGGCGCAGGCCGGTGCCCCCGCCAAAGCCAACGTGGGGGCCGAGGTCAACGCCTGGGTCGTGATCGAGCCCGACGACAGCTGCATCGTGCGCGTGGCGCGTGCCGAGATGGGGCAGGGCACGCACACGGGCCTGGCCATGCTGGTGGCCGAAGAGCTGGGCTGCGACTGGAGCCGCGTGCGCGTGCAGCAGGTCACGCCGGGGCAGAACCTGGCGGCCAAGCGCGTGTGGCGCAACATGTCCACCGGCGGCAGCCGCGGCATCCGCGAATCGCAGGAGTACGTGCGGCAAGGTGGCGCGGCAGCCCGCATGATGCTGGTGCAGGCCGCAGCCGATGAGTGGAAGGTGCCGGTGGCCGAGCTCACGGTCGACAAGGGCGTGGTGGTGCACGGCGCCAGCCAGCGCAAGCTGCGCTACGGCCAGCTGGCCGCAGCTGCGGCGAAGCTGACGCCGCCCGACCCCAAGACCATCACGCTGAAGAACCCGCGCAACTGGACCATCGCCGGCAAGCCCACCAAGCGCCTGGACACGGCCGAACGCGTGAACGGCCAGATCCGCTATGGCATCGACACCGCACTGCCGGGCATGCTCTACGCCGCCATCAAGGACTGCCCGGTGTTCGGCGGCAAGCTCGTCAGCTACGACGCCGCGAAGGTGAACAAGCTGCGCGGCATCAAGGGTGTGGTGCGGGTGGACGCCAGCACCGTGGCCGTGGTGGCCGACAGCTGGTGGCGCGCGAAGATGGCGCTCGACGTGCTGCCCATCGTCTGGGACGAAGGCGCGTTTGCGAAGGAAAACAGCGCCGCCATCGCCGAGCGCCTGAAGGCCGGGCTGACGGCCACCAACGATGTGTTTGCCGACACCGAGATCGGCAACGCCACGCAAGCGCTGGCGGGTGCGGCCCGGCGCGTCGAGGCCGTCTACCACACGCCTTTCGTCAGCCATGCCTG
The DNA here is from genome assembly GCA_031372905.1 of Betaproteobacteria bacterium. GTDB lineage: Bacteria > Pseudomonadota > Gammaproteobacteria > Burkholderiales > Burkholderiaceae_C > Rubrivivax. The sequence goes on from JANMMD010000306.1 coordinate 4,468, forward strand.
CATGGAGCCGATGAACTGCACGGCGCGCGTGGGCGCTGGCAAGGCCGAGGTCTGGGTGTCGAGCCAGAACGCCGAGGGCTCGCTGGCCGCACTGGCCGCCGAAACAGGGCTGGCGCTGGACAAGTGCGAGGCCTACAACCCGCCGCTGGGCGGTGGCTTCGGTCGTCGCGGCGGCACGCAGGACTATGTGCGCCAGGCCGCGGCGGTGGCCAAGCAGTTCCCCGATGTGCCGGTGAAGCTGATCTGGAGCCGCGAAGAAGACATGACGCACGACTTCTTCCGCCCCATCGGCCAGTGCCGCTTGCAGGCCGGGCTGAATGCCCAGGGCGAACTCGAGAGCCTGGCGCTGCGTGTCAGCGGGCAGTCGATCAACGCGCTGCTGGCGCCGCACAACATCAAGGACGGCAAGGATCGGCGCCAGCTGCAGGGCTATTTCGCCGAGCCCGGCGATGCGCAGATCGGCTATACGGTGCCGAACCTGAAGATCGAATATGCGATGCGCAACACGCACGTGCCGGTGGGCCCGTGGCGCGGTGTCAACACCAACCAGAACGGCATCTACCTCGAGTGCTTCATCGACGAAGTGGCCAAGGCCGCCGGCCGCGACGCGCTGGAGTTCCGCCGTGCGCTGATGACGCAGCACCCCAAGCACCTGGGCATCCTGAATGCCGTGGCCGACAAGGCCGGCTGGGGCAAGCCGCTGCCGGCCGGCGTGTTCCGCGGCATTGCGCAGTTCATGGGCTACGGCAGCTATGCCGCAGCGGTGGCCGAGGTCACGCTGAAGGGCGACGAGGTGCGCGTGCTGCGCGTGGTCCTGGGCACCAACTGCGGCCACGCGCTGAACCCCGACCAGATCGCCGCGCAGGTGGAAGGCTCGGTGGCCTACGGCCTGGACTCGCTGCTGTGCGAATCGAGCGTGGCCGATGGCCGCATCGTCGAGCGCAACTTCGACACCTACCCGATCGCGCGCATGAAGCAGATGCCCAAGGTGGAGACGGTGATTGCGCCGACCTATGACTTCTGGGGTGGCGTCGGCGAGCCGACGATCTGCGTCGTCGCGCCGTCGATCATGAACGCCATCGCCGCCGCGCGTGGCAAGCCGGTGCGCACGCTGCCGTTGAAGCACGAGGGCTTGCGGCTGGTCTGAGGCCC
>JANMMD010000321.1:0-10923 GCA_031372905.1 Betaproteobacteria bacterium
GTCCTCTTCAGCATGGCTGCGCAGCAGCGCCAGCAGTTCGGCCGCGGCCTGGGCTTCGGGGCTGCGGCCCTTGGCGCGCGGGCCCAGCACCAGCGCGGCCTGGTCGGCCACGGACGACCAGTCGCGCTGCGCGCGGTACATCGCATGCAGGTCGACGAAGCCGCGCGTCAGTGTCTTGCGCCGCGCCGCCAATTGGTTGAGGCTGGCGGCCTCCAGCAGGTCGGTCTCTACCTGGCCGACCTGGCTCCAGAAGTCGGGGCTGGTGGCGGCCTTGGCCTTGAGCGCGGCGCGCAGCGCCTTGCGGTCGGCCTCGCCGAACGCGGTGGCGGCATCGGGCAGGCACAGGCTCAGCGCCCAGACGTTGGCCAGCGGGTAGGCGCGCTCGCCTTCACCCATCGTGGCGGCCAGGGCGTCGGCCTGCATGTAGGCCGCGCGTGATGCGCGCAGGGCGCGCTGCTCATCGTCGCGGTGGGCGCTGCCGGCGGCACGTTCCAGCAGGGCCAGGCGCTTCCAGGCCGAGCCCAGCAGGTTCAGGCGCTCGGCGCTGGGGCGGCGCTGCGCCAGTTCTTGCAGCGCGGTCACGGCCGTCAGCAGCACGCCGCGCTGCGCCACGCTGTCGCTGTTCTTCACGCCCTCGCTCTGCTGCACCTGGGCCCAGGCTTCGCGCGCGCGCAGGTTCAGCAACTGCTCTTCGGCCTTCATCGAGGCGCTGGCATCGGCGGCGCGCACGGCACGCTCGTACCAGGTGATGGCGGCCGGCCGTTCGCCCAGGTTCTGCCACGCCAGCGCCCAGGCCTCGGCCACGGCGCCGATGTCGCCCCAGCGCGCTTCGAAACGCTGCGAGAGCCCCTGCAGCGTCTGCGCCAGCGCCGCGGTGTCGCCACCCATGTAGCGCGCGCGCACCGCCAGGGTTTCCAGCGCCAGCGCCAGGGCCGGCGCGGAGGCGATTTCTTCGAACTCGTCGCGCGTGGGCGTGGGGGCCTGGGCGTCGCCGGTGCCGCTGCGGTAGACCCAGTTGGGGTCGCCGTAGCATTGGTAGGCGGCCCAGCTCTTGCCATCGGGCATGGCCTTCCAGCAGGCCTCGCGCGCGGCGCCCACGGCGTCGATGAAACGCGCGCCGTTCAGCAAGCGGCCGTAGAAGGTGCGGGCGAAATCGGCGGCCGGGCCGTCGTTCACCGGCCAGCCGCAGGCGACGACGCAGCGCACGCCCTTGGCGATGAGCTCGTCGGCCACCACGGCGGCAAATTCGCTGGGGTCGAAGCCCTGGCGCAGCGCCTGCCCGCTGTCGAACTGCGACAGGCTGCAGCAGTTCACGAACACGAGCTCAGGCACCACGCGCATGGCCGCGATTTCCGCCGGCCCGAGGTGGTGGTTGCCCGAGAGCACGACACCGCCGCCGTGCGTGCCGGGCGGCAGCACGCCATCGGTTTCACGGCCCGTCGGCGCCTCGCCGTGGCCGCTGATGTGCACGATGCGCCACGGCCGCGACAGCAGCGTGCCGATGACGGTCTGCGCATCCGGCTGGTCCACCAGCGCCACCACCTTTTCAGGTGCAAGGCGGCCGTCTTGCGTCAACGCGGCTTCCACGGCCAGGGCTTCGGCGCGGGCACCGGGCAACTCGCTCCAGCCCAGTGGCACCTGCGGCTCGCCGATGATCAGCACGTCGTGGTCGGCGCTGGCGTCACGCGGCTTGCCCGGCGGCGCGGTCTTCTGCAGGCGGCGCATCAGCTGCGCACGCAGCGCCCATGGGCGGCGGTCGTCGCCGGCCCCGACGCCGGTGTCCAGCAGCTCCCAGGGCAGGGCCGCGGTGCCGGCATCGAGCTCCAGCACCATGCGGTCGGCGCTGCCGAGGAAGGGTTCGATCTCGGTCGGCACCAGCAGCTGGAACAGCGTGCGGCCCAGGTTCGGGTTGTCGTTCTGGTCGGTGGCGGCGGCTTTCACCATCTCGCGCAGCAGCGGCGTCTGGGCGCGCTGCGAACGCACCTCGGTGCGCGCGCGGCGGCTGTCGAGCACGAATTCGAGGCAGCCTTCGCCGCGCGTGGTGGCGCGGATGAGGTCGTAGAGCGCGCCGCGGTAGCCGCTGTCGGGCTGGCGGCGCAGCGGGCCGATGCCGGTTCCGATCTCCGGCAGCAGCGTGAACTTGTCGGGGTGCACTTCGGCCAGCATGTGCAGGCCGTTCCAGGCGTCGGTGGCGCGGTCGAGGTAGAGCTCCACCAGCGTCAGGCGCTGCACCTCGGGCCAGCCGGCGGCCAGCGCGCGCTGGTTGGCGTCGGCCACGCCACGGGCGATGGCGCGCGCCGCGGCGCCCGCGCTGATGCCCAGGCCGCCGCTGCCCAGCAGCGTGGCGGCCAGCCGCGGTGGTGCCGCGCCGCCGTTGCGCTTTTCGGCCTGGCGTTGCGCCCACGACAGCACGCCCTGGCGCACGCTGATGGCGAGCTCGGCCTCGCGCAGCTCACCTTCATCGCCCAGGCCCACCACCAGCACGCTGTGCGGGCGCGGTTCACGCCAGGGGTTGTCGGGGTCGATGCGGGTGTTGGTGAAGACCTGGTGCGTGCCCACCGCCGAGGGATACAAGCCCGCCGCCAGCGCGGCATGCAGGGTGCCGCCCACCATGCGGTCGACCACCGCCTCGGTGCCCGTCAGCTCGCTGGCCGGGTAGTGGCCCACGAGCAGCGGCTCGCCGACGAAGCTGAGGTTGCCGTTCAGCACGCGCAGCTCCAGCACGGTGCTGCGCGCCACGTTCTCGTCACGGTCGGGCGTGCTGTTGCCGAACACCGAAGCGGGTGATCCCGCCGGCCGCGTCGAATGCCGCGCACGCGAAGGCCGGCTCTTCACCAGCGTCTGCCGCTCGGGCGCACCATTGCCACCGCCGCGCGTCGCCGACAGCGCAGCCAGCGGCGGCAGCGCGGCGGTGCTGCCGGTTTGCAGCAGTTCGGTGAAGGCCGGGAAGGCGGCTGTTTCGCTCGGCAGGCTGCCGTGTTCGCAGCCCAGCTGCCAGGTCTTCACGCCCGGCAGCAGCGCCGACTGCAAAGGCACGCGGCCGTCGCCATCGGTCGCATCGAGGTAGACGAAACCCTGCTCGCCTTCTTCAAAGGCCACCGGCGTGGCCGCGGCGCGGCCCACCACCAGCAGCAGCTTGTCGGCATAGGCCGGCAGCACGGTGTCGCGTTGATCGTCCAGGCGCTGGCGCAGGGCCTTGGCGGCGTCCAGCACGTCTTGCGGCGGCACGCCCCACTGGTAGGCGGCCTGCATGGCCTCCCCGGCATAGCGGTGCCACCAGTTGGCCTGCTGCAGGCGCTCGTAGTCGGCCTCGGCCAGCGCGGCCCAGGTCTCGCTGCGGTCGAGTTTCATCGCCGGGTCGAGCAGGCCGGCTTGCAGCTGCAGGAAACCCGGCATGCCGGCCATGATGCGGCGCGCCTGCCGGTCGGCCAGCGGCGAGCCGAAAGCCGCCAGTGCGTTGCCCATCGTGTCGTCGCCCGACAGCACCTGCATCGGCGCCCAAGAGCCGCCGTTGGGCGTGCCCAGCATCAGGAGACGCGCGTCGGTGTGGGCCATCAGGCGTTTCCACACCGCGGGCGCTTCCAGTTGCAGGCAGCGCGCCAGCACGCCGCCCATCGAATGCGCCAGCAGTTGCACCGCCGCGCCCGTGGTGCTGCGCGCGTCCAGGGCCGCCGTCACCGCCGTGGCCAGACGCCGCGCTTCCTGCTCGATGGGCAGGCGCCAGTCGTAGGCGAACTCGATGACCTCGTGGGTGTCGGCCAGGTGGCGGATGAGCTTGTCGTAGACCAGGCCGATGGCGCCGTCGGGCTGCACTTTGGCTTGCGGGCCGGGCTCGTAGCGCAGCTCGTCGAGGCCGCAAACCAGCCCCAGCCCGAGCCAGATGCGGCGGCCATCGGCGGCGAGGTTGCTGCCCAGGATGCCGGGCAGCACGAAGACGGCGGGCTTGGTGGGGTCGGGCGCGCCACCTCGCACCCCGCCTGCGTCCTTGCCGGCCCACGACAAGGGGCCGATGGGCGTAAAACCCGTTGGCGGCTTTGCTTGCACCAGCGCATCGACCACCGCGTCGGCCGTGCGCGCGTTGACGAAGTAGGCGAAGTGCGTGGTCTTCGCACCCTGGTCGAGCAGGAAGCTGGCGCCCCCGGCGCGCGGCGCGCCGGCGTACATCGAACTCGTCTGCACGACGATGTCGTTGTCGGTCCAGTAGTAGGCGTCGGTGAGCAGCGTCTTCAGCCAGCTGCCCAGCGAATCGCCTTCCATGTCGCCGGCCACCACGCGCAGCTCGCCGGCGATGGCCGTGGGCGCGGCGTTCAGCCAGTTCAAGAGCGGCGTGTCGGGCATCATGGCCTGCAGGCCCGGCAGCAGCTCGGGGCTGGCGCGGCGGCGCGCGACCTCGGTCAGAAAGTCCAGCACGGCCGGCACCAGCGGCACGCCGGTGGCTTCTATCGCCCACTTCAGCACCGAGAGGTAGGCGTCCATGCGCCGGCTGGCCAGCAGCGTGCCGCGGGCCGGGCAGGCCACGCGCACGACACGCTCCACGCGCACGTCGCGGGCCTTCATCTCTGCGGCCAGCTGCTGCAGCTGGCTGCGCTGGGCGGCGTAGGCGGTGCCGGCGAAGAACGCTTCGTCGGCAGCGCCGAAGCTGCGCTGGTGCGCCATGCGCGCCAGCACCTCGGCCACCAGCCCGCCGCGCGAGTGCGTGGCCAGGTGCAGCCGCGCGCCCTTGGGCAAGGCGCGCACGAGTTCCAGCGCGTTGTCGACCGGGCTCTTGCCCAGCGTCTGGTGTTCCAGCGCATACACGCGCCCGCCGTAGTGCTGGAAGAGCTGGCGCACGCGCTGCGGGTGGTTCAGCCACAGTTTGCCGAAGGTGCTGGTGGTTTCGACGAAGGTGCCGTGGATGAACACCAGCAAGGGCTCGCCGCTGGCCGGCAGTTGCACGACACGCCGGCCGCTGCCCTTGAGCTTGGGCAGGCTGTCGGGCGCGAGCGTGTAGACGCCGGCCTCGACTTGGCCATCCACCTTCGCCACCACCTGGCTGGCGGCGAAGTCAGCGGCCTGGTCTTTCGAGAAGCCGGTCAGCACCTCCAGCGCCTTCAGCACCACGTCGCCGAGCAGGCCGCGCGTGGGCGTGCCGGCTTCCAGGCCTTGCCAGCGCAGCGTGGCACTGACCGTCACGCTGTGGGGCGCCGCCGTGGCCGTGGGTTGGGCTGCCCCGGGGCGGCCGCGCGTGGCGGACATCGCGGGCATGCCGCTTTGCGCCAGCAGCAAATCACGCGCGTTCTCGGGGTGCAGCAGCAGCACCGGGCCGCCCGCAATGTGCAGCGCGACGATGTCTTCGCCGGGCACGGCCACCAGGGTCTGGGGCGCGGCGGCACTGCGCATGGAACCCAGGCGCACCGCGCCTTTGACGCGGCCCGGCAGGGTGCGTGTCGCAGCGGGCGCGCCGCGCGTGCTGGCGGCCGGCGGCACACCGCCGGGCAGCGCCTGGCCATGCACGATGAAGCTGATGGGGCCCTGCTGCGGTTGTGGCTGCTCGCTCATGTTGTTCTTCCTCGTTGCCGGATGGCAGCGGGCGAGCATCGGCGCAAAGCCGGGCACCGGCAAGCTGGCGTGACTACCGATCTAGGGAGCCGAGCGCTCCAGCACCAAGGCGTCCAGTTCGTTCTGCTGGCGCAGGCGCTCGGCGGCGGCGTCGCGCGCAGCCGCGCTGCCGGCCTCGCGCCAGCGGCCGTTGCGGATGTCGTCGAACGTCAGGCGCTGCACCTGCACCGTGGCCACCCCGCCCAGCACGCCGAGCTTCAAGGCGGCGGTGTAGCTGAGATCGATGACGCGGCCGTCGGCAAACGGCCCGCGGTCGTTGACGCGCACGATGATCTCGCGCCCGTTGGCCGGGTTGCGCACGCGGGCATAACTCGGCAAGGGCATGGTCTTGTGCGCGGCCGTCATCGCGTACATGTCGTAGATCTCGCCGTTGGACGTGGGCTGGCCGTGGAACTTGCGGCCGTACCAGGAGGCCAGGCCGCTTTCCTGCAGCGGCAGGTCGTCGGTCATCGGCGTGTAGCTGCGGCCGAGCACGCGGTAGGGCTTGTTGGGCCCGCCGTTGCGCAGCGGCTCGATGCGCGGCACGGCATCGGCCACCTGGTCCAGGCCACTGGGCGGGCGGACTTCGGGGCCGTCTTTACCGCTGGGTCTGCCGCTCGTCGGGCCACCGGTGGGGCCGCTCGCACAGCCGGCCAGCACGGTCAGCGCCACCAGCCAGCTCAGCGTGCCAGCGCGAGCCATCGCTAGACAGCGCCGTCCAGTCGCAGATCGCAGCGGTCGCCGATGCCTTCGCGCCAGATCGACACGCGGCACACCGGCAGGCCGGCCAGCGTCAGGCTGCGGTGCACGTGGCGGCACAGGTTCTCGAGCGTCGGTGGCCCGAGGCCGGGCAGTTCGTCGAGCAGCTGGTGGTCGAGACCGGCGCGCAGCTGCTCGATGGCCAGGCGCAGCACGCCGAGGTCGAGCACCATGCCGGTCTGCGCGTCCGCGGCGCCACGCACCGCCACTTCGGCGCTGTAGGTGTGGCCATGCACGCGCGCACTGCCGGCGGCGTCGATGGACCGCCTCAGCGTGTGGGCCGCATCGAAGAAGAACCGTTGCGAGAGCTCGTAGATCACCGGATGCCGATCAACTTGTGGGTTTGCAGGCTCAGTTTCCACGCCGGCCGCGCCAGGCACAAGGCGATGCACAGTTCGGTGTTGGCCGCGCGGTGCGGGCCGTCCATGGGCTGCAGGAAACGGTGCTCGAAAGGCGCCTGTTCGAGCTCTTCGAGCTCGATGCCGGGCTGCGGCCACACGAGCTTCAGCTCCTGGCCCGAACGCTGCAGCCACGGCGCGCCCGCCTTGGGGCTGACGCAGATCCAGTCGATACCCGCTGGCGCTTGCATCGTCCCGTTGGTTTCGATGGCGATCTCGAAGTCGCGTTCGTGCAGCGCGTCGATCAAGGGCGTGTCCACCTGCAGCAGCGGCTCGCCGCCCGTGAGCACCACGAGGCGCTGTGCCTTTGTGGATGCCTTCGTGGATGCCGCCGTGTGGGCCGGCCATTTCGACAGCACGTGGTCGGCCAGCGCCTGCGCGGTGTCGAACTTGCCGCCGCCGTCGCCATCGGTGCCGACGAAATCGGTGTCGCAGAAGCGGCAGGCCGCGGTGGCCCGGTCTTGCTCGCGCCCCGACCACAAATTACAGCCGGCAAAGCGGCAGAACACCGCCGGGCGGCCGCTGTTCGCGCCTTCGCCTTGCAGCGTGTAGAAGGTTTCCTTGACGGCGTAGCTCATGGTGCCGTCCGCGCGCCAGACCAGCGCTCCCAGCCGCTGCGGCGCAGTGTGCAGGCCGGGCAGGTGCCGCAGCCGTGGCCCCAGGCGTGGCGAGCGTCGCGTTCGCCACGCTCGCCTCGCACGCCCAGATAGCAGGTGTGCGTGTGTTCGGCCACCAGCTCGACGAACGGCGCGCCGCCGATTTCATCGGCCAGCGCCCAGGTGGCCGCCTTGTCCAGCCACATCAGCGGTGTTTCGATGGTCATGCGCTGGCCCAGCCCGAGCGACAGCGTGACCTGCTGCGACTTCAACGTGTCGTCGCGGCAATCCGGGTAGCCCGAGAAGTCGGTTTCGCACATGCCGCCGACCAGCACGTCGATCTCGCGCCGGTAGGCCACGCAGGCCGCGAGGTTGAAGAACAGCAGGTTGCGGCCGGGCACGAAGGTGTTGGGCAGGCCGCTCGCCTGCAGTTCGATCTGGCGGCCGTCGGTGAGGGCGGTGTCGCTGAGCTGCCCGAGCAGGCTCAGATCGAGCAGCCTGTCTTCGCCCAGGCGTTCGGCCCAGGCCGGAAAAGCCGATCGCAATTCGTGCAGCACGGTCTGGCGCTGGGTCAGCTCGACCGCGTGGCGCTGGCCGTAATCGAAACCCACGGTCTCGACACGCGCGTAGCGTTGCAAGGCCCAGGCCAGGCACACGGTGGAGTCCTGCCCGCCCGAAAACAGCACCAAGGCCCGCCGTGTCGCGGACGCGGTCGGTCGCGTTCCAGGGCTCATGGAGAGATCTTTTTCATCGGGCTGCGCGGGGTGCGCGGGGTGCGCTCTGGGTGGGCGCTGCAGGCGCATGGCGCCAACCCTGGTGCGACCGGCAGGAATCGAACCTGCGACGTGGCCTTCGGAGGGCCGCATGATATCCACTTCACCACGGTCGCGTGGCCAGCCTTTGATTCTAGCGCCCGGGGTGGCGGCACCCGGCGTTCAGTGCGCTGTGGCCTCGGCCCTGCCGGGGGCGGCCCCTATAATCCGGACGAATTTTTTGCCACTGGGGCCTGCCCCATCAAGGACCGGATCCGAGGATTTCATGAGTCAGAAGCACGACCACGGACACGACCAGCAGGGCCCTGCTGACGCCCATGTCGAGAACCACGAAGGGCCGATCAAGACGCCCAGGCAGTTGGTGGCTGCGGTGCTGGCGTCGTTCATCATTCCCATCGTCGGCATCGTGTTGCTCGTCAACTATGTCGACTGGGGCACCAAGCCTGCGGCTGGCAGCGACGGCCTGGGTCCCGAGGCCGTGGCCAAGCGCCTGCAGCCGGTGGGCTCCGTCGAGGTGCGCGACGCTTCGGCCCCGGCCGTGTTGCGCACGGGTGACCAGGTCTACGCCGGCCAGTGTGCGGCTTGCCACGCCGCTGGCGTGGCCGGTTCGCCCAAGCTCGGCGACGCCGCCGCCTGGGGCCCGCGCATCCAGACCGGCTATGAAGCGCTGTTGACGTCGGCACTCAAAGGCAAGGGCGCCATGGGTGCTCAGGGCGGTGGCGAATATTCCGATTTCGAGATCGGCCGCGCCGTGGTGCACATGGTCAACAGCAGCGGCGGCAAGTTTGCCGAGTTGCCCGTGCCCGCCCCTGCGGCGGCCGCGTCTGCAGCCAGCGCCGCGAACTGACACCAGGTTCTCGGCAAGTTACGCAAGAAGCTGCGCGAAAGTGCTGCACCGGGCCACCGCAAGGTGGCCTGTTTCGTTTCAGGCCGCAGTGGTTGCAGGCACGGGCTTCAGCACATAGCCAAAGCGCGTGGGCATCTGCGCAAACGGCAGTTCCTGAGGTCGCCAGTCGCCCGCCTCCACGGCCAGCGCCGCCACACCCATGTCTTGCGTGTGCACGATGCCGTGGCCCAGTGGCGTGTTCAGGAACAGGCGGCCGACCTCGTCCAGCCACACACCCCTCACTTCAGCCGCCAGCCCTGTGTGGCTGGTGACCGGCCAGCCGGGTGCCGCTTCAACCCGCCAGACCCAAGGCGCGGCTTCGAGTTCGACGTAAACGCGCTGCGGCCCGTTCTGGAAGAACCAGGCGCCGTCGGCATCCACCGCGTAGTTGCGTTCGATGAACTCGCGCAGCTTGAGGTGTTCGATGCGGCTGCCCTTGATCTGCGGGAAAGGGCCCGCGTGCTGGATGCGGTCGTCACGCATGTACCAGTTGCCGCGCGCGCACAAGGCCAGCCAGCCGTGGCAGTGCGGTACGTTCGGCCACTTGCGCAGCGCGGCTTCGACGATGGCGTCCATGGCGTGGATGCTGCGCCTTTGCCTATTGGCCTGCCAGCCACGTGGCCACGGCCTGCGGCATGCGCAGCACGCGGCCCGGCGGGTGGCCGTGCGGAAAGCCGACATGCCCGCCATGCACGGGCTGCCACAGCGTGACGTGCGGGCCGACCTGTGTGGGGCCGGGCAGGCTGGCATGGGGCACGAAGGGGTCGTTGCGCGCGTTCAGCACCAGCGCCGGGATGCGGATGCGCGCCAGCTGCGGCTTGGCCGACGCGCGGGCCCAGTAGTCGGGCGTGTCGCGAAAGCCATGCAGCGGCGCGGTGAAGATGTTGTCGAACTCGAAGATCGTGCGCGCCGCCGCCAGCCTGTCGCGGTCGAAGAGGCCCGGATGCTGTCGCCACTTGGCCAGCGCGCGCGGCTTCATCGTCGAGAGGAACATGCGCGAGTACACCAGCCAGTTGAAGCCGCGGTCGATGGCGTGGCCGGAAGCGGCCAGGTCCACCGGCGAACTCACCGCCGCCACCGCAGCGGCGGTGGCTGCAGCGCTGGCACCCGCTTCCTGCGCCCAGCGCAGCAGCGCATTGCCGCCCAGCGAGATGCCCACCACCAGCAGCGGTGTTCGACTGTGCTGCCGCAGCCGCTGCAGCATCCAGGCGATCTCCTCGAAATCGCCCGAGTGGTAGGCGCGCGGCGCCAGGTTCAGCTCACCCGAACAGCCGCGGAAGTGCGGCACGCTGTAGGCCCAGCCGCGCTGACGCGCGACGGTGGCAAAGGCCTGCGCGTACTGGCTGGCGCTGCTGCCTTCCAGGCCGTGAAAGAGCACCAGGTGCTGCGCGGGCGGCGGGGCGTCTGCGGGCCGCTGCAGGTGGTCGACGTCGACGAAGTCGCCATCGGGCGTGGCCCAGCGTTCACGTGTGAACACGGGCGGCGGGCCAAGGTGACGGCGCGCACGCGTGGCCGCCCAGATGGTCTGCAGGTTGCCGCCCGGCAGCCAGGCCGGGGCGCGGTAGCTGTGCACGCGGGGCGGGCCCTAGTGCAGCGTGGTCGGCGCGTCGCCGTCTTCGCCGATGGCCAGCTCGTGCGGCATGCCGGGGCTGGCATGGTGCGCCGCGATGCGCCAGCCGAGCGCCGTCTTCACGTAGAGGTTGGTCGCCATCACCCAGCCGATCTGCGGTGCGCCGTCGCCCGGCACCTCGATGCGCTCCACCAGGTGGTGCAGCGCACAACCGTTTTGCTGCAGGCGGTGCACCTGCTCGGTCTGCACCGGGATGCCGCCATTGCCGAAGATGCTCTCGAAGCTGGCACGTATCGCTGCCGTGCCCACCACGCGCGCGCCGCCAGGGTGCACGCAGACGACCTCGTCCTCGTCGGCCCACAGG
>JANMMD010000326.1:0-16191 GCA_031372905.1 Betaproteobacteria bacterium
TGCGCGATCTGCTGAAGCACCTCGGGCCGGTGCGCACGCCGGCGTGATGTCCATGCACGCACCCACCCCCCGCCCGCCCGCCAGCGAACTGGAGCCTGGCCTCTTCGTGCGCGGCTTGCAGCTGCCTCTGCGCCTGAGCAACTTCAAGCTCGTGGCCTTCGACATGGACAGCACGCTGATCAACATCGAGTGCATCGACGAGATCGCCGCCGCTGCCGGGCGCAAGGCCGAGGTCGCGGCCATTACCGAAGCGGCGATGCGGGGCGAGATCACCGACTACCGCGAAAGCCTGCACCGCCGCCTGGCGCTGCTGCGCGGCGTGCCGGTGCAGGCGCTGGAAGAGGTCTACACCCAGCGCCTGCAGCTGAACCCGGGCGTCGAGGCCTTCGTGCAGGCCTGCCAGGCCGCGGGGCTGAAGACGCTGCTGGTCAGCGGCGGCTTCACCTTCTTCAGCGAAAGGGTGCGCCAGCGCCTGAAGCTGGACTTTGCGCGCGCCAACGTGCTGCAGGTGGAAGACGGCCGGCTCACCGGCGCCGTGGTGGCGCGGCCCTGGGGCGATGTGGTGGACGGCGCCGAGAAGCGCCGCGTGCTGCTGGAGGTGGCCGAGCTGATGGGCATCAGCGCCAGCGAAACCATCGCTGTGGGCGACGGCGCCAACGACCTGCCGATGATGGGCGTCGCCGGCGTGGCCATCGCTTTCCACGCCAAGCCGGCGGTGCAGGCCCAGGCCGACATCAGCATCACCGCCGGCGGCCTGGACCGCGCACTCGCGGTACTGCGCCCCTGAGTCCCCGGGTCAGCCGGCAGGCTGACGGGCTGGCCCAGGCCGGCCGATTTGCAGAGTCAATCGCCGAACACCAGCTGCACGCGATGCACACGCGCTGCCGGCAGCGGCTCGAAGCGCCAGCGCTCGAGCGCCGCGGTCACAAAGCGCTGCCACGCGCGCGGCACGCCGGGCAGCAGCGTGACGCCGCCCACGGTGCCATCGGGTCGCAATGCAAGGTCGGCAAAGATCTCGACGACCCGGGGGCCCTCGGCCAAAAGGCGACCTGGAATATCGGGCTCGATCATGGTCACGAGCTTGGGTTGCAGCGCGGCGGGCGCCACAAAGGCCGGCGCCTGGGGCGCTTCACCCAGGGGCGCCGTGATGGCGGCGGCGTTCACAGCCGCTGAAACGGCGGCACTGACCGGCGCCGCACTCGGTGCTGGAGGCTCAGTCGCCGCCGCTTCCACCGTCGCAGCCGCGGGCGCGGGCGCCGACGTTGCGGTCTGCACCGGCGGCGGTGCGCTCACCGCAGCCAGCGAGGGCGCCACAACGGCAACCGCGGCTGGCACGGGTGCCACGCGGGGCAAGGCCGATGCAGCAGTTGCCACTGCCGCAGCTGGGCGCACGCTCGCGCGCACGCCTTCGGACGCAAGTTCGGCGTCGGGCCGACGGCGGATCTTGCTGGCCTGCATGATCACCTTCATCGGGTTCGCGGCCATGCGCTGCGCCCTTTCCATGGCTGCGGCAGCAGCCATCTCGGCGCTCTCAGGCTTGGCGGCTTCGGCCTTGGGGGGGTCAGGCTTGGCCACCTGGGCGCGCACGGCGCCGGCAGCGCTGAGCAGCAAGCCGGCAGCACCGGCAACGAGAACAGCGGAACGCAGCGACACGTAGCACCTCCGGGACACATCAGGGCGGGTGGCCGACAGTCCGGTCCGCAGGCGCCGGGTAAGGCGCTGCAGCCGAGATCCCCGATTCTAGGGATAGCTTCAGAGGCAGCGCCATCTGGCGCCGTGTCGCTGTGCGCAGTAGCTGGGTTGCGCAGTTGCAGGGTTGCGGGCTTGCTGGGGTGCACCGGCCTCAGGGCCGGGCAGCCGGTCTTACTTGAAGCCGACGCGGTCCAGCATCTGCTGCACCTGCGCGGTGTTCGCACCCACCTTGGCAATGGGCACGGTCTCTGCCTTGAACTTGCCCATGGTGGCGAGCGCCTGGTTCATGGGCGCGGAGGCCACCACCGGGTACTCGTTGTTGCCGTCGGCGAAGTAACGCTGTGCGCTTTCGCTGGACAGGTATTCGAGGAACTGCACCGCTGCGTCGCGGTTCCTGGCGTTCCTGGCCACGGCAGCGCCCGCGATGTTAACGTGGGTGCCCCAGCTGGCCTGGTTCGGGAACATCAGGCCGACCTTGTCGACCACGGCGCGGTCTTCGGGCTTGGTGGAGCGGACCAGCCGTGCGAAGTAGTAGGTGTTGGTCAGCGCGACACCGCATTCACCGCTGGCCACGCCCTTGATCTGGTCGGTGTCGCCACCCTTGGGTTCACGCGCCATGTTGGCCACCAGGCCGCGCAGCCAGGTTTCAGTGGCGGGTGCGCCCAGGTGTTCGAGCATGCTGCCGAACAGGCTGAGGTTGTAGGGGTGCGAGCCGCTGCGCACGCACAGCTGGCCCTTGAGCGCCGGCAAAGCCAGCTTTTCGTAGCTGTCGACATCGCTGGCCTTGAGCCGGGCCTTGTCGTAGACGACCACACGGCCACGCGTGGAAAAGCCCCACCACTGTGCGCCCTGGGCGCTGACGCCGCCGCGAAACTGTTCGGGGATGCGCTGCTCCAGCACCGCCGATTTCACGGGCTGGAACAAGCCGTCCTGTTCACCCCGCCACAGGCGTGCGGCGTCCACCAGCATGATCACGTCGGCAGGGCTGGCCGTGCCCTCGGCCTTCAAACGCGCCAGGATGCCGGCGTCATCGGCCTCGACACGGTTGATGCGGATGCCCGTGGCCTTGGTGAAGTTCTCGTACAGAGCCTCGTCGGTCTGGTAGTGGCGCGCGGAATAGAGGTTCAGCACCTTCTCTTGCGCGAAGGCGGCAGGTGCCAGGGCTGCGACGGCCAGCGCGGCGGCAGCAAGGCGGAAGAACGAGCGGGCGAGGGACATGGTGAGTGGGGCGACATCGCCAAAGCTGAGAGTGCGCATATCTTAATGCGAATGATTCGCAGCCGCAATTCATACTCGGCGGTGGGGTCTGGCCGCTATCGCTGAGTTTTGCGCTTGCTGCCCGCTAGCTCTCGATCTGCGCCCAGGCCTTGTCCAGCCGCTTGACGCTCACCGGCTGCGGCGTGCGCAGCTCTTGCGCGAAAAGGCTGATGCGCAGCTCTTCCAGCAACCAGCGGTGCTCGTCCATGCGCGCATGCGGCGCGCCGCGCAGATCGGCCAGCTTGCGCTGCCAGCGCATCTGCAGCGGGCGCAGCTCCGCCAGACGGGCGGCGTCGCGCGCAGGGTCGGCGCGCAGCTTGTCCAGGCGCAGCACCACGCCCTTCAGGTAGCGAGGCAGGTGCTGCAGCGCAGCCCAGTCGGTGTCGAGCAGAAAACGTTTGCCCACCAGCCGCTGCAGCTGGGCCGTGATGTCGTCGGCCACCTCCTTCGGCGGCTTGCTGTCCTTGAGCTTGCGCACGGCCGCGGCATGTTCGGCCAGCACCACGCCGGCCTGGCGGGCCACTTCGGCGGCAATCAGGTTCAGCCGTGTGCGGCCCTCAGCGACACGGGCCGTGAAGCCAGGTTCGTCGCTGGGCAGCGGGTCGGCGAGAAAGGCGCGGTCCAGCGCCAGGTCGACGATCTGCTGGCGCAGTTCTTCCAAGGTGCCCAGGCCCATGAAAGACCCAGCCATCGCCGTGAGGCCGGGGATGTTCTTTTCCAGGTACTTCAGCGGCTCCCTGATCTGCAAGGCGACCAGGCGGCGCAGGCCGGCGCGGTGCTGGTTCAGCGCGGCCTCGGGCTCGTCGAAGACCTCGATCTCGACGTGCGTGCCCTTGTCGATGAGCGCAGGGAATCCGATCAGGGTCTGTGCGCCGCGACGCACCTCCATCAACTCGGGCAGTTCACCGAAAGCCCAGGTGGTGTATTTCGCGGGCACGGCCGGGGCCGGCGGCGGCGCCACGTTCGCCGCCACGCGTGCAGCCTCGCCGCGCGCCACCTGAGGAGGCGCCGCTGCCGCAAGCGCCGGATCGGCAACGGGTGCGGCCTTCTTCAGCACCGCCAGGGCCTGGAAGGCGGTCCGCGCCTGGCCGCCCAGCTCGGCCTTCAGGTGCGCCAGGTCGCGCCCCATGCCGAGCTGCCGGCCGTGTTCATCCACGACGCGGAAGTTCATGAACAGGTGCGGGCTCAGCTGTTCGAGCTTGAAGTCGTTGCGTTGCACCGCGATCTGCGTGCGCTCGCGCACCGCCTTCAGCAGCACCTCCAACAGGCTGCCCTGGCCAAAGGGCGCCGCTTCGCAGAACTCGGCGGCGTAGTCGGGCAGCGGCACCAGGCGCGAACGTGGGCGCTGGTGCAGGGTCTTGCACAGCGCCAGCACCTTGGCGTGCAGCATGCCGGGCACCAGCCATTCGCAGCGTTCGTCGTTCACCTGGTTCAGCGCGTAGATGGGCACGGTCACGGTCACGCCGTCTTTCGCGTCGCCGGGTTCATGCAGGTAAGTGGCGCTGCAATCGATACCGCCAAGCCGGATGGTTTTCGGAAAGCTGTCGGTGGTGATGCCCGCCGCCTCGTGGCGCATCAGCTCTTCGCGCGTCAGTTGCAACAGCTTGGGCTGCTTCTTGCTCTCCTCGCGGAACCAGCGTTCCAGGCTGGCGCCGCTGCACACGTCTTTCGGCAGCTGCTGGTCGTAGAAGGCGTGGATGAGTTCGTCGTCCACCAGCACGTCCTGCCGGCGCGCCTTGTGCTCCAGTTCCTGCACCTGCGCGACAAGCTTGCGGTTGTGCGCCAGGAAGGGCAGACGCGTTTCCCACTCGTCGCCGACCAGCGCTTCGCGGATGAAGATTTCGCGCGCCGCCACGGGGTCGATGCGGCCGTAGTTCACCTTGCGGTTGTTGTAGATCACGATGCCGTAGAGCGTGGCGCGTTCCAGTGCCACCACTTCGGCAGCCTTCTTCTCCCAGTGCGGTTCCAGCAACTGGGTCTTCAGCAGATGCCCGGCCAGCGGCGGGATCCACTGCGGCTCGATGGCGGCAATGCCGCGGCCAAAGAGGCGGGTGGTCTCCACCAGTTCGGCACTGACGATCCAGCGCCCCGGCTTCT
Source organism: Betaproteobacteria bacterium (assembly GCA_031372905.1). GTDB lineage: Bacteria > Pseudomonadota > Gammaproteobacteria > Burkholderiales > Burkholderiaceae_C > Rubrivivax. The sequence goes on from JANMMD010000326.1 coordinate 5,047, forward strand.
TGCTCAGGTTCGCGCCCGGGTGGCGCCAGAACTTGATGCCGCGTGCGCCGAGGTACCAATCTTCATCGTCGCTCTTGCAGCCGATGTTGCCCAGCAGGCCCGCCAGCAGCGACAGGTGCACCTGCTCGTAGGTGGCCGGCGCGGTGTTCAGGCGCCAGCCGTGTTCGGCCACCACGGTCATCAACTGCGAATGGATGTCGCGCCACTCGCGCACACGGCGCGGGCTGACGAAGGCGTCGCGCAGCCGCTGTTCCTGCTGCCGATTCGTGAGCTTGTGGGTGTCGACACGCGCTTCGCGGGCATCGGCATGGCCGTGCACGCCGCGGCCGTCTTCGATCCACTTCCACAGCTTCAGCGTGCCCATGAATTCGCTGCGCTCGTCGTCGAAAGGCTTGTGGCGTTCGTCGGCGAGCTGCGCCTTGTCCTGCGGCCGGTCGCGCACGTCCTGGCCACTCAGCGCGGCGGCGATCACCAGCACCTCGCTGAGCGCCTGGTGCTGGCGCGCTTCGAGGATCATGCGGCCCACGCGCGGGTCCAGCGGCAGGCGGGACAGCTCCACGCCGATGGGCGTGAGCTCGTTGTCGTCGTCCACCGCGCCCAGCTCGACGAGCAGCGCGTAGCCGTCGGCAATCGCCTTGCCCGGCGGTGGCTCGACGAAGGGGAAGTTCTCCACCGTGCCCAGGCGCAATGCCTTCATGCGCAAGATCACGCCGGCGAGGCTGCTGCGCAGGATCTCGGGGTCGGTGAAGCGCGGCCGGTTGTTGAACTCGTCCTCGCCGTAGAGCCGGATGCAGACGCCGTTGGCCACCCGCCCGCAACGCCCGGCGCGCTGCATCGCCGCGGCCTGGCTGATGGCTTCCACCTGCAGCTGCTCGACCTTGTTGCGCCAGCTGTAGCGCTTCACGCGCGCGGTGCCGGCGTCGATGACGTAGCGGATACCCGGCACCGTCAGCGAGGTCTCGGCGACGTTGGTGGCCAGCACCACGCGCCTGCCGTTGCCGGCTTCGAAGACGCGGTCCTGCTCCTGCGTGCTCAGGCGCGCGAAGAGCGGCAGGATTTCGGGCGGCGGGCCGTTCTTCGCATGCTGCAGCAGGTGGCGGCGCAGGTGGTCGGCGGCGTCGCGAATCTCGCGCTCGCCGGGCAGGAAGACGAGGATGTCGCCCGGCGCGATGCGCCAGAGCTCATCGACGGCCTCGGCAATCGCGTTGTCGAGGTCGAACTCGCGGCTCTCTTCATACGGCCGCCAGCGCTGCTCGACCGGAAACAGGCGCCCGCTGACCATGATCACCGGCGCCGGGCCCTGCTTCCCCGCGAAGTGCTTGGCAAAGCGGTCGGCATCGATGGTGGCCGACGTCACCACGACCTTCAGATCGGGCCGCTTTGACAGCAGCTGCTTGAGGTAGCCGAGCAGGAAATCGATGTTGAGGCTGCGCTCGTGCGCCTCGTCGATGATGATGGTGTCGTAGGCGCGCAGCAGCGGGTCGCGCTCGGTCTCGGCGAGCAGGATGCCGTCGGTCATCAGCTTCACGCTGGCCCCCGGCTGCAGACGATCCTGGAAGCGCACCTTGTAGCCGACGACGTCGCCCAGCGGGCTTTTCAACTCGTCGGCGATGCGCTTGGCCACGCTGCTGGCCGCAATGCGCCGCGGCTGCGTGTGGCCGATGAGACCGCTGCCGCCGGCGCCCAGGCCGCGCCCCAGCTCGAGCATGATCTTCGGCAACTGCGTGGTCTTGCCCGACCCAGTTTCGCCGCAGACGATGACCACCTGGTGCTGCGCAATCGCACGCGCAATCTCGTCGCGCCGGGCCGAGACCGGCAGCGATTCGGGGTAGGTGATGGGCGGGATGGGCCGCGGCGGCACGCGCGTTCGCGCGGTGGCCGGGGCCGGTCTGCCTGGGGTGTCGGCGAGAAGGTTCACGGGGCGCGGATTATGTCCGCCACCCCGTTCGGCCCGCCGGCCCCTCAGCTGTAGGCCATGATGCTGAGGACCGCGCCTTGCGGATCGCGGAGCACGGCCATGCGGCCGACACCGGGGACATCCATCGGCGGCACGAGCGTGCTGCCACCCAGCTCACCGCAGTGGGCGAGCACCGCCTCGACGCTGTTCACCGTGACGTAGCTGCCCCAGTGCGGCGGCATCGCCGGTGCGCCTTCGGGCATGCCCATCATCCCGCAGACCCCGGTGTCGCCCACGCTGGCCATCAGGTAGTGCCCCATGTCAGCACCCATGTCCTGCGTGGTCCAGCCAAAGAGCTGGCTGTAGAACTTCGCAGCAGCCTGGGGGTCGGTGGTGGTCAGCTCGTTCCAGCTGAAGGCGCCATGGGTCTTGGTCGCGTCCATGCGGGTCTCCTCGGCAAGGCAAATGGAGCCGACATGCTGCGGCACAATCGCGCCACCTGTCGACCCCCTGCTCTGTTGGCTACACCCTCGCTGCCGGCCTGCCCATGAGCCTTGTCTTTCCGCACACCTTCGTCCCGTGGTTCCGCGCCGTGGCGCCCTACATCCACGCCTACCGCGGCAAGACCTTCGTCGTGGCGCTGGCCGGCGAGGCCATCGCCGCGGGCAAGCTGAACCACTTCGTGCAAGACCTCGCCATCCTGCACGCCATGGGCATCAAGCTGGTGCTGGTGCACGGCTTTCGGCCCCAGGTGACGGAGCAACTCGCGGCCAAGGGCCATGTCTCGCGTTTCCATCGTGGCATACGCATCACCGATTCGGTGGCACTGGATGCCGCACAGGAAGCCGCCGGCCAGTTGCGCTTCGAGATCGAAGCGGCATTTTCTCAGGGCCTGCCCAACACGCCGATGGCGAATGCCACCGTGCGTGTGGTTTCGGGCAACTTCCTCACCGCGCGGCCTGTGGGCATCGTTGATGGCATCGACTTCATCCACAGCGGCCTGGTGCGGCGTGTCGATTCGGCGGCCATCCGCCGCGCCATCGACATCGGCGCGCTGGTGCTGCTCTCGCCCTTCGGCTTCAGCCCCACCGGCGAAGCCTTCAACCTGACGATGGAAGACGTGGCCACGGCCACCGCCATTTCGCTGCAGGCCGACAAGCTGGTGTTCATGACCGAGATGCCCGGCATCCGCGAAACGCCCACCGACCCCGACAGCAACATCGACACCGAACTCGCGCTGGTGGATGCCAAACGGGCGCTGGCTGCCCTGCCCCCACCGACGCTGCCCACCGACACGGCCTTCTACCTGCAGCACTGCGTGAAGGCCTGCGAAGCGGGCGTCGAGCGCAGCCACATCCTGCCCTTTGCCACGGACGGCGCGCTGCTGCTGGAGGTGTTCACGCACGACGGCGTGGGCACGATGGTGGTCGACGAGAAGCTCGAGAGCCTGCGCGAAGCCACCAGCGACGACGTCGGCGGCATCCTGCAGATGATCGAACCCTTCGAGCGCGACGGCACGCTGGTGCGCCGCGAACGCACCGAGATCGAACGCGACATCGATTTCTACAGCGTGGTTGAGCACGACGGCATCATCTTCGGCTGCGCCGCGCTGTACCCCTACCCGGAAGCAAAGACGGCGGAGATGGCGGCACTGACCGTGTCGCCGCTGACGCAAGGCCAGGGCGATGGCGAAAGGCTGCTCAAGCGTATCGAGCAGCGCGCGCGTGCCGGCGGTTTCGAAAGTATCTTCGTGCTCACCACGCGCACGATGCACTGGTTCATCAAACGCGGTTTCACCTCCGTCGACCCGGAATGGCTGCCGGAAGCACGCAAGCGCAAATACAACTGGGACCGGCGTTCCCAGGTGCTGGTGAAGAAACTCTGACAAATCTCTGAACGACGAGGACGATATGGCCCGCATGGTGCAATGTGTTTATCTGAAGAAAGAAGCCGAAGGTCTGGGGTTTTCGCCTTACCCCGGCGAATTGGGCAAACGCATCTACGACAACATCAGCAAAGAGGCCTTCGAGGCCTGGAAAAAGCACCAGACGATGCTGGTCAATGAAAACCGCCTGAATCTGGCCGACGCGCGTGCCCGGCAATACCTGGCGCGGCAGATGGAGCATTTTCTGTTTGGCGGCGATGCCGACAAACCCGCGGGTTACGTGCCGCCGGCTGCTTGAAGCCCCGGCGTCGAAGGCCCGCCCGTACCTTCAGGAACCCACATCCCAATACGGAGTTGACGTCATGGCCAAAGACACCCTGAGCGACCTGCTGGCGCAGAAAGCCGCCCTCGAGAAACAGATCGCCAGCTTCCAGCGCGAACAACGCGGTGAGGCCATCGCAAAGATCAAGGCGCTGATGGCCGAATTCGGCCTCACGCTCGCCGACATCGGCAGTGCCAGCGCCGCCAAGCCCATGGCAGCGGCAAAACCCAAGACCAAGGCTGCCGGCGGCAAGGTGGCGGCCAAGTACCGCAACCCGGCCACCGGTGACACCTGGAGCGGCCGCGGCCTCAAGCCCAAGTGGATGACGGCGGCGCTCGCGGCCGGGGCATCGATCAGCGACTTCGCGCTCTGATGGACGGGCGCAAGCCCGTTCGCTGTGGGCCTGTGTGAGCCAGAACACCAGGCTCGGGGCACCGCGGCCAATCTCGGCGAATCTGGCGCGTCGCATCGCCACCTGGCAGGCGCGTGCCACCGCGGGCGTTCGTGCCGGCATGATGGCCCTCACCGCCCTGTTGCTGGCCTACGCCGGGGCGCTGGCTTTGCATCCTCTCAGCCCCTGGGCCGCCCTGGGGCTGCCGGCGGGCCTGGCTTTGGCCGCATGGTGGCGCGGTGGGCGCAGCGCCTGGGCCGGCAGCCTGGGCGGCTTGCTGTTGGCGCTGTTGAGCCTGGGCCTGCAAGCTTGGCTGTGTCTTCTTGCCACCGCCATGGTGGGGGCCGCGACGTGGGCCGGCTGGCGCTTGTTGCGCCGCATCCGCTTCGACACCCGGCTCGAACGCGCCCACGATATTGCAGCGCTGGCTGCCGTGGGCAGCGCGGTCGTTGCAGGGCCGGTGGCACTGGGCATCTGGCCTGCCGCTTACGGCAGCACCGCCACCCTGGCCAGTGTGGGCGCTGGGGCCGTGGTCTTGGCGCTGGGCGTGGTGGCAGGCAGCACCGCCGTGCTGGCACTCGAACGCAGCCTGATGAATACCGCCGAGCACCTGCGGCCAGGCTGGCGCAGCATGGTGGGTCTCGCGTTGATGCTGCTGGCCACCGTCATCACCTGGTGGGCGGGCGGCGCCCGAGCACCCTGGGTGGGCGCGGTGGCGCTGTTCGTACCGCCGGTGCTGCTGGTGCTGCTGGCACTGCGCGAACAGTTCACCTGGGCCAGCTGTGGTGTGGTGCTGACCGGCCTCTTGGGGGCCAGCGGGTCTGTGGCAACGGGTGGGTCAAGCGGATCGGGCGGCGCCGCGGGATTCGGCGCGTCGATCGGCACGGGCCAGGGCCTTCTGACCTGGGCGCCTGCCAGCCAAACCGGGCCGCTGCTGGCCGCGTGGATGGCCAGCATGCTGGCGCTGGTGCTGCTGGCCCACGCTGCCACCGTGACATGGCGTGCCCGTTCGCAGCGCTGGGAATGGGCGCTGGACGGATCGCGCCTGGGCGTGGCCGATTGGCACCTGGGCACTGGCGAGAGCTTTGCGTCGGGCGCCTGGCGATCGCTCAGCGGCCACACCGCGGTGGCTTGGTCACCGATGGCCTGGCGCCAGCGTGTGCACCCCGAGGACCAGCCCTTGCTCGACCGGGCCATCCGTGCGCTGCGCGAAGGCCACGCCGGCCGCAGGGAGCTGGAGCTGCGCACACCGGCGGCCGGCGGCTGGCGCTGGGCCGAGGCCACGTTGATGGTCATCGAGCGCGACGGCGCCGGGCACCCGCTGCGCCTGCTGGCGACATTGGACGACGTGCATGACAAGCGCGAGGCGCTGGAACGTCAGCGCCTGTCCGCCAGCCTGTTTCAGCACCTGCACGAGGGGTTGCTGATCACAGACCCTGATTTGCGCGTGCTGGACGTGAACCCGGCCTACACCCACATCCTGGGCGTGCCGCGCGACGAACTCATGGGCACGGTGCCCTCGCTGCTGCGCCCGGCGCCAGACGACGCTGTGGCCCGCGAGCAGCGGGCACACATGTGGGCCAGCCTGCGCGACCAGGGCCACTGGCGCGGTGAGTTGCTCGAGCGCCGCCGCAATGGCGAGGCCTGCATGCTGCACGCCACCATCAGCACCGTGCCCGGCCCCCAGGGTGACCCGGACGAGCGCCGCTACCACGTGCTCGTCATCACCGACATCACGCAACAGCAAAGCGCGCGCGACCAGTTGGAGCGGCAGGCGCATTTCGACGAACTGACCGGCCTGCCCAACCGCGCGCACCTGTCGACGCTGCTCGACGAGGCGATGCGCGCGGCCGACCGCGACGGCCACCTGCTGACGGTGTGCTACCTCGACCTCGACCACTTCTAGCCCGTCAACGAGGAACACGGCCACGCCGCCGGCGACCGCCTGCTGGCGGAAATGGCCGGCCGCCTGCGCGGCGCGCTGCGCGTCCGCACGAACGGGACCGACGCCGCCGCGCGCCTGGGCGGCGATGAATTCGTGCTGCTGCTGCGCGCCGGCACGCTGGACGAAGCGCGGCTGGCGGTGGAGCGCGTGCTTCGCGTGGTCTCCCTGCCCTACACCGTGGACACGGCCGCTGCGCCGGTGCAGATCACCGCGAGCATGGGCGCCACCGTCTACCCCATCGACCGCAGCGACGCCGACACGCTGCTGCGCCACGCCGACCACGCGATGTACGGCGCCAAGCAGGCCGGCCGCAACGGCTATCTCTTCTTCGACCCCGAGCAGCGCCGCCGCACCGAACAGCGCGTGGTGGCCATCGGACGCATCCAGGAGGCGCTGGACCGCCAGGAACTCCTGCTGCACTACCAGCCCAAGGTCGATATGCGGAATGGCCGCGTGCTCGGCTTCGAGGCGCTGCTGCGCTGGGAACACCCGCAGCAGGGGATCATCGCGCCGCTGCAGTTTCTGCCGCTGATCGAGAACACCGGGCTGTCGTCGAGCATCGGAGACTGGGTCATCTCTCACGCGCTGGAGCACCTGGCGAACTGGCGCCGCGACGGCCTGGATTTTTCGGTCAGCGTGAATGTCTCGGCCCGCCACCTGCAAGAGCCCGACTTTGCGCAGCGCCTGACCGAACTGCTGGCACGCCACCCGGAGCCCTTGGCGCATCACCTCGAGATCGAGATGCTGGAAACCACCGCGCATGCCGACATCGAGGCCACCTCGGCCCTGGTGGCGCGCTGCCAGGCCGCCGGCGTGAAGTTCGCGCTGGACGACTTCGGCACCGGCTACTCCACGCTCACCTACCTCAAGCGCCTGCCGGTGGACGTGCTGAAGATCGACCGCAGCTTCGTACACCACATGCTCGACGACGACCAGGACCGCGCCATCGTGCAGGGCGTCATCGGCCTGGCCGGCACCTTCGGCTGCACCGTGGTGGCCGAAGGCGTGGAAAACCCGGCGCAGGCGCGCACCCTGCTGGAGCTGGGCTGCACCATCGGCCAGGGCATGGGCATCGCCGCGCCTATGCCGGTGGACAAGGTGGCCGCCTGGGTGCGCGACTACAAAGGCATGTTTGCGCTGGCCACGGCGCCCACCGCCGTGCCGGCGCCCGATGACGAGCCGCAGGGCGGCGTCGCTAGACTTGGGCCGTGATCCCAGCCGGCTTCCTGCAAGAACTGATTTCCCGCGTCGACATCGTCGACATCGTCGGCCGCCATGTCCAGCTGAAACGCGGCGGCGCCAACTTCATGGGGCTGTGCCCCTTCCATGGCGAAAAGTCGCCGAGTTTCTCAGTGAGCCCGTCCAAGCAGTTCTATTACTGCTTCGGCTGCGGCGCCAGCGGCGACGCCATCCGCTTTCTCACCGAACACCTGGGCCTGAGCTTCGTCGAGGCCGTGCGCGACCTCGCGCAAGGCGTGGGCCTGACGGTGCCGGAAGAGCAGGTCAGCCCCGAAGAGCGCCAGCGCCGCGACACACTGCGTGAACGCCGCTTGTCGCTGGGCGATGTGCTGCAGCGCGCCGCCGATTTCTACCGCGCGCAGTTGAAGGCGCAGCCGCGCGCCATCGACTACCTGAAGCGCCGCGGCCTCACCGGCACCATCGCCGCGCGTTTCGGGCTCGGCTTTGCGCCGCCGGGCTGGCGCACGCTGGCCGGCGTCTTCCCGAACTACGACGACCCGCTGCTGGAAGAAGCCGGCCTGGTGCGCTTGAAGGACAAGGACAGGGACAAGGAAGACGGCGAGGCTGCATCGGCCAGCGACGGCGGCCGCTACGACTGGTTCCGCGACCGTGTGATGTTCCCCATCCGCGGTGTCGACGGCAAGGTCATCGGCTTCGGCGGGCGCGTGCTGGACGACAGCAAGCCGAAATACATGAACTCGCCGGAAACGCCGCTCTTCAGCAAGGGCCGCGAGCTCTACGGCTTGTTCGAGGCGCGCCAGGCGCTGCGCGACAAGGGTTACGCGCTGGTGGTGGAGGGCTACATGGACGTGGTGGCGCTGGCGCAGAGCGGCTTCGCCAACGCCGTGGCCACCCTCGGCACAGCCTGCACCGCCGAGCACGTGCAGAAGCTCTTTCGCTTCAGCGACAGCGTGGTCTTCAGCTTCGACGGCGACGCCGCCGGCCGCCGCGCCGCGGGCCGGGCGCTGGAGGCGGCCTTGCCGCACGCCACCGATCTGCGCAGCGTGAAGTTCCTCTTCCTGCCGCCCGAACACGACCCCGACAGCTACGTGCGTGAGCTCGGTCCCGAAGCCTTCGACAAACGCGTCGCCGAGGCCGTGCCCTTGTCACGCCAGCTCATCGAACAAGCCTCGGAAGACGCCGATCTGAGCACCGCAGAAGGCCGCGCGCGCATGTTGGCGCAGGCCAAACCGCTGTGGATGGCCCTGCCCGACGGTGCGCTGAAGCGCCAGCTGCTGCCCGAGCTGGCGCGGCAGGCGCAGCTGGAGGCGGCCGATCTGTCGTCGTTGTGGGGCACCGCCTCCGCCGTGCCGGCCAGCCGACAGCGAAGCACGCCACTGGCCACGCAGGCGCCGCTGCGCCGCGCAGGGCGGCGTGCGCCTGCGGGCTCGGGCGACCTTGCCTTGCGCCTCTTGCTGCGCCACAGCGACTGGTGGGATCGGCTGTCCGCAGAAGACCATGAACTGCTGCACGGCCTGGACGGTGTGCACGGCGAAGTGGTGAGTTGGCTCGAACGGCAACTCGTGGAACATGGGCCACAAACCTGGTCGGCGCTGGAAGAGGCAGCCGGCCACGAGCCCTGGCATGGCACGGCGCGAGCGTGGGTGGAGCATGCAGCGCCCGACGAAGAACAACAGTTCGCGGACTTGCAGCGTGTGCTGCACCGACTGTCGGCTGCACGCCTGGAAGAGGACGCGGCGCAGCTGATTGCCGAGGGCCGCACCGACCGCGAACACCTCGACCGCATCGGCGCCATACGCAGGCGCATCGCGGACCACAAAGCTGCAGAACAGGCGCTGTCCGGCGGGGCTTGAAGCAGGGCCCACCGAGGGAGAATCGGCCGCAGCTGGGTATAATCCGCGGTTTGTCGCAGCGGCAAGAGTGACGACAGCACCTCCGGGCACCGACCACCCTCGAAAAGGGCACCTGGCCAACAAGCCACCGGTCAACCCCTCCCGCAAGGGCTGTAGACACGAAGAGTTCAGACGAACTTGCCGGCCCGACGTGCGCGCACTTTCGTCGCAAGTTCGGCCGCGCGCACGGGCCCTGTCGCCACCCCAGCCCCAAGGAATCGCATGACCGCCAAAAAGCCCGCCGCCCCTGCCGCCAAGCCCGCCAAGACCGCCGCTGCTGCCCCAGCCGCCGCGCCCAAGGGCAAGGCCGCACCGGCTGCCGAGACCAAGGGCGCCAAGCCGCTGGCCAAGGCACCGGCGAAGGCTGAAGCCAGCAAGCCTGCGGCCAAGCCGGCGGCGAAGGCGGAAGCCACCAAGCCTGCAGCGAAGGCCGCCAAGGGCGAGGTCAAGCCCGCGAAGGCGGGCAAGGCTGCTGAGAAGGCAGGCAAGAAGGGCACCGAGTCCAAGGGCCCGCCCGCCGAGGACGTGGACCTGGCCGACATCGACGGCGAATTTGAAGGCGAGCCCGAAGCCGAGGTGGAGGCCGAAGCGGAACCCGAAGCCGAGGCCGAAGGCGAAAAGGCCGTCAAGGCCAAACCGCTGCGCATGAAGGTGTCGCGCGCCAAAGAGCGCGCGCTGATGCGCGAGTTCGGCCTGGAAGAAACCGCGCTCACCGAAGAGGAAGCCACCAAGCGCCGTCAGGAGCTGAAGACGCTCATCAAGATGGGCAAGACGCGCGGCTTCCTCACGCACCAGGAAATCAACGACCACCTGCCCGAGAAGTTGGTCAACGAGGAAATCCTCGAGGCCATCGTTTCGATGCTCAATGACATGGGCATCGCGGTCTACGAGCAGGCGCCGGACGCCGCCACGCTGCTGGTGGCCGGTGGCGGCGCCACCACGGCCACCGAAGAAGAAGCCGAAGAAGCCGCCGAAGCCGCGCTGTCCACCGTCGACAGCGAGTTCGGCCGCACCACCGACCCCGTGCGCATGTACATGCGCGAGATGGGCACGGTCGAGCTGCTGACGCGTGAAGGCGAGATCGAGATCGCCAAGCGCATCGAAGGCGGCCTTCAAGCGATGATGCTGGCCATCAGCGCTTCGCCCACCACCATTGCCGAGATCCTGGCCATGGCCGACCGCATCGGCGCCGGCGAGCAACAGATCAGCGAGATCGTCGACGGCTTCATCAGCAGCGACGAGGCCGACGACTACGTGGCCGAAGAAGACTTCGACGAGTTCGACGAAGAAGACGACGACGACGGCGCCGGCGGCAGCAAGGCGCTGACGAAGAAGCTGGAAGAGCTGAAGAAGCAGGCGCTGGAGAAGTTCACCGCGCTGCGCGTGCACTTCGACAAGATGCGCAAGGCCTACGAGAAGGAAGGCTACAAGTCGACGGCCTACAACAGGGCCCAGCACGCCATCAGCGAAGACCTGATGACGATCCGCTTCACCGTGAAGACGATCGAGAAGCTGTGCCACATCCTGCGCAGCCAGGTCGACGACGTGCGCCGCTACGAGCGCGAGATCCGCAAGATCGTGGTCGACAAGTGCGGCATGCCGCAGGACCACTT
>JANMMD010000365.1:0-7412 GCA_031372905.1 Betaproteobacteria bacterium
GGCCATCGTCAACCACCTGAAGGACCAGGGAAAGAAGGTGCTGTGGGCGCCCGACCGCCACCTGGGCCGCTACATCCAGGAGCAGACCGGCGCCGACATGCTGATGTGGAACGGCGCCTGCATCGTGCACGACGAGTTCAAGGGCCTCGAGCTCGACCTGCTGCGCCAGCAGCACCCCGGCGCGCTGGTGCTGGTGCACCCGGAATCGCCCAAGAGCGTCGTCGAGCAGGCCGATCTGGTGGGCAGCACCAGCCAGCTGCTCAAGGCGGTGGTGGACGGCACGGCGTCGGCCTACATCGTGGCCACCGACAACGGCATCCTGCACCGCATGCGCCAGCTGGCGCCGGGCAAGCTGCTGATCGAGGCCCCGACCGCCGGCAACAGCGCCACCTGCAAGAGCTGCGCGCACTGCCCGTGGATGGCCATGAACGCGCTGCAGGGCGTGGTGGACTGCTTGACCAGCGCCCCCGGCGGCAAACACGACATCGTGGTGCCCGAGCCGGTGCGCAGCCTGGCGCTGGGCTGCATCGACCGCATGCTCGCCTTCGTGCGCCAGAACCCGGGCAGCGTGGCGCAACCGGCCACGCGGCGTGGCTTCGTGCCGAACATCGGCGCTGCCTGAAGCCCGCATACCGCTCAAGCTGAGCGGGCCGGGGCCGATACTCCGGAGTGCCCTGCTGCAGGGTGGAGTGCGACCATGACGACCATGCTGACCGCGGACTTTGCATCCGTGTGCAACCACAACGAACGCGCCGTGTTCGAAGCGGTGCAAGACCACGCCCACCGCTACCCCGCCGTGGCGGGCGACTCCGAGCTGCTGGCCGATGTGGCCTGCGTGGCACTGAACCGCCTGGCACCGCGCTACATCCGCCACGAGGTGGACTACGTCTTCTATCTCAGCGACCGCGAACGCATCGACAACGAGCGCCAGATGCTGGACGCCGTGGAGTACGCCTTCGGCTTTGTGCAGGCCCGCACCGCAATGCGCGCGCGTGGCTGAAATTGCCGTCAACCCGCTGCTGCGGGCCTGGCAACTGAGCTACCTCGACCCTGGAGCATCGCTGGCGCTGGCGCGCCGCCTGTGCCTGGATCTCGACAGGCCCAGTGCGCACCGCTGCGAGGCGCAGCTGCTGGTGGCGCTGGGCGAGGCGCGTCTGGCACCGCCCGATCAGGCGCAGCAGACGCTGGAGCTTGCACGCGGCCACTTCCTTGCCGCAGACGCGAGCGACGACAGCGCGAGCGGCCTACGCCTGTGCGACGAACTGGAGGCGATGCTGCTGCGCCGCCAAGGGGACGCCGCGGCCTCGTCGCGCCTGCAGGCCCTGCTGGATGCTCGCCACGGCAACCCGCGCGTTCCGATGGACCGCTTCATCGCACACAACTCGCGAGCCATCACCTTCAAGCTGCTGGGCCAGGTGGACGCCTCGTTGCGCCACCTGCACGCCGCGCTGGACGCCGCGCAGCAGACCGGCTGGCCCGGGCCGTACGTCACCGCCTGCACCAACCTCGGCGGCCGCCACCACGACCTCTACAACCTGGAAGACGCACGCACCTACAGCCTGCAGGCGTTGACCGCGGCCACCGAGGTGGGTGCGAAGACAGCGCAGCTGGTGGCGGCCTGCAACCTCATCGTCATCCACCACGCCTCGGGCGATCTGGCCGAGGCCAGCACCCTGGGCGCCATGCTGGAGCGTCTGCTGCCCGGTGAAGCACCCGATGTCGTGGAAGACATGACGCTGCCGCTGGCGCTGGCGTTCCTGGCCGGCGGGGAAATCGAGCGCGCCGAAGGCCTGCTGCGGGATGTGCAAGCAGCGCTGCCACGTGACCCGGCCGGCGAATGGTCGCTGGCCTGGGGCTGGCAAATGGCACGCTGCCGCCTCGCCGCCGGCGATGCCCATGGCGCATACGCCACGGCGCTGGAGGTGCTGAAAGCCAGCGTCGCGGCCGGCGGCGCAAGGCCGGGCTACGACCTGATGGCCCTGCAGCGCGCGCTCTGCGACGCCGCCGAACAGACCGGCCAGGCCGCGCAGGCGCTGCACCACCTGCGCGAGGCGCACGCGCTCTACGAAAGCCTGGTCGGCCGCAGCGCCCGCGCGCGCTATGTGGCGCTGGACATCACGCAGCAGCTTGAACAGGCGCGCCATGAGCGCGACGTGGCTGTCGACGGCCGCCGCAGCGTCGAGGACGATCGCCGCCGCCTCATCGAGCTGAACGCCGCGCTGCAGGCACAGATGGCCGAGACCGAACGCCTGCACGAACAGCTGCGTGAACAGGCGCTGCACGACCCGCTGACCGGCCTGCACAACCGGCGCTATCTGTTCGAGGTCGCGCCCGGTCTGCTGGAACGTGCGCGTCGCCAGGGCACGCCGCTGTGCGTCGTGCTGCTGGACCTGGATCACTTCAAGTTGTTGAACGACACCTGTGGCCATGCCGCCGGCGACCTGGTGCTGCAGCGTTTCGGCCAGCTGCTGACCGAGACCCTGCGCAAGAGCGATGTCGTCTGCCGGCACGGCGGCGAGGAGTTCGTCGCGGTGATGCCCGACCTGCAGGCCGACGAAGCGCAGGTGGCCATCACCCGGCTGCTCGACAGCTTCACCAACCTGCAGCTGGCCCTGGGCCGGCGCCGCCTGCCGCGGGGCTCGTTCTCGGCCGGCATCGCGCTCTTCCCCAACCACGGCGCGACGCTGGAGCAGCTGCTCTCGCGGGCCGACCGCGCGCTCTACGCGGCCAAGAACCAGGGCCGCGCCCGCATCGAACAAGCGCCGCGCTCGGGCTTCGCGACGCTCGAGTGAATCTGGCGTCGATGCCGGAGTGGTTGCTCAGGCATCGACATCCTGGCTGCGCGCGCGGCGCGTCAGCACGGTCGGAAAGCTCACCGGCAGCGCATGCGGGAAATCACGGCTGTAGTGCAGGCCGCGGCTCTCGTGGCGGCGCAGCGCACTGCGCACGATGAGCTCGGCGCACATCACCAGGTTGCGCAGTTCCAGCAGGTCGCGGTTGACGCGGAAGTTGGCGTAGTACTCCAGCGTTTCCTGGCGCAGCAGCTTGATGCGGTGCAGCGCGCGCTCCAGGCGCTTGGTGGTGCGCACGATGCCGACGTAGTTCCACATCAAGAGGCGCAGCTCGTCCCAGTTGTGCGCGATGACGACCTGCTCGTCGGCGTCTTCCACCTGGCTCTCGTCCCAGGCCGGCAGCGCACCCGGCGATGGCGCGTCTTCGGCCAGGATGCGCTCGGCGCAGGTGCGCCCCAGCACCACGCATTCCAGCAGCGAATTGCTCGCCAGGCGGTTGGCGCCGTGCAGCCCGGTGTAGGTGGTTTCGCCGACGGCATAGAGGCCGGGCAGGTCGGTGCGGCCATCCAGGTCCGTCACCACACCGCCGCACGTGTAGTGCGCCGCCGGCACCACCGGTATGGGCTGCTTCGCGATGTCGATGTTGAGGCTGAGGCAGCGCGCGTGGATGGTGGGGAAGTGCTCCTTGAGGAAAGCCTCGCCGAGATGCCGGGCATCGAGCCAGACATGGTCGAGGCCGTGCTTCTTCATCTCGAAGTCGATGGCCCGGGCGACGATGTCGCGCGGCGCGAGTTCCAGCCGCTCGTCGTGTGCGGCCATGAACCGTGTGCCCACGCCGTCAGGCACACCCGTGTTCGGCAAGGTGAGATAGGCGCCCTCGCCGCGCAGCGCCTCGGTGATGAGGAAACTGCGCTCCTGCGGGTGGTACAGGCAGGTGGGGTGGAACTGGATGAACTCCATGTTGCCGACGCGGCAGCCGGCGCGCCAGGCCATCGCGATGCCGTCGCCAGTGGCGGTGTCGGGGTTGCTCGTGTAGCGGTAGACCTTGCCCACGCCGCCTGTGGCCAGCACCACGGCGCTGGCGGCCAGCGTCTCCACACGGCCGTGGTCCATATCCAGCGCGTACACCCCATAGCAGCGTGGCGCTTCGGCGCGCTTGAGGTGGCGCGAGGTGATCACGTCCACCGCCATCCAGCGCTCGCGCAGCGAGATGTTCGGATGCTCACGGGCGCACTGCAGCAGCGTGTCGTGGATGGCCTTGCCGGTGGCGTCGGCCGCATGTGCGATGCGCCGCACCGCGTGCCCGCCTTCGCGTGTGAGGTGCAGGCCCATCGGGCCGTCGGCGTCGGGCGAAAACGGCACGCCGGCCTCCACCAGCCAACGGATCGCACGCTCGCTCTGCTCGGCGATGAAGCGCGCGGTGTGTTCATCGACGATGCCGGCGCCAGCGTCTTGCGTGTCCTGCACGTGGCTGGCGATGCTGTCGTCGCTGCCCAGCACGCCGACGATGCCGCCCTGCGCCCACGCCGTGGCGCCCTCGTTCAATTCACGCTTGGCCAGCACCACCACCGGCAAGCGTTGGGCCAGGTGCAGCGCCACCGCCAGACCGCCGAGGCCGGCGCCGACCACCACCACCGGGGCCGGCTGGCCGGGTGCGGAAGAAGTTGGTGTGTTGATCATTTCACGGGCTTGTGGTGAGCGTGCGTCATCGGGGTCGTGATTCTACGAACCA
The DNA here is from genome assembly GCA_031372905.1 of Betaproteobacteria bacterium. Taxonomy (GTDB): domain Bacteria; phylum Pseudomonadota; class Gammaproteobacteria; order Burkholderiales; family Burkholderiaceae_C; genus Rubrivivax. The sequence goes on from JANMMD010000365.1 coordinate 4,525, forward strand.
GCCCCCTTTCTGACGATGCGGCGGGCCAACCCGATGCCTATCATCACCGGATGAATTTCCGGCGCGACGAGCCCCAGTGGCAAGACCCCACCCGCCCCGCGGAGCGGGCCCCCAACCGCGAAGAGCTGCTGGCACCGCGCACGCAGATCGTCACCGACCGCGATGCCTACCTCGGCCAGGGCCGGCACGACATCGGCCGGCGCATCTCCGATGACCAGGTCGAGCTCTTCATCACCGCCGACGTGCCGGGCTCGCTGCAACGCGAATTCGTGCAGCACACGCCGGAGTTCATTGCATTGCACGACCTGGGCACCGCCGCCAGCCTGCGCCTGCTCACCAGCCTGGCCAGCGCCGCGGGGGCGCGTGTGCAGCGGCTTTCGATACGCCGCCAAGGCCACGGCGTGGCGCTGGCCGTGCTGCAGTTTGTGGAGATGCCGCTGGCCGATGAATCGCCGGTGCGCGTTTACGCCACCGACGTCAACGCCGACGCGCCGACGCGCGCGCAAGTGGCCAAGGTGCTGTTGGGCCACAGCCGCCTGGGCGTGCTGCTGGTCGGCGAGCTGCCACAGAACGCGCTGGCCAACCAACTCGGCCCGCTGCATGAAAGCCTGCTGCGCGGCAGCTGGCCCAACCGCGATGTGCTGATGGTGCCGCTGGGCAGCAGCATCGCCCTGGCCGCCCACGCCGCGCAGCTGGGCGCCGGCAGCAACGTGGCGGTGCAGGTCACGCCGCATGCCGACAAGCCGCGCCAGGCCTGGGCCTACATCGGCGGCGCCTGGAACCGTCAGCATGGCAGCGTCGGCAACCGGCGCACGCTGAACACCGACCTCGCCCAGGCCGTGGCCAAGCCCGCGCTGCCCAGCAGCGAGGCGCCCACCCAGCCCATGGACCTGCAACCGCTGGCCGCCAAGCCCGTGGCCCCGCTCATCCCCACGCTGCCCCGGTCCGCGCCCACCCCCATGCCCAAGGTGGGCGGCACCACGGGCTGGCAGGCCTATGCAGACCGCTGCCGGCTCATCAAGGGCGCGGTGGCCTGCTGCGTGTTCGACCTGCACACCTCGCAGCCGCTGGCCGCCGCCGGCGGCCCGCCATCGGCGGAACGCCTGGCACAGCAAGGCGCTGTGCTGCTCGCCCAGATGAACGACGCCTCGCGTGCTCTGGGGCTGGGCCAGGCGCGCGCCGAAGCCAGCGTCAGCAGCAGCAGCCACCACCTCATCCTGCGCCCGGTACCGGGCCACCCCGGCGTGGCGCTGCACCTGGTGGTCTCGGCCACCACCGGCAACCTGACCCTGGCACGCATGCAGCTGGAGCGCATCGAGCCACCGCAATAGACGGCGAACTCGAATCTGCCGTTTCAATGGACGATGCGCGAGAAGACGAACTCGCCAGCCTCCACATCCACCGGGATCACATCCTTCGGGCCGAACTTCCCCTGCAGGATCAGCTTGCTGACGGGGTTTTCGATGCGCTGCTGGATGGCGCGCTTCAAAGGCCGCGCGCCGAACACCGGGTCGAAGCCGACCTTGGCCAGCTCGGCCAGCGCCGCAGGCGACACCTCGAGCTTCATCTCCAGCTTCTCCAGCCGCCCCTCCAACAGCTTGAGCTGGATCTTCGCGATGCTCTGGATGTTGCTCTGGTCGAGCGCGTGGAAGACCACGGTCTCGTCGATGCGGTTCAGGAACTCGGGCCGGAAATGCTGCTTCACCTCGCCCCAGACCGCGTCGCGAATCTCCAGCGTCGAGCGGCCGCTCATCTGCATGATCATCTGGCTGCCGAGGTTGCTGGTCATCACGATCACGGTGTTCTTGAAGTCCACCGTTCGCCCCTGCCCGTCCGTCAGGCGGCCATCGTCCAGCACCTGCAAGAGCACGTTGAAGACATCCGGGTGGGCCTTCTCCACCTCGTCGAGCAGCAGCACGCTGTAGGGCTTGCGGCGCACGGCTTCGGTCAGCGCGCCGCCCTCGTCGTAACCGACGTAGCCGGGTGGCGCGCCGATGAGGCGGCTCACCGAATGCTTCTCCATGTACTCGCTCATGTCGACGCGGATCATGTGGTCGTCGCTGTCGAAGAGAAAACCCGCCAGCGCCTTGCACAGCTCGGTCTTGCCCACGCCGGTGGGGCCGAGGAAGAGGAAGCTGCCCAGCGGCCGGTTGGGGTCGGACAGGCCCGCACGTGAGCGGCGGATGGCATCGGCCACGGCCACGATGGCCTCGTCCTGGCCCACCACACGCTCGTGCAGCTTGGCCTCCATCTGCAGCAGCTTGTCGCGCTCGCCCTGCATCAGCTTGCTGACCGGGATGCCCGTGGCGCGGCTCACCACCTCGGCGATCTCTTCGGCGCCGACCATGGTGCGCAGCAGCTGCGGGCGCCCGGCCTTGGCCTTGCCGGTCTCGGTGTCCTGCGCCGCTTTCAGGCGCTTCTCGATCTCGGGCAGGCGCCCGTACTGCAACTCGGCCACCTTGTCGAACTCGCCCCGGCGCGTGAGCTCTTCGATCTGTGAGCGCAGCTTGTCGCGCTCGGCGAGCAAATCTTCGCTGCCCTGCGCCGCGGCCTTCTCGGCCTTCCAGATCTGGTCGAGGTCGTTCAGCTCACGCTGCAGCTTGAGGATCTCGTCCTCGATGAGCCCGAAACGCTTCACCGAGGCTTCGTCCTTTTCTTTGCGTACCGCCTCGCGCTCGATCTTCAGCTGGATCAGCCGGCGGTCGAGCCTGTCCATGGCCTCGGGCTTGCTGTCCTTCTCGATCTTTACCTTGGCCGCGGCCTCGTCGATGAGGTCGATGGCCTTGTCGGGCAGGAAGCGGTCGGTGATGTAGCGGTGGGAAAGTTCCGCCGCGGCGACGATGGCCGGGTCGGTGATCTCCACGCCGTGGTGCACCTCGTACTTTTCC